>JAGLPP010000001.1 GCA_023137315.1 Bacteriovoracaceae bacterium
AGAATAGTGTATAATAATACACATTATGAGAACTAAAAAGAAACCTATATTCCCACAAGCTAAAATAACTCTCGAGATGTTTGGAGAAAATATTAAGCTTGCACGTTTAAGAAGAAAATTGTCAATGGATCAAGTCGCGGAGAGAGCTGGTATTGGTCGGTCCACTCTTATCAAAATTGAAAAGGGAGATGAAAGTGTTTCCTTGGGAAGTTATTTTCAAGTGCTTTTTGTAATGAGGCTTGAAAAGGATTTCTTGGATGTGGCCAAAGATGATGTGCTTGGAAGAAAGATTCAAGATGCAGGTCTTATTACAAAACAAAGAGCCCCTAAAAGAGCTAGTGAGTAAATATGGCCAAGAAAAATGAACGAAAACATATTTATGTATATGCCGATTGGATAGGAGTTGATGGTCCTCAAATCATGGGGACTCTAACAGTTGATTTCGTAAGGGGAGAAGAGATTTTCTCCTTCTCTTATAATGATAAATGGATTGTAAAAGGTTATGCTCAAGAGCTAGACCCAGACTTACAGTTCTTTTCAGGAGGCCAATATCTAAGGGAAGGGAAAACTAATTTTGGTGTTTTTACCGATTCATGTCCTGATCGTTGGGGCCGTCTTTTAATGAAAAAACGGGAATCTATTTTAGCAAGACAAGAAAAAAGAACTCCTCAAAAATTATATGAAAATGATTACTTATTAGGAGTCTATGATGCCAACAGAATGGGAGCATTAAGGTTCAAATTAGACCCTGATGGCGATTTTCTAAATAATAAAACAGATTGTGCCACTCCTCCATGGGCCAGATTAAGAGAATTGGAACAAGCGAGCTTAAAGATTGAAGAAGATGGTGATGAAAGTTCTGAAGAGTATCTGAAGTGGTTAAACATGCTTATTTCTCCTGGTTCGTCATTGGGAGGAGCTAGACCTAAAGCAAGTATTGTTGATGAACAGAACAACCTGTGGATTGCAAAGTTTCCCAGTAAATATGATGATACAAATGTTGGTGGCTGGGAAATGGTCGCCTATCAAATAGCATTAGAGACTGGAATCAATATGTCTGAGTGTAAAGTCCAAAAATTCAACAGTGACGACTACACTTTTTTAACAAAGAGATTTGATCGAGAGCAGGGCAAAAGAATTCATTTTGCTTCAGCTATGACATGTTTAGGAAAAATAGATGGAAATGATCATTCGGCAGGTGTTAGTTATCTTGATCTTGCTGAGTTTATAGTTCGCAGTGGCTCTAATGTAGATGAAGATTTAGAAGAGTTATGGCGACGAATTGTTTTAAGCATATGCATTTCTAATGTTGATGATCATCTAAGAAATCATGGCTTTATTTTAGAAAAGATCGGCTGGAGACTTTCGCCTGCTTATGACATAAACCCTATAGCAGACGGAGATGGTTTGAAATTAAATATTTCAGGAAATGATAATTCTCAAGACTTGGAAATCGCTTTATCTGTGATCAATTATTTTAGAATTTCAGAATCCAAAGCTAATGAAATCATAAAACAAGTAAAAGATGCCACTTCAAAATGGAGAAAGTATGCAAACAGTCTAGGTATCTCTACAAGTAAACAAGATCTAATGGCCAGGGCTTTTAGAGTTATTGAAAATTAATTTTGCTTGGTCATTCAAAAGTTATAAACTTAGCATTATCGTCAATTAAGGAACGACTGCTGGTTTCTGAATTTACTTCTATTTTTTCATTAAAAAGGTTTGATCAATTGCATAAAAAGTTGAGGCCGATTTTATCAGTGAGTTCGCTGTCAGTTGAGGAACCCCATAAACATCGACTCTCTTTCCCTGTGAAATAAGTTTGTTAACCAGTAAATCAAAATCACCATCTCCACTTAGCAAAATTAATCGATCAACATCTAAAGATATCTCCAACATATCCATGGTAATTCCAACATCCCAATCCCCTTTGGTGGAACCATCTTTGCGGGAAATATATTGTTTAAGTTTTACCACAAATCCAATTCCGCGAAGAATATTTTGAAATTGAAGTTGTTTTTCATCATTACGATCAATCGCATAGGCATATGCGGCAATAACTTTGCAATTTGGCTTTACCACCTTGGCCCAAAATGAATTATAATCAAAATGCCCTTGAAAACTATCCCTCACTGTATAGTATATATTTTGCACATCCACGAATATGGCAATCTTTTCCATTTTTTACGCCTTTTATAAAAATAAGTTCTTTCGTGTCATATCAAATTTTGCTAAAGATAAGAAGAATAATACAAAGGAAAAAAACTATGAAAAGACCAGGACGAAGGTCATTTAATCTTGAAATATTACAAAAGCACGCTGAAAAAATGGGTGGCAAATGCCTTGCCACCAAATATATTAATTCAACTTATAAATTGTTATTTATCTGCAAGGAAGGACACAAGTGGAGAGCGACGCCATTGGAAATTATGGGTAAAAAAAGCGAAGCAGGTCGTTGGTGTCCAAAATGTAATAAACAACTCTTGTAACACCTTATGCACCACCATTTTTTATTCTGTGAAAGGCCCGTTATTTCAACGGCATCAACAATATTTTCCAAAACAATGACCTGAATGCCGACTTAATTAGATCGTTGCGTGACCCGATTAATGATGTTTTCATGCTTGAATGTGACCCGAAAAAGGGCCATAATTGGGTCACTACATGACCCGAATAGAGTGAATAAGCTGGTTGGAGGAGATGTAAGTGCTTAAATATTTAGAAGTGACTTCTCTGTGATATTTTTCAAATTCTAATGCTATAATGATATCCTTGAATTCAAGTTCTATTTTTCCACGCAGGAAGAGTTGAAAGATATTTGATGCTGTATTCTTTAGCGGCAGCCTCATCTAGTCCCTGATCTTCCATGTAGAACTGAATATTTCCCTTGAGTATAGTATCGTAATCGAAAAGTTCACCTTTATCATTCGTACAGTGTACACAGTAAGCATTGCTAGTATCATTTGCACCAAACTGCTCAGGCTTTTCCATTGGCATTCCGCATGATCCACATGATGGACATTTTTCACTCATTTCTTTCTCCTTTGTTAGGTTTTTATTAGTTTCAAAAAATGGTTAAGTATTTCATCCCCCTTAGCTTTGATGACTGATTTATCAGGTGCAAAGAGATCCCTATTTATTAAGTAATAAGTAATCAACCCCATCCATGTGTTAAAGAGTAGATGAGATGGCAAACTTCTAATTTTCCCTGTTTTCTCTTCCTTTTTAACAGATGATTTAATGTAACAAGAAATTCCAGCTTGCAAAGTAATTAGCGTCCCTCTCACTTCACCAGGAAGGTTTGGTCCATCCAGTAGTAAATGGGTATAAAAATCTTCATACTTCTCCAAAACTTTCAGATGAGATTTTAAAACTTGTTTTACATTTAATTCTTTCTTTCCAAATTCTCTGAATTCGCTTGCCATCTTACGTCCTACTTCATCAATGACTTCAATCAAAAGGTCATTCTTAGTTGGAAAATGAACAAAAACTGTACCGTGAGAGACTCCGATTGCTTTTGCAATATCAACTGTCTTAGTGGCCATAATGCCATTTTTTGAAAATAGATCTATGCTAGCAAAAACCAAATTTTGTTTGGTTTTTATTTTTTGCTCTTGTCTTGTTAAGTTCATTTTCACTAAGTTCTCGCTCATTGAGTTCTGGCTCAGAAGCTACTAATTGGTTTAGCTGCTGTCAATATAAAAAATCGCTTGATTACCGAAGAATCAAAACGAGATTAAATAACGCAGCGGCTATTTGCTATGGTCAGTAAAATGTAGGTATTTCCTTAACATTATCCTTATCAACAAGTTCTTCACGCTAGATGCAGATTTCTTCCCGTATAAAAAGATCTTGGTAAA
>JAGLPP010000010.1 GCA_023137315.1 Bacteriovoracaceae bacterium
TGTCCTTTGTAAAGGATATGCTTCTTTATAATTCCTTTCGTGACGTATTGAGCAAAAAAATGAATTGTCTCGGGATGGATCCGGATATTTTTTGGAACAGGATTGATGTTAAATTTGATGCTTATTTCAGGCCAATTGAGGAGAATCTAAGGGAAAGATATCCCGAAAAGGATCAGGACGGAAAGACTGTTCCAAAGAACAAGATTGCGTATGAAAAGGCACTGAGACATAAACGCCTTATTCTCAAAAAAAGGTATGGAAAAATTGAACGTGCCATCAAATCATATTCGGTAAAAAAAATGACCCGATCTGTGAAATATCCAAATTCGAGGTATATGCTTGTCAATGCGCTTGTAGACCCAAGAATATTAAATGACATCTATTACAAGTACACTCAGACGCGAGAGGACAGGATATTTAAAAAACTTTTTTTAAGCGTTCATTTCAATCTTCAAGACACAACCTGGACGGAACTTGGTGTTGAGGTTCAAAAGAATTTTGAAGAAGCTGTTACAAAAAGTTGGAAGAAATGGTTGAAAAATAAATGGCAGCATCATGTGAAAGAATTTGTTGTTGCCAATGAGGCGCAGGTCAGCGAATTCAGTAAATTCATGACATTGCCGGAGGAGGCCGCTGGAAATTTTGTTATTGTTGAGTCATCCAATGATTTTGATACTGATGGACATACGGCAGGCAGGGGGAATAATGCCATTTGGCTTAAAATTAATTTCACTATAAAGAAAACCGATGAAAATATGCTTATTGGTAGAAGGGATTTCGAGTTTTCCGGGCAGTATCTGTTGTTTGATTTCATGACCGGCAGACTGATTGCCGATTATGATTTTATCAAGGAAAAGAAACATTATCAGCTGGAGGAGGTAAAATCACTGAGTTCCTCCATTGCCAGTCTTGTATACAGGATTCCTCTTTTTGAGTTGGAAAAAGTGAGCAAAACCCTTGGTTCCATGGCGAACAATGTTGATATGATAAAAATTGAAGTGAAAAATCTAGCCTCAATAATGGATGTCTTTGTTTTTATCAAATACTTTGTTGATAGGGGCGGGAAGCATCATGTTAGCGCTATGATGGATTCGTTTGATGGTGCAACAGGCAGGATAAAGCTATACTACAGGGGGACTCGTGTTAGTATTGTTGAATTTATCAAATCCTTCAACGATTCTGATTTTGATACGAATAGAAGAATTGGTCCTGTTTCAAAGGAAAATCCTTATCAGCTATTTTTGGTTGGCATGGAAAAAAGGGAAAAAAACATTTAACCGGGAATTGGGAATATGAAGAAAACGCTTCTCGTTTTATCATTGATAATTTTTGGTATTCTTTTGGATGCATGTTCGTCGTCTGTAATAAGGCGTGATCGTTATGGCAGAAAAAGTATCAGGGGTAGGGGATCTCAAAAATTTGTCTCTTCAGGAATCAGGAAAAAAGTTGCGCTTTTGACTTTCTTCAATGAGGCCCCTTATGGAGGCCAGGATCTCGGTATTACCGCGACTGAAGAGCTTGGAAGGGAAATGTCACGTACCAGGGAGTTTTTGGTTGATCCCATGGTTAAGAAAATTTTTGGATCAAGCAAGGAAATTTATGCGGGAGGAGGTTCAAAATTGGTACAGCTTTCACGGAAGGCAAAGATAAGCGGCATCAACTTTGTTGTTTTTGGAAGAGTTCTTGATGCAAGGATACGTGAAAAAACCGATGAGATTGGACTTGTGAGGCAAACAAAATCCTATACTGAATCGAAGGTGGAAGTACGTATTTTTGATGTGAATTCCAACAAGGAAATTTTCACTGATGTTATCAAGGGATATGCTGATGACAGTTCATATCGCTTTTTTCGTGCCGACAGGGAGTCCCGTTTGGATTATCGACGCCAACTTCTTCGCTATGCCGTCAAGGTGGCAGTTAGAAAGGTTATCCCAAAAATTCTCAAGGTTTCATCAAAGCTTGATTGGGTGGGGCGTGTGGCAAAGATTATTGGAAGCAAGATATATGTTAATGCCGGAAGAAAAAGCGGTGTTAATGTAGGGGATATCCTGAAGGTCATGACTGAAGGGGCGGAGATATTTGATCCGGAAACCGGGGCCCTTATTGGAGTCTCCAAAGGGGAGATCAAAGGAACTGTTGAGGTGATTGATTACTTTGGACCGGATGGCGCAATTGGAATACTGCATTCCGGTGGTTCCGTTCTTGAAGGGGATTTTGTTCAACTATATTAAAAATGTATACATAGGAGATGGCGTTGATAAATGTTTATGATTTTTTTAAGGCCATCGCTTTCAGGTTTGATCCTGAACTTATGCATAATGTGGCCATAGGTACTTTCGAGACATTTCCACAGCTTGCCGCTATTTGGAACTTCAAAATAAATGAGGGAAAATACAGTCTTGTTGTGAACGGAAATGAGTGGAAATTTCCTGTAGGACTTGCCGCCGGTTTTGATGAGAACGCAAGGGCCGTGGATTTTTTTACAAGACTTAATTTCGGTGCCGTTGAAGTCGGTACGATAACCCCTAAATTCCAGATTGGTAACGATAAACCACGTTTATGGCGCTATGTGGATGATGAATCCCTTAGAAATTCCATGGGGTTTAATAATCTTGGTGCTGATCTGGTTTATGAAAAAATAAAAAACGTTAGAAAAAACGGAAAAATTCTTGGCGTTAACATGGGGAAAAATAAAATAACCCCTGAGGAAAAGGCACCGGAAAACTACAGATTTTTATATGAAAAGTTTGCCCAACTTTCTGACTATCTCGTTATAAACGTGTCATCTCCAAATACTCCCGGACTCAGGGAGCTCCAAAAGAGTGAGCAGATGGAAAGGATTTTGCAGGCACTCGAAGAACCCAGAAAAAATGTATCCAAACCATTATACCTGAAGGTTTCGCCCGATAGTGAGTTGGACGATCTCAAGGAGACAATAGAGCTTACAAAAAAATACGCTCTTTCCGGTATTATTGCCACAAACACAACGATTATGACGGAAAGAGGAAAAGGCGGTGTCTCAGGAAAACTGTTGGCGGAGAAGGCAAGGAATATTCGGCGATTTATTCTCGACTGCACAAGAGAGGTGCCCCATATGGAAGTTATCGGGGTTGGAGGGATATCATCTTTTGATGACGTTTGGGATTTCTGGAAAAATGGCGGAAAGGTTGTGCAAATTTATACCTCCTTTGTTTATCAGGGGCCGGATATATTGTCCCGTATACGAAATGAGATTGACAGGGTCATGACATTAAATCGCGTGGAGACACTTCAGGAGCTTATTGACAATATTGGCGAAGCCAAAAGATGATGAGGTTCTATTTTCTTTTTTTTTCAATTTTTCCATTACTTTTAACGCTTGTTTGTAATCTGTTTTTTTTCAAGTTGGATACTTCCAATGTATTGGCAATTATATGTTGGTACTATGTTTTTGTGTTGATGGGATGGTGTATTTATCCAATGTCGGCGTGGGTTTTTGCTGAAAAAAGAAAATATACATGGGCCTTCGGGAAGGTGCTTGGTTTTCTTTTTTTGGGGTATTACTCATGGATGGTGCCCTTTTGTGGTGTTCATGGGTTTACACGTGGGTTGATGATTTCAGGATTAATTGTTCTGATTCTTGCAGGGATCGCAGTTATTTTTTTTGTTCATGGGCCGGATCGTTACGTTTCAATGTTAAGAGCGGATTCCCGTGAAATTATTATTGGAGAGGTAATTTTTCTTTTTGTTTTTTTTACGTTGTTGGTTCTGAGTTCTTTCAAACCTGAACTTATGACCGGAGAGAAGACGATGGATGCCTCCTTGTTGAATTATCTGGTGAGAAGAGACAGGTTTCCAATTGTCGATCCGTGGCTTCCGCCATTTACAATGAAGTATTATTACTGGGGGTATTATTTTTACGCGGGAATAATCAAGCTTGTGGGGATAAAATCATCAGTTGGTTATCTCGTTTGTATTGCCACGGTGGGCGGACTCTTAATTAGTTGTGTATATTCCTTTTTGAGATGGGTTTCAAAAAGTACCATTGTTTCGATAACCTTTACTATTTTGATAGTAATGGGTGGGACTTTGCGATCAGTATCCCAGTATGTTTTGGAAGGGAAACCATTGCATTTTGATTATTTCTGGTCATCAAGTCGGGTGTTAATCAACTCTTATTTTTTTGAATTTCCATTCTGGTCGTTTATTTTTCTCGATCTTCATCCTCATGTGATGACCTACCCTTTTGCGTTTGCCATGCTGGTTTTATCCATTCCATTTATGGAGCGGACCTTTTATAAAGGCAAAAAAAGTATTTTTTTGATTTTTATTTTTGGTCTGGCCCATGCTTCACTTTTAGCACTCAATGGTTGGGATTTTATTATTTTTTCAGGATATCTGGTTTTTTTGTTTTTCTGGTCTGTTGATTTAAAGAAAGGTGGCCTTCATGTTTTGACGAAACAAGTTCCATGTTTTGTCGGTATAGGTTTGGCTGGAGTGATGTTTTCCTGGCCAATGATCAGTCTTTTGCGTTCAGGACGAAAATTGTCCCTTGGTTTTGCGGATAACGGTTTTAATGGAATAACACAATATTCCGGTGTGTTTGGTTCATGGTGGTTGATAGCGATACCGGTTTTGCTTTTATTTATTTTTACATCTGTCTTGAATAAAAAAGTTCATTTGAGAAATATTGACAAAAAAATAGTGTTTCTTATTTTGGCAGTCATTTCTTTTTTTATTTTTCTCTTCTGTTTCAGAGGTGAAGTGGGGTGGTCAGCATTTATAACGGCCCTGTGTTATTTGATAATTGCTGCTTTTTACTCGATGGCGGGTTATGCAACGTTGACGGCACGCTTTATCTCCTTTTTATTATGCATAATTTCAGTTTACATTTTATTGTCCGAACATACGATACTTCATGATCGTCACAATACATTCTTCAAGGTGTTTAACAACCTGTGGATTTGGACTGGTATTGTGGTTGCACTTTTTTTACGTTGGTATAAGAGGGTATTTTACAAACAAAAAAATGTTGTAGCTTTTTTGGCCAATACATTCACCTTGTCTGCTATCTGTATTCCAGTGATTGGAACAGTTCTTTTATTCGTGGCCATTAGCTCGTATATTCATTACGGACAAAAGACTCCGGTTCTGGATACGTTGAGTAATTACAAGAAGGTAAACGAAGGGGAATATAAGGCCATGGAGTGGATAAATGAAAATATTGTCGGAACTCCTATAATTCTTGAACATTCGACGGAAAGATCGTTTACCAGCGGGGTGTTGAGGTTTTCAAAAAATACAGGTCTTCCTGTATTTGTAGGGTGGCCACGGCATCTTGTACTTCGTGGTGGTGATTATATGAAGGCGGGGAAAAGACTCAAGCAGATAAAATACGTCTATAACAGTGTTGAAGCAGCAGATGTTTATAATTTTTTAAGATTACAAAAAATCAGATATATTGTTGTTGGAAAATTGGAGAGGCTTTCCTATTCGATGAAAGGTTTGAGAAAGTTTGAAATTTGGGACAGCTTTTTTAAACCTGTTGTAAAGTATGACGGGATAACCATTTATGAGGTTGTTGAGTAATAATTCTTTTTGATTTCACTAAGAAGTCGATGCCAACTCATCAATAGTTGCAGTATTTACATGTAATATCAATGATTCTTCCATCTACCGGGGTCATCTTCGTAACCGTAGGAGAAATATTCACGGTAAATAATCTCCTTGTTTGTAAAATCATAATCAGGATGGGCCTTTTTAAATTTTTCTTTCTCTTTTTTTGGTAATTCATTCCAAATATTTTTTATTTTTTTTCTGATTTTTTTGTTATCTGCGAACATGGCATGAAGTCTTTCGCGATTCAG
>JAGLPP010000100.1 GCA_023137315.1 Bacteriovoracaceae bacterium
CAGTTTGCACAAATACCTCCAAATTACTGCGGAGATAATGGAAAACTTGAAGTTAAATGGTCTCTAAAGAAAATCAATGACACCAACTCATGTTATTTTCCATCAGCTCATTGTGTTAATGAAGAAGCTTGTCCTCAGTTTTAAATAGGTAACTGGGTGAACTGTAGTCAATTAATTCTCATTAAATTATTAAACTCCTCTTGGCCTCAAGAGGAGTTTTAACATTCGGTATCCGTTTACACATCACCGCACACGTTCACAAAAAGTAAACGGATACCAAACCTCGATGGCCTTCCTATTTAGTTAAGTATATTTTAATTTTTTTCATCCTGCCTTCTCCTACTGAGAGGGTTTTAACTTGGGCATGATTATCAAGATATTGGTGGACTAATCTTCTATCCGATGGATTCAGAAGCCTAAGGGTAATAGCTTTTTGGGTTTCTACAACTTTTTTAGTCATTATATCAATCATTTGAATTAAAGAGTCTTTTTGCTCTCTGTATCCTTTGCACTTAAATGAGAATCTAACGTCTCTAGGAAGAGCTGCCACTCTGCGGAGGTGAAGACTAGTCAGATGTTCAAGAGATTGCAGCAGTTCATTATAGTTTCTTGTCAGCATTTTTTCGTCTTTTCCTAGTAGGAAGACTGAAATATTCTTTCTCTCATAGGTGAAATCTATCGAAAGATCTAAATCTGATAGCTCTAAAATGTTGGCCAGAAATGGTACTATTATTTTTTTATAAGATGGTCGTACACTATATTTATAATTTGTTATGCGGTCACCAAAAAACAGAAATCTCTTTCTTCCACTTGAAGTGTTTTCTAGAACCAGTTCGGATTTGTTTTTAATCTTAAAAAAGTCTAGTGCTGAATTTATCGCTTTTTGAGAGGAGTAAGCTTTAGCTGTATGAAATATCTTTTCATGTGCTGTGATCTGTTTCATAGGTTTAATCTTCTTATCTTGTTCTTTAACTTTTACTGAAGTCACTTCGTATGGTTTTTTATTTATTGTTTTTTCTCTTCGACTACTGTGATGGTCTTTACTGTTTTTTGTTTTAGTCATTAGTTCACCCGGGCGAGTGGTTACTTTAAGAGTTTTTCGATCTATGAAAGGACGCTTGCACAGGTCTGTTGCAAAATCATTTCTGGTCAATTTCAGTTTGGGGATCTTGCATTTGATTAGAGTGTAGATCTCATCCAAAGATTCACAATCTTCGTGAGCACAAAAGCTAATGGCTTCCCCATTTTTTCCCTCTCGACCTGTTCTTCCAATTCTGTGAACATAGTTAACGGCCTCTTGGGGGATGTCGTAGTTTATGACTAGATTTACATCTTTGATATCCAGTCCTCTAGCGGCTACATCCGTACAGACGAGAATCGTTATACTTTTAGAGCGGAACTGCTTCATTAGGTTTGTTCTTTTGTTTTGCGGTAGTTTACCTGATATCGCCTTTGCTTTAAATCCCATATCTGTTAGCCATGCGGAAACGAGATGGGTCTGGAATTGAGTATTGCAAAATACTAATGCGTAAGCATCGGCATGTTTGCGGATGGTATTTACTAGTAGCCCAAATTTTTCATTGGAGCTCAGCATGGCTATTTTATGATCAATATTATCCACTAAAAGACCATCTTTGCTTGCATTGAGCTCAATTGGGTTAGAGTTGAATTTAAACGCTGTATTTAGTACTTCAAAGTTGCTGGTAGCAGAGACCATAATCAGCTGTCTATCAGCTGGGACCTGCCTTAAAATGAACTCAATCTCTTTTTTAAAGCCCATGTCAAAAAGTCTGTCTGCTTCATCAAATACAACTCCAAGACATTTATTTATAGAGACAGACCTCTGTCTTATTAAGTCAACCAGCCTTCCTGGAGTAGCAACTAGAATGTGAGGTGACTCTTTTAAAAGTTTTTTCTGGGCATCTATATTTTCCCCGCCAATCAAGCAGTTTGAGACAATGCTTAAGTCTTCCCCTTGAGAGCTGAACACCTTATGTGTTTGTTGCGCAAGTTCTCTAGTGGGGCTTAAGACTACGTAAAGGACATCTCTGTTTTCATCTCTATCTAAAAGATTGTCTCTGCAGATCTTTTCCAGAATGGGGATAGAAAATGCTGCCGTCTTGCCTGAGCCAGTCTCTGCTTGGGCAAATATATCTTTTCCAGATAGTATGGGCCCAATTGTCATTTCTTGAATGGGATTTGCCGTTACAAATCCGGATTTTTCCAAGGTGCTAATAAGTTTTGGATTTAATCCTAATTCTTTAAAGTTTATTGTTTTTTGCATAACTACTTACATAAGCTTTATCTCGGAGTTTTGCTAGATTAATTTTCATGTTATTACAGCTCACAAAACAATTCTTCAATGAGTTGCGATTGAGCATCAAATTCACCCCAAACGAAAAAACAAACATAAAATCCTAAAACACTTGTTCAATGGTGGTGGAACCCTGCTAACTTATCAAGATCGTTGATTTTTTGAAAGTAACTACGGAATACCATAAAGTCTATAAACCAAAATACTTAATCGTATTAAATGAGATAATTAGCTCATTTAATATTTACTTTTGACCATAAAGGTAATTTAAATAGGTATGATTAATCCTGAAAGACACAACATATTAGATGGAGTCACTCTGAAAGCCATTTTAGAAGAGTTAGTTAATAGTTTTGGCTTTGAAGAGTTGGGAAAGCGTACAGGTATACGTTGTTTTATATTTGATCCTAGTATTAATTCAAGTCTTAAGGTTTTACGTAAAAATTTAAGGGCACGAGTGAAAGTAGAAAACCTTTACGTCGAGTTAAAAAAGAAAAAATAATGGATATTACTTATAATATTCTCGATTTTGAAACAACTGGCTTTTCTGCTGACTATGACCGCGTTATAGAGGTCGGTGTTGTTAAAATAAAAAATTATAAAATAATTGATACTTTCCAAGAGTTTGTAAATCCAGGAATGCGTATTACGGGTGCAATTACAAGTTTAACAGGAATAACAAATAACATGGTTAAAGATGCCGATAGAAGTTCAAGGGTAATGCCTAGATTAAAATCTTTTGTTGGTGATGAACTTATCGTTGCTCATAATGCTTCATTTGATTCTCGTTTTTATAAGGCAGAAATGAGTAGAGTCGAAATTTATCCTAAAAATGAATTTTTATGTTCTTTATTACTAGCAAGAAGAATGTATCAGGACTTAGACTCGCATAAACTTGGTGTCCTTTGTAATTATCTAGGTTTTACAAATAAAGCATCACACCGTGCTCTTGGTGATGCTGAAGCTACTCATAAAGTCTTTAATGCCATTTGCGAAAGAATAAAAATAAGCAGTGGTCGAAATCAAGTTGATTATAAATATTTAACAAAATTAAGCAAAGTCCCCAAGAAAAAAGTTGCCTCTTGGTTTAGAGTTTAATTCTCTTACTTTGGTAGTTTGATTGAGTGGGGCATCAGCACGATCTTGGGATTGGGTCATTGTTTTTTATTTTTGGGGTGTAAAGATAGATATATTAGTCTTTTGGTCGATGAAATGCACTGATGATTGTATTTTAATATTTCTGTAGATATCGATAACAATTTTATAATTACATGTTGCATTCAGTTCACATGCTGAGCACTTGAAACAATTATATTGGGGAAAGCGGTTTAAAATCTGCTTCGGGTCTTTGAACTCGACAAGTACGCGCTCTATTGTTTTTTGAGAATAAAATAATTGAAGACGAGCTTGAATGGAATCCATATTAAGTTCTTCACTGAGGGCCCCCATATAGTCTCTCGCGCATTTATAAAAGCTCAAGTCAGCCTGAGTTTTATCTGTCGTTGATTCTGCGAGATAGCCGATGCATTCATCAATTAAAAAATATGCAGATTTATAATCTTCTAATTTGAAAAAGATTAAGGCTTCAGTGAAACTTGTAGGGATTTTAAATTCTTTAACAATAGATTTCTGTGGGATTATATTTTCAAAAAGATCAGCGATTCTGAAGGACGTAAATCTATCAGCAAGAAAGTCATTAAAGCTTTGCAATTGTTCTATAGAGGCTTCTTTTAAGTTGCATGCTGTTTTTTTTGCAGAATAATATTGGGCATCATTACTTATTAAATAAGTAAAAGCAGAACCAGGATTATCAAAATGAGTTTGGGACATTCCTGGAATAATTATACTAAATGAAGGAAATTTCAAAAAGGAATTGTCACGAATAAAAATGTTAAATCCCATTCCAGCAATAAAACCAGTCATTTTATTTAACATTTCAGAGTTCGTTGCATTTTTCACCCATATCTCTGGATTAAACGCGTAACTATAATTGTCACTGAAAAGATAATTTGGAAAATAGCCGGCTGCAGAAACTAGATTTTCGGAATGGTTATACATATCATTCGTATCAAACTCTTCAAAAAATGAATATTCAGAGCGAAAACAGTTTGTTCTTTCAGTTAATGGGACTCCCTGCATAAATTCAATTAAGCATCTTTCGATTGCAATTTCTAATACAGGTGCAGAACCAAAGGTCACCCAGTATCTGCCCGTATCGGGTATGATTGTTATTGCTGCGATTGTTGGGATATTTTCACCAAGGGAGCAATCTTTTATTATTACCTTAAAGTGAGGAGATGTTTCTTCAAGTGTTCTTATCATTTTACTTATTCTAGGCATCTCCTTTTCAATATATTCAATCGAAATACTGGGAGGAGTAATCTCTTCTGATTCAATTTTGGCCATGGAATATCGTTCTAAAATCTCTCCAAGCCCTTGAACGAGTGCCTCTTCTCGAGTGTTGCCGGCGCACATTCCCGTGGTGGTGAAACAGTTTTTTAATAAATTAATTGGGAAATAGCATATTTTAGAATTGTTTACCGAGTAATAAGGAATTGCTATTTGTTCATTAGGGCAACCTGAGGGTGTTAGAAAGTGTGAATCAGTAAGAAATGTTTCTAATTCTGCTTGAGTCATTTTAGGCAAAATATATTCATAATCATGATCAATAGATTTACCCAGGATGTCCTTATTTGAAACATAGATTTCATCACTAGAGCTGTAAAATCCACCATGGAATTTATCTTCTTGAGAGAATTCAGTAAGAAATAATGCTGAGTTTTGGATTCGTTCTAATAATTCAGCATAGGCTGAAGCGCGGGCAAAGTCCTCATTTGTTCCTTTCCCATTAACTCCTATCTCAAGAGATTCATAGGTCTCGGGGTTGCATACTTCAAGACGAAGTGAATAATAGTCATTACACTGATTGAACCATTCAGTCTCTTTTGTGAAAATATTATTTGATTTTAAAATATTTTTAATCTGCTCGATTGTTTGCTTGGGATTGTTATCTTTGTATTTGGTTGTCTCAAAATTACTCATAATCGCCTCTTCAATAGATCAAAAAATTTTTACTGCGGATCTTACTCTTCAATTAGTTTAATATGAATAGCGATAGGTCCTTTTGGACCTACACTCATTTCAAACTGCACGAGATCATCATCATAGAGACTTTCACCATTTAAAGCTGTTGAGTGAAAAAATAAATCTTCTTCGTGAGTGTCTGAATTAATAAAGCCAAAGCCTTTTTCTTCATCATAGAATTTCACAACACCCCTAATAACTGTTCCCGCTACGCCTTTTTTAGTTTGGGTCTTAACTATAGCTTCGCCCCATATGATTTCATTGATGGATTCAACTTGATCGCCTTTATGTATCTTCTCGAGCTTTTCAATAACAGCTGCTTCAGTTTTGGCAGAAACTATCAGGTTGGCCCTTTTTCTCTTCTTTGTTTTTTTCGTATCGTATTTAACGAGTTCAACATTTACTTCCGACATATGTCCTCTCTTTTAAGCGCTCTTGGATTGTAGTTCAAATTAATTATTTTGACTTTGTACCAATGAAAAAAGCTGCAGAAATGCAACAGCGCACCATTGAGATGGTGGAAATGATGGATGCGCCGACTCTTTTAACAATTTCATCCCAAGTTGGAACGTCCCCAAAAATCTTTTTCTATAACATTCTCTGAAACATTCATTGCTTGAGCCGTTGCTGCAAATGCTTCCTTTAGCTCATTTTTATCACTATTTTTATAATCAAACATTCGAATTCCTAATCACACTATTTTTTAAAAATTCCGCTAAACGTAAGAAATTTCATATAATTTTTCTTACATCACATACGAATTATCAACAACTTACCTGATAAAGGAACCCATTTTAGACATGTTTTTTATCAAAAAAACTTGTCTAAAAAACAGGAAGCCAAGCCAAAGCCTAGCTCCACGCTCATCTATCCCAGCTAATCTGAGGTAAATTTGCATAGTCTTCATATCTCGCCAACCGATGGAAAGTCTGTCTGTTTCAAAAAATTGGTGGACTCGCTGAGTATTAGAACAATTTCATCTGATTATAAAATTTGAAGCGCGAATGTAGCATCATATCTTCGGCAGAACTTCTGTTACAAACCATACATGTGCTTCTTTCGGATCATAACCTACGTCAGTAGGTAATAAGGGATTAAGATCTTCTAAAAATTCATTGCTTTCCATTTTTGCCTCAAGATTTTCAGCATATTCCTTTTGAGTAACACCTATATCTAACTTCTTAAAACTCTCAACAATTTTATCCCAGTCAAAATTCAACTTCCCAAGTTCATATAAATCAAATAAATCGCGGCCTTTTTTTCGTTGATATAATGCCCTGATCTTTGTTCCAATCATTTCCTCTGTATCAAACGACGTGATTGTCGTCTCACCCGTAAAGTAATCAGACTCAACAGAAAATGGGATCGCTTTCAATTTTTCTTGAGGTAATGTTTCTCTAGTATTAATTTCAACTTTCAAGCGACTCTTTCCGCCACTAATTGAATCATAATCGTAAATAATCTTCACTGAATTTGCTGTGCTTTTTACCTTTATAGGTTGGCCTAACATTTCATCTAATGCATTTCTTACGTTATCAATAATTGATTTTGATGGCCCTTTCTCAAGTCTATTCAAATCGATGTCTTCTGAATATCTCAATGCTTTTGGAAATACCAATTTATGTAATGCTGTTCCACCTCTAAATGCAATCCGACTTTTCAAATAATCATTATTAAAAAGTTCAACTAAGGCACGAGAAATAACTAAGTCCTGCTCTACTTGACCATTCATTTGCCATCCAGCAATTTCTCTCCACTTTAAAACAATCGGTTCAGGTATCATTAATCAGGCTCCACTATTTCATTTTCGTATATCATCCATTTTTTTGAAAATGGAATATTTGAAATATCTTTTTCTTTTTTACTAAAAATAGACAAAGAAACTTTATAAGGTCTTCTCTCTTTAATAGTATTCAAAATATATTCAGCTTTATCTTCTTCACCTAAAACAACATCTATAAGATAACCAAGTCTTTGAACGATAGACGTAGGGATACTTTTCCTGGTACAAATTTTGGCCAATTTTTCAAAATTGATTTCATCCAATAGGTCTTCCAACACTGTTGCTATATTATTAAGATGCCCACTTCTTTTTGGAAAAGAAACCAAATCAATTGCTGTTAATTCGGGAGTTGAAATATAGAAATATCCTCCACTTCCGGCCACCTTTTCTATTTCGTTAATTTCATCAAAGTTGTTTTTAGCTATAAATTCTATTTTTAATCCTTTTAGCAAAACTGGCTTTATCGTTTTATCAGCAACAACCGTATAATTCATAACAGCTTGGTGTGATGCCCCTTTATAGGAAGCCGCATTTAATAGCCCCACATAATATCTTGCCCCTAAAAATTTCATCATCGAATCAATAAAGTATGACGGATGAAGTGTTCCGTTTGTAAGGCCTGTAATTATTCCAAAACCTTTTCGTATCATCTGCACTTTATCTTTCTTGGCCAGCCTCGATATTGAAACGGATACTGATTCCTGCTTCACAGAAAGCTCCCTGGAGATCTCCTCCAAGGTAAAGTAGTATTGGCCTTTTTTCACAAGGTCATCTAAATATGTTGATACTGTCTTATCTGTCTTCATTTTACCTATATTAACACATTTGCTAATATAAGCAAACATGCCATTTCACTTATATTAACAACCTTGCTAATATAAGTATCTTCACCGACGCGCCTCCCGGCATAAGTAACTGTTATCACTCATCTTGGCATTCTTAGAACAATTTTATCTACTTACAAAATTTGAAGCACAAATGTAGCACAGATATCTCTTTAGTAATCTAAATCTTTAATTCCCTTTTTTAAATGTCCTATTCTCTTTTCTATTATTTGCTCAATTTTTTTTGCAGTATCTATACCTTCAAATTTTGAATTAAAAGACGAAACTTCTTTTTCAAGCTTTTTCTCTATTTTCTTTATTAAATCTCTTCCTTTATTAAGTATGAGAGATACATTCACATCAAAAGACTTGGCCAATAAATCAAAATGTTTATTTTTTAGATTATGCCACATCCACTGTCCACCAATTCTATAGCTAAACTTCTTGGTTAAATCTTTATAAATCACTGTAGATAATAAATCATAAAAGGGAGCAAGTCTTAGGCCATCTTTTGAATAAAGAAAACTTAAGTTTTTGGAGTGACAATCATTATTTCCAATTAATAAATTAAACCACATCCAATTTAAATATGCAGATAAATCCTTAACTGGTAAAGAGCTGGCCGTTTTAATTAGTTGGTAGTTATCTAAAAGTGTTGGCCCTCCATCCGCTTCATATTTTTTCTTGGAGGTAATTCCCTTTGCCTGACAGAAATCCTGTTGATGTACTCGCACCGTTTCATCCTCTATTACCTCTCTATCAAATCTTTCTACTAAATAGAGTGGGTACTTTCCTTCAACTAAGATAACTTTCGGAACGTTGAGTCCTACCGACTTAGCTAAATTCATACAAAAATATTCATTGTAAGGAGAATCAGCCGTATCTTTGTGATACAACACATAGGGCTTTAAAATATGCGTTGTAGGCTCCCCGTTCAAGGGCAAATAGATCTTCTTTTTTTTATAAATAACGGGAAATTTATCTTGTGCACCAGCAAGTGAAAAGCGCCCCCCCTCGTTATTAATCATGGCCCCGGTCAGACTCTGTCTATTGTCTAAATATTCATAGAGAGACTTGAGTGTTATCTCTTTATTTTTAAACTCTTGAGTTTTATCCAGTTTCTCACTCGCAGAAATTACAAAAGCACCGGCACAATCAATCCCATACTCTCGCAAAAAATTAAATTCATCCGAAATATTTCTTTTGGATGTTTTTTCTAAAATTGTTCTAACTTCACCTTCTGGTAGCAAATTTTCAAAGAACGATTTTGTTTCAAGATGAGAAAAAGTTTTGTCGCTTAATTTAAGCGCCAGTGATAAAGAAAATGCTTCATTACTTTCAAGCCACTCTTTTGAATAACTAAAAGATAATCTCTCTTCACTATCTTCGATTAACTCCCCAGCTTTTTTTGAGTCATAAAACACATTTAAAATTTTTTGTTTCTCACTCATTTATTTTCCCTGGACTTTAAAACAAGATCAAAACCGAGAAGACCCACAACTTTTATCAAGGTAGACAACTTAATATCTCCCTCATTTTTCTCAAGCTTAACAACCCCAATTCGTGACAGCCCTGCAAAGCTAGCAAGCTCCTCCTGAGTAATCTTTTTTTCTCGGCGGTAGGCCTTAAGTATTTCTCCAACCATATTAGGATTATCTAAAACGACCTCTTTTAAATCATTCATTATGTATACTCCAGTTAACATAATACATTATTTTGTTTGCTACATACATAAAAGTATCCTGTAGTTTACATTATAACAGAAATTAGAAATTTATACAGCAAAAAGTTAACTGGAGTATACTTAATCATCTAAATTATAAATTTCACAAATCTCCCTACGGGGAGAATCTTATGCATTTCTAAGTTTAAGCTCATTCAAATCTCCCAGAAGGGAGATTTTTTGCTACAATTTTTTTAACCCAAATGTTGTAGCAAATCTTTGTTTTCAACTATTTCTTATTAATTTCGGATAGTTACATCTACAACCACTCGTCCCATTACGGCATCATCACTTGGCAGAAATTTTAGCGATGAAACTAGCGTAACTTCAATAGAATCTCGGCTTTTTCTAGCGCAAGCTCGACTTCACTACCGAATGGCCTCGAAAGAACTTGAATCAGCTCCTCAGCAGCATACACTTTTTGCCTTTTCTCCAGTTTTCTATAGCGGATTACTTTCTTTTCTTCCAAAGTCTTTATCGCTTCGTTACTCGCTGTCCTAGATACACCCAACTCTTTTTCTAAAAACGCATTTGTTATTATCGGGCTAGTAATTAGAAGTCTCAAGGCTCGCCTAGAAGCAGACTTTTCCCTGAATTTCCCTCTCGACTGCCATCTATCTTCCAAAGATTCTATAGTCTCTTTCGTTTTTTTCACTTCTAAATTACTTTCTATAATTGCATTGCAAATGAACTCAACTATTGGCCCATATTTTAGCCTCTTCTGTGATTGTCCAAGTGCTGCACCATACTCTTCCTTCTTTGCTTCAACGTAACCAGATAAATATAATGGCATATTCCCCGCACAGATCATCTGAATGGGCAACAAAGTTCTGCCCGTTCTGCCATTTCCATCCGTAAAAGGGTGTACTGCTTCAAAGTGAGAATGCCCTATTGCTAATCTAATTGGTAAACTCAAACCTCCCATTCCAGCATCTCCCATTTGTGCCATCTCATCGTCTCTGAACCACTCCAATACATCACTGAGACACCTCTTAACTTCTGAAGCTGGCGCAGGATTGTAAATTGAGTTTTCAGGTCTCTGCCCTCCACCTATGGTCACTATTCCCCCTGGTTCATCAGGCGTTCTTAACTTTCCAGGAATCCCACTAGAGTTAGGATCATTCTCAACAATCCTTTTTTGAACTGAACATACAAATTCTTCAGTGAAGATTTCCGCTTTTTCCTTTGCTGCTTTCTTCAAAATATCTTCAAATAAGTTTGCATAGCTTCTAACGGCCTGATGCTCATTTTTACCTTCTCCCAAATCGGAGATTTCACCAGGGGTTAATGCATTATCAATAGTAGACCAAGTTCCCTCAAGCCGAGAGGATTGAACAGCTTCTCGTCTAACGAATAAATAATTGATTCGCTTATCGAGTTCGCTCATTTCTGAAAATTGAGGTAAACCATTCATGACTTTTAAGGCCTCCCCAACCAGTCCATAATCCATCTTGTCAGTTATTGCTTTGGGGGGAGATGGTGGCACAACGAAATAGATATTCTGCCAATCCTTGTGATCAATTTTAGTGATCCCACACTCTCGGCCATCAAAATATTTTTGCTTTAGTTTTCCAACTAACTCATTGATTTTCATAAGTTCCTCATTTCCATATTATTTTATTAACCTGGGCCAACTTATCTTTAAATCCAGGTTAATTCGAGAATGTCCAACTAATTACAGCCACTTA
Organism: Bacteriovoracaceae bacterium; assembly: GCA_023137315.1. GTDB lineage: Bacteria > Bdellovibrionota > Bacteriovoracia > Bacteriovoracales > Bacteriovoracaceae > JAGLPP01. The sequence goes on from JAGLPP010000100.1 coordinate 11,417, forward strand.
CAAGTGGATGCTGCC
>JAGLPP010000101.1 GCA_023137315.1 Bacteriovoracaceae bacterium
TCAGAAACGGTAGCCGAAAGCTGATTGCAGATTGCTGTGTACGGTAACGGAAACAAAAAAGCATATTGGCACTATCATAAAATTGAATGTATGATGGGGATCGTGCGTCAATGATATACTGACATCGGACAGAAAACACGGAGAATTCCATGCTTTTAGGATTAAGAATATTTTTGATTTTTATCTGGATAAATATTGTGATTATCCCAGGTTTTATTACCCTTCTATTTTGGCCTCGAAATCCAAATATATTATGGGCCTGTTCCAGACTCGTTTCCATTGTCTCCTTTTATTTGATGGGAATCGAATATGAAATGCGTGACAGTGAAATTTTTGATGGAAAAAGACCGGCCATTATCATTTCCAATCACCAGTCCATGCTTGATTTTCTCACCTGTTGCGGAATCATAGCTCCAAGAACTGTCAGCGTTGGAAAGCATTCCATCCTGAAAATACCATTTTACGGACTTGCTTACTGGCTCAGTGGAAATATCCTTATCAACAGAAAAAAGACCAAAAAGGCCCACAGAACAATCAATAAAATCTCTGCAGACATGATCGATCGTGATCTTTTTGTCTGGATCATGCCGGAAGGGACAAGAAGTTACGGTGAAAAATTGCATAAATTCAAAAAAGGTGCCTTTCACGCAGCTATCGCAGCTGAAGTTCCAATTATTCCGGTCTGTATCAGCACCTACAAAAAAAGTATCAATTTAAAAAAATGGAAATCCGGCAAAATTATCGCCCAGGTACTTCCCCCCATCTCCACAGATGGAATGGACAAATCCGACGTCACCGCACTTTCCGAAAAATGTCATAACATCATCAACGAAACGATCGAAAAGCTGGACATGGAACTAACGTAAATAAACATCATACCGCGTGGTTTTTCCCTTAAAACGAAGACTCGGGGTTTTGTTCCCAAAATCATCCCCTTTCAATGATCTCTTGATTACAAGGCGTGGTACTTCAATTTTTTTCGCAAAATTAAAGATTTTTTCCGGAGGATCATTTGGTAAGACAACCTCCTGGAATATGCGCATCTCCTTTCTCGGAAGTGCCTTTCTCTCGCGCACATCCTCGTACATTGGATCATAATAAAGAACATCAGGCATTTGTATATTTTGCGAAAGATTCACCATTGGATCTGAAATCTCAAGGGAAAAATTTTCAAGCATTGCGCCAGTTACGACATTTTTAGAGGCACGCAAAAATGCATCGAAAAGAAGAAGTCCTACAATTTCATCCCTTTCAAACGCCGCCACTTTTACACCAAATGAGAGAATCAACATTGAGTCCTTTCCTGTCCCGCAGGTCAAATCCCAGACAAAGGGCCTTTTTCCCTTCCCAACTCCTAGGGCACACGCAAGAGACTCCTTTTTAAGCGAGTAATTCATTCTTCGATGATACAATAATTGCTTTTCAAAATTGAAGCTGATGGGGTTCTCTCCACGTGCCCGTGCGTGTGAAGACGATAATGATAATCCCTTCTCATCATACACAAGAAGATTTACTTCGCTTTTTGGATCACCATCAGCGAGATTCATCCCGGCAATCCTGCTTTCCAGCTCTTTTGGCAGTATATCCGTATTTGGAATGAATATTTCAACATCTCGCATAATCTCATAATACTGGATAAAATGCGTCCTTTCATGTTAAATATCAAATTTTAACCCCAAGCTCAGAAAAGGACGTGAAATGACAACGAAATTCCAGGATCTTCCCTATGATGTCAAAAAACTTCCACGTGAACTCGCACCTGACTATATTTCCGCCACCGATCAGGAAATCAATGAAATGCTTTCGGAAATCGGTCTTTCCAAACTTGAAGATCTCTATTCACATATTCCACAAGATATAAAGTTCCAAACCACCCCGGAAATTTGTGAAAAACTCGACTATCTTCCACTCATTGATCATGTAAAGAAAATAGCAGAAAAAAATAAGATAAAGACATCGTTTATTGGAGATGGACTGAAAAATTACAAGGTCATGGACATCGTAAATCATGTAAGCAACGTTCGCGGCCTGGCAACGGCCTACACACCGTACCAGCCTGAGCGCAGCCAGGGTACGCTTACAAGCCTGTATCTTTATTCCAGTGCCCTTTCATCTCTGACCGGTTTTGAAGCGGTAAATGCCTCCATGTACGACCGCGCAACCTGTCTTTTTGAGGCCCTGAACAGTTCACTCACAATTGTTCGCGGGGCCAACACCGTCATCGTTCTTGAGTCCAATTATCCAGGCGATCTTGAGGTTATCAAAACCCTGGCCAAAGAAACAAAAATGAATGTCATTACCGTGCCAATTAATACAGATACGGGAACCACAGACATTTCAATGATCAAAAAAACACTCAAAAATATTTCAGGAAAACCATCCGCAATCGCCTTCCCACAGGTAAATTCACTTGGAAATCTTGAAGATGTTCATTCCATAACCGATCTTTGTCATGAGATGAATCTTATGGCCGTCGCAGTCATTGATCCAATGCTGATTTCAAACAATTGCCTTGTACCTCCGTCAGCGTATGGTACCAGTGGTGGTGCCCATATTTTTGTGGCCGAGGGACAACATCTGGCAATAGGCCCGAACTTCGGTGGACCTGGACTTGGAATTTTCGGCGTCCGTTACAATCTTAAAAACAAGCTGGCCATACGTTCCACTCCCGGCAGATATGTCGGCAAGGGGAAGGACAGCGAAGAAAACGACGCTCTCTGCATGGTTCTTTCCACCAGGGAACAACACATAAGAAGGGACAAGGCCGGAAGTAATATATGCTCCAATGAATCCTATATCGCCACTCTTGCCGGAGCATCCATGCTCGAACGTGGTGCCAAAGGCATAGCTAAATCAGCACAAATTGCACGAAAAATGGCACTTAAAGCAATTGATATTTTCACTTCATATGACGGAATCAGACAGGCATTTTCCAATACACCGTTTTTTAATGAATTCACTCTCATTACTCCAATCAAGGCCTTTGAGCTTATCAACAGAGCTAAAGAAGATGGATTACACATAGGAGTTGATGTTTCCGAGCGCGCTGGAGACAAAAGAGGTAATCATTTGATGGTCTCATGCTCCGATATCCATACCAATGAGGAACTCAAAAAACTTGACGTCTTTCTTTCCAAGATCTTTCAAAAAGCTAATGGCCCGTGCACGACTGCGGATATTCCCAAAAACCATCTTAGAAATGATGAAGTGAAGCTTCCGGAATTTTCAACGAAAGAGCTTCAAAAATTTTACGATGAGCTTGGAAACCAGAATATCAGTCCGGACAACACAATATATCCCCTTGGCTCATGTACAATGAAATACAATCCATTTGTGAATGAATATCTCGCAAACCTCCCCGGTTTCACTGATGTCCACCCACAGGCACCTGAAGATGATTGCCAGGGATGTCTTGAAATTCTTCATGAAACCCAGCAGATGTTTAAAAAGATGACAGGCCTTCCGGGTGTCGCACTGGTACCTGTGGCCGGAGCGCAGGGAGAGCTTGTTGGTATCAAAATGTTTCAGGCATGGCACCGCGATCGTGGTGAGGGAGATACAAGAAATATAATTTTAATCTTAAAATCCGCACACGGAACCAATCCGGCCACGGCAACCATGGCCGGCCTTGAAACGAAAAAAATCAATGGAACAAGACAGGGAATCATTGAAATAGGTGCAAATTCAAAAGGCCAGATAGACATGGATGAACTTCAAAATGTCATCAGCGAATATGGCCCGCGAATTTGTGGCATAATGGTCACCAATCCAAACACCTCAGGAATTTTTGAGGAAAACTTCAAGGAGATGGCCGATCTTATCCATGAGGCCGGTGGACTTGTTTACATGGACGGTGCCAACATGAACGCCATCGCAGGATGGGTCGATTTTGAAAAAATGGGAGTCGATGCGGCCCACAACAATCTTCACAAAACATGGTCTATTCCACACGGCGGAGGAGGCCCGGGAGATGCAATTGTTGCCGTAAGCGAAAAGCTGCTCGACTACATTCCAGGAATCCAGGTAAAAAAGAATGGAGACCTGTATGAAACTTACATAACACCAAAAAGCATAGGAAACTTCCACCGCCACTTTGGTAACTTTGCTCACAAGGTTCGGGCGTATGCCTATTTAAAAGCACTCGGAAGTTCCGGCATCAAAAGAATGGCCGCAGTTGCCGTACTCTCATCACGCTACCTTTTTCATAAGCTACAAAAAAGCTTCCAGACACTACCGGCCGACACACTTTCTGTTCCAAGAATGCACGAATTCATCCTTACTCTGGACAATAGCGACTTTGAAAAAATCACACATGCAGGAATACCAAAACCAAACATCATCGCCCAGATCGGAAAACTGTTTTTGGATTTCGGACTTCATGCGCCGACAGTGGCCTTTCCAGAGATATTCGGACTTATGGTTGAACCAACAGAATCCTTTACAAAGGCCGAGCTTGACCGCTTCGTCCAGGTTGTAAAAATTATAAGAAAAATCATAAATGAGCATCCTGAAACACTGAAAACAGTTCCTCATTTTACGCCGGTAAGAAAAGTTGATGAAGTCGGTGCCAATAAAAACCTCAACCTCTTTGAACCAATAGATGAGCTTCCAAAAGTAAAATCGAACGTAATCGCCCCTTCAAAACTCAGCTCTATGGATGTTGAGGAAATTTTCAAGGAAATTATAAAAAGCTCTCAATCATAATAAAGATCATATCCCCAATTGGCACCAAGCTCCTGTTCTTTCAGAACTTTCTTATAATTACCAACAGTGCTGCCAGCGGGATTCTTCCACAAAAGAATATTGTAAATGACTCCTGGAATCCTGATCATTGATTTATATCTTTTAGCGGGTTTTGTGGCCGCCGCCACGGCATCTTTTTTTAAAAAACCATACTGTGCAAGACGATAGGAAACGGATGCCATGGACCAGAAGTGATAAGGCCGGAGCGTAAATGCCTGCATCTGCTCATCGCTCAATCCGTCGGTAATATTTCTCGGTAAAAGTTTTCCCGATGAACAGGTCTTTCCGTATGTTTCCATTTTTAAATAAATCTCGCTGGCATCCTTTATGGCCCGGAATTTTTTATTAAATTCAGCAGGAGACATGTTTTGTTCCATCCATGCCTTGAAATCGCGTATAAGATAAAGGCGCTGGGAACCAAGAACACCGAAAAGATCCATTGCAAGTTCCACATTCCCTCCACTACAACGAATCGCCATATCAAAAACGTTATCATTGCAATCGTAGTGGTCAATATTTTTTAAAACACATCCGGCAACTTCAGCAATGTTTGTATGCTCCAATCTTGAAAAAGCAATCTGCGGCATAATGCTTGAAAAAGGCGTCCTCGCCATAAGAATATCATTCACGGCCCTTTTCAAAGTTCCGTAGGAACCCTGCAGGTTAAATGGTTTTATTATCTTTTCCATGCCGGAAAACTTTTCGCTTCCAAGAGCAATGAACTCCGAAAGGGACATCCCCTTCAAGTCCCTTCCAGACCATTCAGGATAATCTGTTTTTGAATTATATGAGAGAGTATCCATCCAGTCTGCGTAAAGCTCATCGCGAAAGTTCAAAAGATACAACATGTAATCCCGCTCACTTCCACTAAAAAATCTTCTGTAATCATCCCCTTGTTCAAAATAGATCACAAAATCAACAAAAAGAAAGCGGTTATGGGAGCACATCTCCCCTGTGTCGGCATTTCCAGCAATCCTTACGGCATCAATAAAATCACGCGCCTGCCCGGAATTGATGAGTTTGGTGATTTCCCTTTTCATCCCTGAATACTTCAATGGATATTTTGTAGGAAGAAGCCTCTTTTCACAGAACGCATCCGCAAAAACGCTTTTTGAAATTAAAATCAAAAATAGCAAAATAAAAATATATCTCATAATACCGCCATTCCTGTTCTCCATGGTATCTTTCTAATGGCCTCTTCTAAGCCGTCTCAACCTTCTTTTCCTCATAAGACGACGCCGCTCCAATCTTCTTTGTTCTTTTTCGTATTCTGGAGTGCCTGGAGTCTTTTTCAACCTTTCAATATGTTTTTTGGCGCATTCAACTCCAAGTTTTCCACCATATCTCCCGGCCTTGACTCCGGTTCTATAACCTTGCCGCTTAATAATATCTACAACGTAAGAAATTCCGTCTTCCTTGATCCTGTCCTTCTTCAAGGCCTTTAAAAGTTTATGTGTCTTGTAGGCCACCTTTGATAAAATCGCCATCAAACGTGCCGTAACCGATGAGTAACCTGCCCGTTTCACCTCATAGGCTAAAAGTGAGGCAGTCATATAGTGATAAAAGCCGGGATTGCGCTCAAACTTGTGGTAGGGAAAAACATCCTGCAAATACTTCTTCGATAAAATGTCCCTGATATCCCGAAACTTCCAAAAATAAGTCTCAAGCAACATGGCCTTCAGTGGTTTTTCACCGTATTGAACATCAAGCGAAGGCATGTTTCTGGTGGAGTATGCCAGTACATAAATTGCGTCCCGCTCGGAGAAACCGGCCCTCACGGTTTTATTTATAACAAATGAAAAAAATGGAAAATGGACAAGGTTCTCATTCCTTAGTCTGAGCCATTCACTCTCAGCATCGTAAACAACCTTTAGAACCTCCTCAAGATAATCAAGTTTGAGCAGCTCATCATAAACGTATAACGTGAAACCATTGATGGAAAACTGACGTCTTGGAAATGCCGCCTCCGCCGAAGATATTTTCTGGTTCAGCTTTACAAGTTTTTTACATCCAATCACACATATCTTCATGGCCTTTGCTTCAAGATCACTTATTTTCTTTACAACAGAACAGGTTTCCTCCTTCCTTCTATATTTATTAGCGGCATCACTCACGTTCTCACGAAAGTAATCATTAGCGATATAGTACCCCTTTATATTGCGCTCAAAAAACTCCATCGTTTCCCTGTAGCGATCATGGGCCGGGGTGAGCGATTCAAGTGGAATTGCTGCCCCTTCACCATCAACCCGCGTCCATCCACCAACAGGTGGAACAGTACTAACAAGTCCATCGCAATAAGCTTCAAGCTCGGGACTCATGGCCTCCAGATAGGACTTTAATGAAATCGAAAGATCAATATCCATTTCCGGATTGGAATTCAAAATTTCTTTATAAATTTCTGCCGGATGATCTTCACTTTTACGAATTTTTTTAACAAGAGGATACCCCAACACCGGAGATGTCGGCTCAATGATCCTTTTGTGTTCTGGATTTTCAAGTACAAACTGCACTGGAGACAAACTTTCCCTTGCCTCTCCGAGCGCGGCAAATGGTGCGGAAAACAACCCATTACGCTCCAACAAATCTTCAAAATTCCTATTTGGCTGCAATGCCCCCAGGGCAATACATGGAAGTAATACCGTAAAAACCAGGATCGTTTTTTTCAGCTTCATTTACGTCCCCTTATGACACAAAACAGGAATATAGTAACAGTTCTAGCAATTTCAACGCACTGCGTAAAGCTGGTTGTAATTTTTATAAGGACATAGAACAAGGCGACATGTAAAATAAGGTAGATATAGGTGTATAATCCGTTCTTAATAATAACTGGTTGGAGCTGCGATGAGTAAGACAGTCCTTGTTGGGGATGATTCCGTTCAGATGGATTTATTTTCCTTGAATCTTAAGGCATATGTCGGGACAGAGACAATAATTCTTGATTCTGCAGAAAAACTAAGAATGTTTTTGGAGCTGGATACCTCCATTGACTTGATTATCACACATGACAAAATTGATATTGAGCCTACAGCACAAAAAATCCATACACTGCTTCAAAAAAAGAAGCTCTCTGTTCCCTTGTGTGTAATCGGCCCTAAAGACGGCACAATAAAATGTGAAAGATTTTTGCCAAAAAATGTTGATATAAAGGAGTTAATCAAAACTGTTGCCAGAATTTTTGATATTACGGCAAAAGATATGATCAAACAGTCTGTTGGAGATTATTATCCTGTTCCAATAAGCTTTTTTTCGCGAATGAATATTCCGGTATGCGATGTTTTTTTGAGATTAAATGCTTCTGACGGTGACTACCAGTACATCTGTAAATTTAAAGCAGGCAACGACCTGGATTCCAAGCTTTTGGGCGAATATCAAAAAAAGGGAATTGCCAATCTTTATGTCCCCTCCATCTCAAGACTCAAATTCACCAACAATCTGTCGGAGCAGACAATTGAAATTTTAAAAAGCGCAACAGTCACACCAGATAGCAGGATTTCCACGGCCGATGTTGCAATGAATCTTATGGTTGATGAACTTGAAAGTGTGGGGCTCACGGAAAATACGGCAGAATTGGCGAATAACTGCATAAACTCCATTCAAAAAACAATTAAGGAATATCCCAAACTTAACAATCTCCTTGAAAGATTGTTAAATTCCCCCGAATCATGGCTTTATAAATATTGTCAGATTTTAACTTTTGTCTCACATCATATTATTGACAATTCAGACTGGGGAAGTGACGAGCAAAAAGAAAAAATATCCTTTGTTGTTTTTTTCCAAGACATTGCTTTTATGACAAAAAAGCTTAATCCTGAAAAACTTGCGCCAATCCATTCCAAGGAAGAATTTATGAATGCCTCTTTGGAAAAAAATGAAAGCAATGTGGTTTTACAACATGCACTCATGGCCGCCGATTTAGTAAGGGAATTCAACAGGGCACCAATGGAAGCGGATGTCATTATCAGACAACATCATGGCAGTTACAACGGAGTGGGTTTTCCAGATTCCATCTCACACAACATTTCGCATTTAGCACAGGTTTCGGTCATTGCTCAAAGTTTTACGCGGGAAATAATGAAAATCAACGATATCAATACTTTCATTTCCACGGACGTTATTAAAAAATTAAAGATAAAGTACCCGACACACCGTCTTGGAAAAATTGTGAACAACCTGAGTACCTTGAAATTTTAATCTGTTTAAAATTTTTACATCATCAATTACGTAACCCCTTAAAATCAGGATACTTCTTCGGCATCAAATATGCATCTAAATAATCAGACCACTACGCATGGGAGAACACGTGCAGGCAATTTGGAACGGAATCTACATTAATTTTCTCTTAACAGGAATACTGATTTTTTCCATCACGAACAGCTCCGCCTTTATGGCCCCTACTCCCAAACTAAAAAAAATCAAGCTTGAAATCCATACATCATTCAAAAAAAACAAGAAGGTTTGGGGCACCTACAGACTTTCCAAGGAACAATTTTGGGGTTCGGAAAAAACCGAAGATAAATTATCCCAAATCACCTCCGATCAACATCAATTCCCCAAGGAGACTCTGATCTTCAAAGGAGGCCACCTGTTCTTCATCAATTCAATTCAAGATGAGTATGGAAAAAGCAAGCTGCGGGTTAAAACATTTCCCTACACCTATAAAAATAAAAATTTCACAGTGAAATTTTCCGAAAAAAAGGAATGCCTCCTCGAACTGTATCGAATAAAGATCAAAAACCTTTTGATTAAATACGGAGGTCTTGAAAAAAAACTGGCCAACCTTGACCCTGATCAGATTGAAATAGAATCAATGAAATGCCAAAAATCTAAATCCGGGCTTGATTGTCGTCTCCCAATCGTCCTGAATGTACCTGCCTCAACCAACTTCCCCCCAATCTAAAATACATAACATTACAAAAAAAAGCTTAAATTTTAAATAGTTACATCCCTTTGTAAGCATTTCATTTGAGAATTTCATTTTTTTTATTTTCAACACATTAAATCCCTTGTATAAGATGCGTACTGCGCTATTTTAGCACATGCACAAAGGAACACTCATAATGGATGAAAAAATTCTTAGAAAGTATGCCGAACTTGTTATCAACACTGGTGTTAATCTTCAGGAAGGCCAATGCCTTTCCATTAAAGGCGAACCAATCCACTGGCACTTTATCGATTTACTTCAAGAAATCGCCTATAAAAGAGGCGCTAAATTTGTAAAATCAGACATTCAAAGCTCATGCTCAAGAATCAACAAGATCAAATATCAAAAAGATGAATATCTGGGCCATGTCCCCCCATACGTTGAAAACGAAATAGATTATACAGTAAAAGAAAAATGGGCCTTTATTTATCTTGAGGGCCTTGAGCAACCAGATTGCTATGAATCCCTTGATCCACAAAGAAATGCCACAGTTGAAAAAGCGTGGAGGGAAAAGTCAAAAAATCTCATGTCAGCGGCCATGAATGGTGTATGTCACTGGACGATCGCCCCCATTCCTACTCCAGGTTGGGGCCAAAAAATCTTTGGAGGAACACCTGACGAAAAAAACACCAAACGCCTGTGGGACACACTCGTTCCAATCCTTCGTCTTAATCATGAAGATCCTGAAAAAGCGTGGCGCGAACATGACCGCAATCTTAAAAAAAGAATTGATGTTCTTGAAAAAATGCAACTTGACCACCTGAAATTCACCGGCCCCGATACAGAACTTTTCGTTTATCTTACACCTCTCTCACGCTGGTGCGGAGGTTCTTTCACGTCCTCTGAAGGACACAGTTTTATCCCAAACATTCCAACCGAGGAAATTTTCACCACTCCGGATTTCAGAAAAACAAGCGGAAAAGTGAAAGTCACAAAACCAGTCATGGTCATGGGAAAACATGTTGAGGATGCTTTTTTTGAATTTAAAGATGGGAAGGTTGTTAATTTTACGGCCGGAAAAAACCTGGAAATTTTGGAAAAATATTTTGAGATTGATCCGCAGGCAAAATATGTTGGGGAGATTGCCTTGGTTGATATGAACTCCCCCATCTCCAAAACAAATAAAATCTTCCACTCCATTCTCCTTGATGAAAATGCAAGCTGCCATCTCGCTCTTGGAAGAGGTATCTCCAGCGCAGTAAAGGGCGGAGACAAAATGAACGAGGATGAACTCAAGAAAACAGGACATAACATATCCCTTCTACATACTGATTTTATGATTGGTTCACCTGAAATCAATATAACCGGCGTTAAAAGGGATGGTCAGGAAGTAAATATCATGGAGAACGGATATTTTAAAATTTAGACAGGGAGTGAAGATGACACATTTGAAAATCTTATTTCCAGCACTTGTCCTGATTTTTTTAAGTGTTGCCTCCATGGCACAACAATCCCGACAAGCTGAAAGTTTCAATGTAAAAGAACACAGCATAACAGTTCATGAAGCTTATCAATTGATCATGCAAAACACAGAATCAGATGATTTTATCATTTTAGATGTCAGAACAGTTGATGAATACGCAAAAAGCCATATCAAAAATTCCACAAATTTCGATTTTTACAATGAGGATTTTTTAATGTTCCTGGATCGCCTGGAACGTGGATACACCTATCTAATATATTGCAGGAGTGGAAAACGCAGTCTGAACACACTCAAAATAATGCACGAAATGGGCTTTGAAAACACCTTCAACATGCTAGGCGGTATCAGCGAATGGATCAAGCATGAATATCCGCTCACCAAGAGTTCTGTTGACCCATCTCAAATTAATTGATTATCTTTTCTTCTTCGCAGTCTTCTTAGTGACCGTTTTTTTCTTTGCGGTCTTTTTGGCGACTGTTTTCTTCTTGGCAGTTTTTTTAACAACCTTCTTTGCAACTTTCTTTTCCGTTTTTTTCTTTGTTGTTTTTTTAACGACCTTCTTCGCAACCTTTTTCACTGCTTTCTTGGATTGTGACACTTGTTCTACAACCTTTTCAACAACCTCAGGCGCCTTTCCTTCAACCTCTTCTTTAACATTCTCAACCTTTTGCTTGATACTTTTATACTCATCCATTATCTGGCCATAAAATCCCAAAATCCTCTTTTTCTGTATATTCACCTTGTTATAGGTCACATTAAACATTTGTCTGAGCGTACGTCCCTTTTCCTGATCAATAACCTCAATCTTATCAATCACGTCAAGACACCTGCCCTGAAAACTTTGTTTTTTGAATTTCTTCTTCCCCTTCTTCTTTTTTTCATCCTCTTTAAGTGCTTTTTCTTTCAAAAAACTGTTGATGTCCATTCATTCTCCCCTTTTTTCGTAATATTTATATCACCTAAGTATATCCCATGAACTTTTGAAATTTCCACAACTTTTTGCACTGATATACAATACTCTAATCGTCAACATTCACATCACAAAAAACCTTATTTTCCCCCTTTCATTACCGTAAAAATAGAGTAACATTTTCAAAAACCTAGGGAGAAAATATCATGAGGGATTTTCAATTTATTTCCACAATAAAAAAAGACAAGATATCCGACAACGATCTTCTCGAACAAAAACTTCTATTATATGAACTGGAATTATTTAACGAAACAGGGAAAAAGTCCAAACTCGACAACTGCGAAAAAATAAAAATTCAAAAAAAACTCAGACGTCTTTACAAAATTTAATCAACCCAGATAACCTTTCCAAAACCCGGATCATTTTTTTCTTTTTCAAATCGGATAAACTCTGAAACAAGCGGCATGGGATCCTGGCCATTTTTCACCCTTTCAATAATCCCTAAAGCGACATCCTTTGGGCAGGATGAGAATACCTGCTCAACAAGTGTTTGTCTGGCGGTAATTTCCTTCCACAGAAGTTCCTTTAAATGACTTTTTATTTCCCTGATCTCTCCCAAACTTTTCAAAAATCACTCCCTAAAAAACTGCCATTTTTGTTTTTTTACCTACTCATCATCATCCACAACTTCAAGTTCATCCTTGACGATTGGAGTGTAATCAAGATCAATAATCATGGATGAAACACTCACACCAAACCATTCCTGAAAATCCTCTTTGTCGGGATTAACATTTATCTCACCTTTTTCCTGCCACCATCCACTAAGCATATGATTGAAGATTTCGACTTCCCGTGAAGCAATATAATCATATGCATCCACTTCATCTTCAAATTCCGGAATAAGAAAAACACAAGGTTCTGAATTAACCTCTTCAAGCGAGACCGCGTCATCTCCCTGGTATTCAGGCAACGAATTGATCCAGTCAAGCATTTTTTCAGTTGAATAAATAATCGCGGATGAACGATTTACAATATCCATAATTAATTCCTCACATATTACCTTACGAAATAAAGGCTATCAGATATTTGAGTAATAGAAAATACAATAAAAAGGAAAAGTTTTACTCTCCATAATTTCGATAGATTTTTTCAATATCGCCAACACTCAGACATTGTTCGCTGGGATCAATTTCATCTGCCGTTTTTGATATCAGGGTAAACGCCTTCTTGTCCTTTGAGAAGGTACTCTTGGGATACAACATAATCGAGTTGTAATCAAACTCGCTCCCAAGAATCAGTACCATGAGATTTTCAGGTGCCAGTTGAAATTGACTTACATACTCGGGTTTAATATTTTCCCATATAATCTCGACAAAGGTGTCACGATCAAAACGTGAATGTTCGTGAATAAAACCAATAGCATGCATCATCTCATGCATTATTTCCTTTTTTCCACATTCAGGAGCAAGAACAATTGGCTGCGCCCCACCAACTCTCCCAAGATAGGAATAACAGTTTTCATTGCCTCCTTTAAAAACAATCAAATCCTCCTGACCGCCAAATGGAACAAAACGCACTGCCGTGTTGTTGTTAAAATACTCAACGGCAATTTCAATTTCCTTTTTATTTGAAAGTCCCTGTTCAATAATATAAGGAATTTCACGACCTTCCCACAATCTAGGACTTGGTACTTCATTAAATCCTCTCTTTGGCATGGAATCCCCGAAGGTATCCACTTCTCCGAGAATGACGTCTCCAAAGGCAATTGCCAACCCGTCGTCATTGACCTCAAATTCCACCAGGCCTTCTGAAGCAATCTGCTTCATACGTTCTTTCAAAGACCCGATTCCACCCTTTACCGTTGCCTGAAAAATGATTTTTTTATTTTTGGGCCTCACTCCTGTAATTTTGACATCGGCTATTTTTGAGGTTTTTAGTGGAACAACCTTCGAAACCTTTTTTATTTTGACTTCAATACTTTCAATATTTTTTTTTTGCGTTTTACGGCTATTTGAATCAAAAAAGAAATACGCTGACGCAACAACAAGGCCGACTAAAAAAGCAATTAAAAATGATGCAATGGTTGATCTATTCATTAAAGTCCTACATACCAGAACAATCACCTCTTAAACAAGTCCATTTAGCGAAAAGACCAACCCCACTTGTCGGATATTTATTTTTTATCTCAATCAACCGATAAACATGACATGAATATCCGCAGACTTTTGAAAAAAAATTTCTACGGCCTGACTGGTGGACGCCACTTCTGGGAAAGAGTTCTGGAAAGGAAAATCCCAGAACACATGATTCGCGATACAATCAAATTCGGAGAAATTCATACCGCCGACAAAGGCCGCAAAATGTTTAGATACAAGGAAATTTATATAATTTTTTCTCAAGAGGATAAAAAACTCATTACCATCAACACATGGGCCGACACCTTTGAGGAAGTAAAAATCCTCTCAATGGAACTTAAACACAAACTTATCAACAACATCAAACAGACCCAAAAAATTATCGATCAGAATAAATTTGAAAAGTATTTTGATTCACATGATAAAGTCGCCTGATATCATGCAGCTCTAATTAATTTTTTTTTTATTCGACTCAAAGTGGATGGGTTAATCCCAAGATAAAGCGCAATCTGGTTTTGTGGAATCCTTACGGCCAGGTTTGCATGTTCACTTTTGAACTTATGATATCTTTCTTCAGCAGAACTGAGCATCAAATCACGTTCCTTGTTTTCCTTTTCGGCAAATTTCCCTTCAATAACCTTTCGAATCAGATCGGCCCAATAGATACTTCCGGCATTAATCCGCGAAAAATTGTCATAATCAATGACCAAAATCTCTGTATCCTCCAACGCCTGAATATAACGTCGTGATGGAATACAGTGAAGAATTTCAAAATAAGCAGCGGCAAAATCACCTTCTTTTTGAAAACTTGAGATATATTCCCGTCCATCAGAAGTGGAATAAAAGTTTTTTAAAAGTCCACGTGATACAAACGCAATTGTGCGACCAGAATCTCCAGGACTAAGAAAAAGCTCACCTTTTTGGAGTTTCCTCCGTGTCGTCATTGGCGCAATTTTTCTCACTTCCTCGTGTGGAATAAAACTGATGCGATTCAACTCCAACGCCATGTCATCGAACATATCAAACATAAATATCTCCTCTCTCAACTGGTCAAAATCATTTGGACCACATATATATGAACTGACCGTGCAAAGAAGATGCCATTTCTTTTATTGTAATTTTATTATGTTATATAATACCGAATAGACACTGGAATCTTTTTGTCACCTATAACAAGTGGCCTATTGCTCCCATTCTGCAAAGTCATCAAAAACTTTTTGAAACTCTGTAACACAGGGCATTGCCGGATAAGATTGACTTTTAACCTGACGAAATCATATCATTATTCAATTAAAAACATTAAAAGGGGTCTGTTTTATGAAATTTATATTGGTTGTTGTCTTCCTCCTTATATCATTCCATGCCGTTTCAGCGCAAAAAACAGTCCTGTATGCCACCAACTCACTCACGGAAACCAAACGCCATTTTCATATCATAACAGATGAAAACGGTGATATCGAATCCCTGTTTTACGTTATAGATGAGGAAGATGAAGAAATTGAAGAAAGACACATTAGCTATGAGGATTTTCTCAAAGGTGATATTGGAGAGACCGGAATCTTCAAGGATTTTTTCAAGATCCGACCACAAAACTTCTCCCGTCACAAGGGTGGACATATCATTCTGAAATACCCATATAATTTTTTAAAAAATGAAATACGAACTGTTGAAATTGACCTTGTCAGAAACGGTGGCGAGTGGAATCTACAAAAGGACGGACTTGGACCATTCAACAACTGCAATATTATAATCAATGGAAGAATCGTTCCTGTTGGTGCCAAAGAGCTTGTTTTTTCAAAAAAATGAAAGAGGAAATCGTAAGACTGCGAGTTCTGGGAGAGGCCCATCTTTACGTTGGCATGGCCAAGGCCGATGGAAAAATCACCATGGAAGAACGTGCCGATATCAATTATTATGCACGAAAATGTGAGGGACTCATTGACCTTCTCGGGATCGGTGAAATGATACGAAAAAAGATCACTGGTGCTGTAAAAGAAATACTTTCAGATCCAAAAAACAGCGATTGGGGTGCCTACGATCATCTTGATGAATCAATAAGTCTTTTAAAAGAAGCAAAAAAAATTGGTGACCACTCCGTTCATCTGATTGTGCATAAACATGAACAAGGCCTCTCACAGGTTGCCGCAAGCGATAGCTATCTTTATGTGGAATCCTCCTTTCTCAGAGAGGTTAAAACAAGATTTCTAAAACTGAAGGACTAGAGGACCAGATGGGATTCAAAACACAGCTTCTCATACTCATTATCAGCTTAACCATTCTTTCAGGATGTTCAAACCTGAATGAGATGAAAAAATTGTATTTTTATAATCAGTTCACTCCGACAATCAATGCGGCAACAGTCCTGGCATCAGATCTTCTGCCATGCCTGAAAAAAAGCGAAACCTCACGAGCACTTTTTTTTGTCGAGCTTTCCGGAAAAAACAACCACTTCAAAATAAAAAGCTTTGAGTCTCCCGGGCCCACAAAAATCAATTGCGAAAAAAAACTCACCGCAAGCATACCTTACGCAAATCCGTATACACGTTGGTATGACGAGAGCAAAAAGAAAATCACCAATGACATCAGTCACTGTAAATCGGTTGATTTTAATTCGCTGTACGAAAACACAATTTATGAAATACGACTCGATTTTATCTCAAACAAAAAAATTCATGTAAAAATCTCCAGAAAGGATCTTGATTCTCTTGCTGAAACGAGATATTTCGAGGGATACGACTTTGAACTCATGGCAAATTCACAAAACAAGCTCGAACCCAAAGTGCACTCATGCATGGGCCGGTGTGATCAGGATAATCTCTTTTGATATGGATTTAAAAGAACTTAGAAGCACAACAATAAACCGACATCCCTGGGAAAAATCCAGGGCCCGTTTTTTTAAAAATATTATCGAAAAGCACATCCCACGCAAAAACAATGTATCGAAAATTCTGGATATCGGTTCCGGCGACGGCCATTTTGCCAGAAATCTTCTGGCCTCACACCAGGATAATTTTCAGATTCATTGCCTTGACATCAATTACACATATGATTTTATAGGTCAGCACTCACACGAAAAAATCAAATATATACGTGAACATACCAACGATGAACACGACTTTATTATTCTTATGGATGTTTTGGAACATATTGAGGATGACAGTGCCGCCTTGAGCGACATCATAAACCGGAACATGAAAAACGATTCATGTTTTCTCATTACTGTTCCTGCATGGAATTTCCTGTATTCAAAGCATGATCTCAAATTGGGCCATATCAGACGTTATTCACCATCCATGGGTAAAAAACTGATTTCAGATGCAGGCCTTGAAATTATTGAAAGCGGTGGTCTGTTCCATTCACTCGTAATTCCCCGCTATCTGATGCTACTTCGTGAAAGAATATTCGGGGCATCCGAAGAAGTTTCTGACCTCGGTAACTGGAATCATGGATATCTTTTTACGTCATTGATGGACTTTGCCTTTAGAGTGGATAATATCTGCTCAAAAATCTTCTCACTCCTCAATCTGCAGGTTCCAGGTCTCACATGGTGGGCAGTTGGAAGAAAAAAACGATAAAACCAACGCAACAGAATCGCTGTCATCGCATTATTCCTTGATCACAGCAATAGGCATCAACCTTGTTACAATATCCACAAGGTCTTTTTGTTCATCCATTACAACATCAATATCCTTGTACGCCGAGGGTGCTTCATCAAGATTATTTTTTGATCTGATTGAATGAATAATCCCTTTTTTATCCAGATTATCAATCTCCTCTTTGAGATTTAATGTTTTTACGGCCTTCCTCCGACCAAGTCTTCTGCCGGCACCATGACTGCAACTCATAAATGAATCAGGATTACCCTTTCCACTCACTATATAACTTGGAGTTCCCTGTGATCCTGGAATTATTCCAATTTCCCCGGATCTCGCGCTGGTGGCACCCTTTCTATGAACCACCACATCTTCGCCAAAATGAGTTTCAAAAGATGCATAATTATGATGGATATCGACATCTTCAAGAAAATCACACCCTGTTGCATCTGCAAAAAATTCCATTATCCTATCTTTCATCACAGACCTGTTAAGGGCCGCAAATTTTAAACAATACTCCATTTCAGCAACATATTTCCTGGCGACATCAGTATCCACTGGAAGATATGACAATGAAATATTTTGTGGAATTTTTCCAAAATCCAGCTCCTCCGCGATCAGATTATAATGTTTTGCAACCTTGAACCCTAGATTTCTTGATCCTGAATGAACCATAAACCAGATATGACCATCACTCCCTTTTTGAATTTCTATAAAATGATTTCCACCACCAAGGGTTCCAACCTGTGAACTCAAAACCTTTCTTTGAGAATACACCACCTCCATCTTCTCATCATATTCAGGCAGTATCGATGTCGGTGGAGACTTGTCTTTTTTGTGTTTATAAAATCCCAATGGAATCCCGGATCTTATATCCTTCATAATCCGCTTGATCTGTTCAGTGGAAATTTTCTTCAGGCCTGTTTTTACGGCCCCCATTCCGCAACCGATATCAACTCCAACCATATTCGGGGAAATCGCCCCCCTGAGTGCGACAACACCACCAATCGGCAATCCATATCCCAAATGAGCATCCGGCATCAGACAGACATGCTTGAATACAGGAAGATAATTTGCAACATTCAATGCCTGGTTTATACAGTCGGCCTCAAGTTCGACACACCATGACCATATATCAATCTTTCCTTCTTTTATTATATTCATGATTATCCAATGATTTTTTAAAAAACAGTGTACCTGTGAAATAGGCAACTATGCAAAATATCAACCTAAAAACAAATTTGTCGAAAAACATCCTTTACCAAAACACGTTATGGGTATATACTCACATGTAATTTATGGTTATATACCCATAACAAAAAGGGGGATTTTATGCCAGGAAGAAATGGAACAGGACCAATGGGAGCAGGACCTCGAACCGGTGGAGGTTTTGGATATTGTACCGGTGATGGAAGACGTTCTTTTGGAAGAGGAAGAGGAGGAGGAGGAAGAGGATTTGGACAACGTTCATGGGCCCAACAACCAGCAATTGAAGACGAAAAAACATTTCTTAAAAATGAGATTAAGTCATTGGAAGAACAGCTACTCGAGGTAAAAAACGAGCTTGAAAACATTGACAAGAAAGAATAAAAAATTTGCGTTATCCTTGATTATCCGGTGAGTGCTCTCTCAACAACAGTGTGCCTGTGATAAAACAGGCACTCATCTGTTTGTTGGTAATATATGATAATTTCCTTAATTAATTAAACCCAACTCTTTTTTCATTGGCCCAATCATAAAATTTGGGGTTGGTCCAGTACCGGCATTCCAATAAGATTTACTTCCTTGTCCAGTGCCATAATTCCAATAAGATTCACTGCCTGGCTTGGTACCAGCATTCCAGTAAGATTTACTACCTGGTCCAGTGCCATAATTCCAATAAGATTCACTGCCTGGCTTAGTACCGGCATTCCAGTAAGATTTACTACCTGGTTCAGTGCCATAATTCCAATGAGATTCACTTGCCAGTAAAGATATTGATACCAGCATCAATAAACAAATTATTAATTTTTTCATACGATTCACTCCTAAAAGTCTGTATTTTTACAATGCGGCCATAATAGAAAAAAAGTGGTGTAATTTCCAGAAAAACCAACGCTTGGCGTAATTTTTACACGGATACTCAAAGACAGTTTTCCTCAATCATGGAATCAAGAATTCTGAAATCCTTTGATTTTATCTGTCCCAATGGTGCATTTTCAAAAAGATTTTCACATTGTTTTAGCTTTTCACATTTATTGAAACGAATTTCTTTTTCAGTTTTGACCGAAGAAATGAATTCATATCCTGTGGCCTGGGCATAATAGGAGGTCCACTTTAAAAACCCATCATATCCGGAATCCGAGATATAGCAGCCACGAAGTTTTTTATTCTGACATTCATCCATGGCAATTTTTTTTGCCTTATCCCCATCAGTTTTATGCCTGTGAATTGACAAGGCCCGTGGAATTTTTTCGACTTTTTGACTGATAATCCGCATATCACAATAAGGTGTATAAGATCCTTTCTTTCTTAAAGGCCCAAGTTCACTGTAATGAAAATTAGCCTCATCCATGGATATATTTTTTCCTACAGACTTCACCATAAGGTAAATAAGAAGATTTCTATAATCTGTTCCGTTATTCAAAATACCGTTTAAAGATCCCCAGGCATTTTTATCCAAAAAAATCATTCCCTCTGCCACAGCATGAGGGGTATGAATGCAAGTATTATTTTGACAAATTTGCAGTTCCTCCATGACTTTGATGTATTTAATATCAAGAATCCCTTTAAGTTTATCAACATCGTATTTTTCAAGGACATGATTTAGCTCTTCTAAAATTTTTTCACTTTCCAAAATAAATTTTTTGCGAAGATTATCTCCCCCATTGCCTACATCATCTCCCCCCATAAGAGCGTAACGTTTTTGTATGTTGATTAATTTGTTTCTGTTTTTGAAGTATAGCTGTTCCTGTTTGACCGAATCGTTCAAAATCCAGGCATCTGAAACCACGAAATGAAATTTCTGCCCTTCATAGCAAAAAGCTGTCTGAAAAATTAAAACCATTTCCAGAACGAAAAAAACGAAAATTCTTTTTGTCCGCATTTGTTTTTCCTTTTTAGTTTATCAAGCTCGTCAAAGTCATCTTGTGTAATAATGTTCCCTGGTGCCGAACTGTAAATTTCGTAACACTGGTTGATTTTTCCACATATTTCTGCCTTTATTTCTTTTTTGGGCCTTTTTTTGATTTTATTTCGAATGCAAACCCCCCGGACATTTACCTCTATCCCACTTTTTTTAAAACCATTATTGTTGGAACTTCCAATGAATCGTGTACCACGATGATATTGGAATTCATCATAACCAGCATCAAGACATTTTTGACTGGCATCTTTAATGGCCGCTTGCCAGGCACTATTTGAATTGGAACCATTACCGGAAATAATAAGAATCATTCCTGTGTTTTTTATTGAATCGCTGCCCTTTCCTTTCACTTTTTTGGTCTGAATCACGGTAATAGTTTTTTTAGCGCGCAGGTTGCAATAAGGCCTGATGGAAATGTCTTCCATTGTTTGCAGTGGATTCAGTTCGCCATAAAGCTTTTTGGAGATCATATAATTGTCGTCGTTAATAGCGGCCATGCGAAGAATTTCATGCAACACCAGAAGTCTGATGTCCACATCGCTTTTAATGAATTCCAACCAGCTTTTTTTATAAAGTATTACTTGTTGAAAAACACCAATACTATCAACCAGTGATCCAGAATTGTCGACAAGCTCTTTGGTTGCAAGATCAATATTACCATTATTAAGAGCATCCTTTAATTTTTCGATTTCAATTGGATGATTATTAATATAAAAGTCCGGAGATATTTGCTGCAAATCATCCAATAGAACGTTTCCTGTATTGAAAAAGTATTGAATAATTCTTTTGTCCTTTATCTGTTCCGATCGGTCCGTCGCTTGAAGTGAAAAAGATATGAAAATCAAGTAAAACAAAAGCTTTTTCATAATATCCCATCATTGTTATTTTGAGGAAATAACTGGATATTAAGACTGTAAA
Organism: Bacteriovoracaceae bacterium; assembly: GCA_023137315.1. GTDB lineage: Bacteria > Bdellovibrionota > Bacteriovoracia > Bacteriovoracales > Bacteriovoracaceae > JAGLPP01. The sequence continues at coordinate 21,768 of JAGLPP010000101.1, forward strand.
CCTGATCGCCATCTTCACTTTTTAAAAAGCTGGACAGTGAGCGTCTGAAGTTTTTTATTTTTAACTTTGCCTCTGCCAGTTTCGATTTATCTATTGGCATCATAATTGAGGTTATATCGCGTTCCTCCACTGGAAAGACTTCCAATGACTGCATGGCCCTTTCAATGTTCTCACGATGAAAATTTCGTATTGCCTGGGAAGGTATATCGGTTGGGGTTTCAATACTTTTATGTGTTCTTGTATACTTGTTTTCCCTGTACTCCAAAAGCCCAAGGCGCAAAAGTCTTTTTATTGCCTCTTCACATTCCTTCGTGGAAATTCCCAACTCGTTGGCGATCCATTTTTCATCATGTTGAAAATGATCAAGCATGGTGAGGTTCAATATACCAAGATGATACCAGTTACTGATCATTTTGAAGGAATCGAGCTTGAGTTGATAATAGTCCAGTTTTTCTTCAAGTTTCCGGTTTTCCCGCTCGGTCGGGTTTAATCGGTAATATGAATCTTTCGAGATGGCCTCCAAAAATTCTTTTTTACTTTTTTGATCCAATTTAAGAAGAGCTGTCCACTCGATCCCTTTTTCCATTGTTAGTGGCCTTTTACCGCTTAAAATTGAGGAAAGAGTGGTTGGCGAGGTATCCAGAGAACGGGCAAACGATCTAAGAGAGTATGACGGGTTCTTCTTTCGCCTGTCTTTTAAAACATTATTCAGAATTTGTTTATAGATATCGCTATATTTCATAATCATAATCAAGGTTAAAAGTTACATGGCCCTTATAGCGCAATGCGCTAAAAATGTCTATTATATTGAAAAAAAGACAGAATGCACCAAATTGTTATTAGACATAACTCCTTAATTTTAAGGGGTTATCCGCACGAGAATACCAAAGCAAAACACTCAAGGTTACATCCTGTAGTACCGACAAGTTAAAAAGATGTCGGGAGAAAATTACAATGAAAATTAAATTTCTGTTTGTCGCTTTATTCTTAAGTATCAATATCTTTGCAATGGGGCCTATTCCGCCGGAGGAAATGAAAGATAAACTTTCTCTTTTTGAATATAATCCAAATACTCGTTTAACGAAATTTAAAAGAATACATAAAAATATGTGGATGAAAATTTACAGTGGTAAGTTACTCGGGACAAATCCGGCAGATGGCAGAAATTTAAATATTCCTTTTTATTATTTAAGACCTAAAAGGATTTCCGGCAAGAGGCCCTTGATGATTGTTTTTCCTCCAATTTTTGGGGCCAACCCTATTGATTGGGATTTGGCCATTCATTTTGTTTTAAAAAAATATAACGTTATTATGGCCCTTATGCCTGAAGATATAAGTGATCCCAACAGACCGGTGTCGGACATAAATGATTTTTTAGTGCGCACAACAATATCTTCAAGAATGTTAATTGATCTGGCGAGTTCGTGGAAGCATGTGGATTCATCAAAAATTGGAGCAATAGGCATAAGCCTCGGAGGTATTCGAGCATCGTTGCTATTGGGAGTGGATTTACGTTTAGATGCTGCTGTTACGTTTGTTGCTGGAGGAAATTTTCCCGAAATAGTGACTAATAGCCAGCAAAAGATAATGAAAAACTGGAGAGAAACAAGAATGGAAATTGAAGGAATACCTACAAATAAAGATTTTCTTGAGAAGATAAGTGAAGTGATGGAAATCGATCCAATTTATTTTGCATCAAGAAGAAACAGGAAAGATATTTTTATGATTGTTGGAAAAAAAGATAACAAAGTCCCAACTATAAACCAGTACGAACTATGGAAATCATTTAGGGAACCTAAAGCTAAATTTTTACCCGCTGGACATGTTCAGACTGCTTTAACCTGGAAATATTTTTTACCCGGCATTACTCGTTATTTTAAAAAGAAATTAAGCGGAAAACTAAAATCTAAAGATATTAAAAATAACTTCCGTGAAAGTAAATTCTTCGAATAATACACGAGCAAAATCTTTAAAGAAAATCCACCTATTGCAAGCTGGCCTTCCCACCAAAGAATCCATCGAATTCATAAACATTTGGTGAACCGTATTCTATCCCGGCAAAATCACTTTCAAGAATATCGATAAGCTTCCACTCCCGCTCAAACACTCCAACCCGAATCCTTTTATAAAGTTTCACTGTCATGGTCCCGGTCAGTGTTTCATAATCATGAAATATCTCTCCATCGGGAGTCATAAATTCAAGATCCATAAACTCCTCTCTCGGTGCCCAAGCAGAAACTTCGATTTTATGAGTACCATTGGTAGCCTTCACTTCCCATTTTCCAAAGTTCACATCCATCTTCACGCGAGCAAAATAATTGGGCCTCCATAAATACTCTTTTCCATTGTGATTCAAGCCGATTGAAACACCCTTGACCGAGGTCAGACGATTCAGCACTTTTGGCCAACCTCCACCAATTGAAATAGTGGTATCAGGATGTCCCTTGAAATGATTTGAAACAATCCACGTCCACCAGGCGGGAAATGAGCGTCCCCAGTTTCGATCCTGATAGCATGGAACATTTTCAAAAGTTGTTGGTTCCCCGTTTCTTTCAACAGTACCCGTACATCTGGCATCGGCCTGGGCAACATACCATTCGATATTGGTAACACCGTATCCCAACAGCCATCCTACGGGATTATATGTCCAACGCTTGTTATAGTTGATATCCCATTTGTAACGAACACCGTCTTTTTCAACATCACCGATAATTCGTTTTTCCGTGGCCACATTATCACGAATCGCAACGTATGTTTCGATGTAGCTTGCCTCAAAATCACTGACGGGAAGATGCTTTTCAATGATAAACTTTCTGTTGAAATCGCCCATTGCAACGACGGACCGGGTTCCTCTCATTGTATTATCTGTATCCCACGGATTAACAACACCATAACAGAAAAAATAATTCTCTCCCGTATTTGGAATAACAATCTTGTAATACCACCACTCGAACCACGGTCGCATGTCAGCCTCACCGTTTTCACGAAGAACATTTTTTCTGTTGTATCTGTAAGTATTGAACTGATCCACTTCGGCATAAGCAGTAATGGAGACAAGAACCAGTAACAGTATTGAAATCCTTTTCATAATACCTTCCTTGGAATTAAGTCTTAATTATTCAAATTGTATCTGAAAAAATTCAAAATGGAAAAGATCGCATTCACCTTTTTCCTATGAATGACACATGTGCTTTTGTATAATTTTAAAAAAAAGGAAGATTTCATGACAAGTAAATATCAAGGGATTACAGGCAAATTTCTGGAAATCAACCTGACTACCGGGGAAATTAACGACTACAAAATACCCGACCTTGATTATAGATTATTCCTTGGCGGAAAGGCCCTTGCTGCAAAAATTCTTTGGGACAAACTTATGCCAAGAGTAGATCCTCTCGGGCCACACAATATCATGGTGTTGTCCACGGGACCTTTAAACGGTAGCAGCGCGCCACAATCAAGTCGTTTTAACATCTCCACAAAGAGTCCACTATCACTTGGAATAACCTCCTCAAATTCCGGCGGTGATTTTGGGACAACACTAAAAAAGTCAGGCCTTGACGGCATTATCTTAAAGGGTAAGGCCGATATTCCAACATGGATCGAAATTATTGATGGCAAGGTCACGCTCAGGGATGCCGGCCACATTTGGGGAAAAAACACAGAAGAAACCATATATGGAATCGATAAAAAAACGGCTTCCTTATGCATAGGCCCTGCCGGGGAAAATATGGCCCGATTCGCCTGCATAATGGCAGGAACACGGGCGCACGGACGTGGCGGCGTTGGTGCCGTCATGGGGTCAAAGAAAGTTAAATTGATTACCGTAAAAGGATCGGAAAAAATCAGTTATCATGACCGGGAAGGGTTCAAAAAAAGCGTCAAAAGCTGGACAAAACTTTTAAAAAATAATTCCATAACAGGAGACAAGCTACCCAAATACGGAACCAGCGTTCTTATGAACCGTTGCAACGACACAAACACCCTCGGCACACATAACTTCAAATACAGTACCTTCAAGGACGCAGACAAGGTAAGCGGTGAAACCCTTGAAAAAAATCATCTTACAAAAAACTGGGGATGCACCACCTGTCCCGTTCGATGTTCCCGTGAGGTCAAATACAAAGACGGCGTTATCAAGGGGCCGGAATTTGAAACCATGGGCATGTTTGGGCCAATGATTGAAAATACCAATCTGGATGCCATTATCGAATGGAATTATATTTGTGACCTTGTGGGTATGGACACCATCACCGCAGGATCAACAATTGCCTGCGCCATGGAATTAAAGGAATTGGGCCTGTGGGATGATTTTCCTGCAAGCTTTGGAAAAACGGATCACATAAGTGGTCTTCTCTATGACATCGCCTATAAGAGAAATCATGGAAAGCTTCTAGCCGAAGGAAGCATGCGCCTTTCCAAACAATTTAAAAGAGATGATCTCGCCATGCATTCCAAAGGCCTTGAATACGCCATTTATGAACCAAGAGGAGCAGTTGGCCACGGACTGGGATATGCAACGGCCAACCGTGGAGGTTGTCATTTAAACGGCGGCTATTTGATTTTTCTTGAGGCCTTGGGACCTCTTACAATCGACCCTCTAACCGATCACGCAAAACCCGGGCTTACAGTTATGAATCAAAATCTTTTTGAGGCCATCTCCGCATCCGGAAATTGTATTTTTTCCTCTTACATCATTTTTCCAGACCTTCCCGGATTTATAACGAAGGGCCCGATAAAATGGATAATAAGCGAAGTTACCAAACTTTCACGCTTTTTTCTCAATTTTCTTGGAAGAATAAGACCGTGGATGATTCCAATCAATTTTTATCGTATTCCACACAGCAAGGTATTGGCACAACTTACAGGAATGAAAATGACTCTTGGAAATTTTCTGGCCGTAGGAGAACGTGGTTTTACGCTGGAAAGACTTTTAAATCTCAGAGAGGGACTTACGTCAGAGGACGACTCTCTTGCCCCACGACTGACCGACACACCGGCACAACCTGGCAATCCAAAGACATGTGTTCCCTTGAAGAAAATGCTTCCCATTTATTATAAAACCAGAGACTGGGACCACAAAGGAATTCCAACAAAAAGACTCTTGAAAAAGCTCAAGATGGATTTCCTACTGTAGAAAAAAAATCGGCGGTAAAACCTTATTTATCCTTATTCCTTACCTTCTTCTTAACCTTTTTCTTCTTGAAAAGCTTTTGGAGTGCCGAGCGTATATAGCGAGCTGAAATAACATCAAAGATTGAAACCGAGTCATCCTTTACGATTTCACTGGCACTGTCCTCATACTTGGCAAGCTGTTCACCCTGATCATAATTTGTATCATCAACCGGTTCGGAAGGTTCGGCCTGTTTATTTTCCTCGTCATCAAAAAATCCCTTACTGGATTTCTTTTTCGATGACACCACTGCTGATTTCGACCGCCTCTGCTTCATCTGTTTGTTCCATTTGGCAAGTTCCTTCTTTCTGGCCTTGATATTGAGCTTGAACGCCTTGCCTGCAGACCCGGCATTATATCCTTTGTCAGCCAGGGCCTTCACCGTATTTGCCTTAAGCTGCTTGATGGCATTATCATGCAGAGACTCGAAATCAATCGGTTTTTCTCCAACCTGTTTGAATTTTCTATTGAGAAGCTTTTGTAAATTCCTCAGTTTCTTTGATAAAACAGCGTGCTTCTTTCCAAGACCTGATACAGACTGCATGGTCGCCGCCGAAAGCTTTTTTCTGCCTTGAATTTTATTACCAACGGAACCTACGGCCTTGACGTCATTCAAAATATCAGAACCTTTACCAACACTGGACATTCCAGCAATCATCTGCTTATCGGAAACATTTGACATTTCCCCTGTAACTGAACTGCAATTTTCCGTTATACACGGGGTTTGGGCATCCAGTTCGATACCACTTGATTCTCCACCACCTCTTTTGACTTTTACCTCACTATAGCCTGGAGCATGTGCTTTAACGGAAACCTCGGTGGATGAATAATCCTGTCCGGTGTAATCACCATCATAATCTTTTCCAGTCCCCTGTCGTTCACCTATCTGCGCAAGAATCGCATCAATTTTCTTGATTTGTTCTTTAACCTTTTCAATATTCCTTTGAGTTGTTCTGGACGCGATAATTATAAGGGTTGAAATAATACCAAAAATAATAGCGCGTTTTGAATACGTCGCCATGTATGTATCAATAAATACGGTCTGGGTTGCCTTTGTGGCATAATAAAGAACAAGTGCCACAACTCCAAGGCCAAGAAGTTGTCCAATCTTTCCTCCGCCAAAAGCATGTGCCCCCGGAACCAACAAATCAAATCCCTTGCGGGCCGCAACCTTCAATATACCTGACATACCAGTCTGCATTTCCCGGCCACCTTCCGTCTCATAAGCATCTTTAAGGGCGAAATATTCATCAGCTCCCATGGATTCAATTCTTCCATTCATCAGTGCCATTTTTTCATGGGCACTAACGTACTCATCAACATTGTTCACTTCACCGTGATCCACTACGATATCAAAACGCCTGATACCGGTATCGGCTAGAACACCCTCTATGGCCTCATTCTCATTATAGTCTGGAGCAACAAGTCCTCCAAACATTGGCGCAAGCTCCTTTTTCACCATCATAAATTTTTCATGCTCCCCGCGCATCTTCCAATAATCATCAATTTGTTTTTCTATCGGATGTTTCTTTACAACCGTGGACGATGCAGTAGGAATCTGCAGGTTGGTACATCTGTTTAACGCCTTTCTTACCCGGTCATAATAAAATTGACATGAAAGTCTCCCCTTGGCGGCACAAATAAGCTTGTATGAAGTGGCCTTTCCAGAGGCAGCAAGTTTCGCATATAATGCGGCCGCTTTAGCTTTATCCTTCGCTGTATATGACGCATCTGTTGCTGCCGCTGCATAAACCTTTGGTAAAATAAAATCAAAAATCGAGCTTTGTGAGTCCTCTACTTCAATATCGTATTCGTATTCATATTCATCCTCATTGGATTTATCCCCACTATTATCCTGTATCCCCTCTTCTAGAACCTTTCTCTGATATTCGGTTTTTGGTTTAACCTTTTCACCACTGTCCGACTTGAAACCAGAAGTACCATGGGTATCTGCTTTTCTCATCTCGGAGGTCTGCTCCTTGTTTTCCTTGCTTCCGCCAACCATGCCCAAAAGACCAAAACCAAGCGCACCTGCCGCAATCATTTTCATCATACCGCTGCCGCCTTGTTTTGCGACCGATCCAGCACCTTCCTTTGACAAGTCCTTTGCTCTTGACGCTACAATCTTCGCGGTATCTGCAATACTTTGTCCGCAGGCATTGTAAAGCGATGTCATCATGATATTCGACGTAAGAGCTATTGTATCAGCATTTACATCCGAAAATGTGACCGCTTTATCCAGGGCCGTAAGATTCGGAAGGGCCACCCCCATTGCAGATACCGCAGCTGCACTACATAAACCAAGCTGTATGGACGCTAAAGCACATCCTGTCGGACAACTCGTATAAACGGTAAGTGGAAGGCCTGCACCGGTCTCAAGTCCAACAGTCATACGACATGATTCCATTGCAGCCTGACAAGCGGCAATAGCAGGAGCGCAATCAACAGAACAACTTATGGCCTTCAAACAAATCCCGGATGCCGTCTTACACGTTACCACTCCCGTCTTGCAAAAAGCAGCGGTCGTTTTCAAACCCGACGCACAGGCCATTTTTGAACCTGTAACAATCAAGTGACCTGCGGTTGCAAGTCCTGCCGCAGATAAAAATGCGACCGAGGCTGCTTTTTGGAATTTCAGTTTACTCTCCAGACCGGCCACGACCTCATTATAATTTTTCCTTTGCTCTTCCAAGGCCGTTTTGTCAGCGTCGACTATAACGCCATTTTCGTCCCTTTCGTATGTGATTATCCTGGACTGTGCCTCCTTGAATTTGAAAAATGACATGATTTCGCCGATGACGTATGCAGTCCCGCCGACAGCAGCTGCGTAGGTATCCAGCGTTTTTCCACGACAACGAATCATGGATGCGGCAACCACGCCAACCGCAACAGAAGTAATAAATTCCATAATACCGGCACCGCCGGATGAAGCCTTGTCAAGCTTTTCGGTTTCCATCCCGGCATAGGCTGCATTTACCGGTGATACATTAATCAGCCCAAGTGGAGTCGTCACCATCTGGACATGAAGCAAGGTAAAAACCATCAAAGCAGTAATAAAAATTTTTGACACCTTCATAGCTCATCTTCCTGTTTTTATTTTTTCTGTTTTTCTTCAACTTTATTTTTTTTCGTCCTGCTGTCAAACACCTTCTTGAAAGCGGAACGAATATAACGATTAGAGATAATACTCCAAATTGGAACATTTTTTTCCTGTATTATATCACTACCACCTGTCTCATAACGTTCAAGGGCATCTGCCATGGAGACATCACCATTCTTGACATCATCATGATCAAGCGGCCCCTTCTCGCTCTTTTTCTCTTCATCAAACAAACTTCCAGTTTTTTTAACTCTCTTCTTTTGATACTTCACATTTTTTGCAACTTTCACTTTTTTTACCAAACTCTTGTCGGATATTGCCTCACCTTTTGCCTTGTCATTCGTCAAAACAGAGGTGGACGAATTTGGACTGTAACCGGATTCACTGATGGCCAGAGCTGCCTTTTTATTAATTGCGGCAACAATCTTGTCGCTCGCACCAAAATCAAGTACTCCACCGCCACCATTTTTTTTAATCATTTTATTATACGCCTTTTGAGCACGTTTAAAAGCATCGCGAACGGCCTTACTCTGACTTCCAAGTTTGGCCACACCACCAAGAGTTGCTGAAGACAGTTTCTTTTTCCCCTGGATGGAATCTGCTGTTTTCGATGTCATTCTGGCCGCTCCAAGAAGTTTTGATCCTGATGAAGTTGACACCATGGAATTTACAACCTCTTCATCGGCAGAGCGGTTAAGTGCTGTCGAAACGGACGAACAGTTCGGTGTAATGCATGGGATGCTTTCAGGAAGAACCATGTCTCCCGAGGTCGTTGGCACGGTGTACAGGTTTGTAGAAGAAGCTGATGTTCCTCCTGTGTTTCCACCATAAGAATCATCATCAAATTCTGAATCAATACCTCCGGTTTTGTCACCAACGCTGGCAAGAATATCATCAATTTTCCCGATCTGTTTTTTCAGATCGTTGATCTTTTTGCCTGTTTCCTTTGAAGCAAGAAGGGCCAGTGCAGCCATTGCGCCAAATACATAAACACGTTTTTCATATGTCGCCATATAGAGATCAATAAAATTCGCCGATTTTGCCTTGACTCCCATATAAATTCCAACACCAACAGCACCAAGACCTATCATTGATCCAAGACTTTTCCCTGTGAAAGCACATGCCTCTGGAAATATCAGTTTAAACACTTTGCGAAGGGCCGTCCCTCCACTGACTGTATTGGTTGCGCCAGTACAACGATTCAACGATTTTCCAAGTTTTTGCGCATATAACTCACAACTGGTCACCGCTTTCATGGCACATGAACTTGAAAGACACTGCTTTATCTTCGCACTCAACATAATTACATTTGACTGAATCTCATTACTTTTGACGCTGGATGGAGAATGTGTTTTTGAGACATATTCAATTTTCGCAGCAGTGGCCTGGGTACTGCTGATTCCTTCCAAACAAGCAGCAACAGAAGCGTTACCGCTGGAAGCTTCAGCACCACAAGATGCCGTGGCTGCATTCGCAGCTGCAAGACAACTGGCCTTCGCCTTGACCAGTGACATCTTTCCCCAAATAGCCAGACCGGCAGCGGCCGTAAATCCGGCTGCTGCAGCATTTTGAAAATTTTTCTTTGTCTTAATGGTTTTCATTGCATTCAAAAGGAGTCTTCTCTCCTCCAAAAGGGCCGTTTTATCAGCATCAATAAGAATCCCGTTTTCATCATAATTGTAGCTGATTGTTTTTTGCTGAATCTCCTTGAACTTTAAAAATGTGATTATCTCACCAGCAACAAAGGCACCACCTGCCGCCGCTGCCACCAAGGTATCCGAAGTCTTTGTTCTGCACGAAAAGAAACCCCTTGCAACCGCAGCTATGGCAATCATTGTGATAGTACTCATCAGATTACCGTCGGAGGCTTTTTGCCCCTCGTAAACTCCCATCGTATCCGCCGCATATATCCGTACATTCGTAAGGGTGAATACCAATAAACAAGTAGTAATCAATCTTGTAAGTTTTTTCACTCGTTCATCCCCATATTTTTTTAATCTCTTTTCAATAATAATATATTAAACCGTGGATGCTACTTGCTGATCTTTTCTCCAAGCCTTGGAAAGGCAGTCCTGATGTATCTAATACTGATAATTTTCCAGATCGGCACGCTCTTGTCATTACTGATATCGCCTGCCTTGTATTCCACTTTCTCCAATCCTTTTTCAGAACTTTCTTCTTCAAATTTGTACTCCGCAACAGGTTTTTCCGCAGCGTCTTCAAAATTAAAATTCATGTCATTATCCGCCGCCTTGGTTCTTGCCTCCACTGTCTTCGGACCGGAGATAGACTCTTTATGTTGCGTATCACTCTTCTCTACATCGTTCTTTGCAACAATACCGGCACTCATACCACCACCAAAAAGTTTTGCCGCCTGTCCGCTTGTATAACCGGCCTTCTTGATGGACTTCGCTGCAGACAATCTAAGCCCGTTCTCAATAGCGGCAATTCTTTTATCAAACTCAACAGGCTTGTCACCTGCACCAACTATTCTCTTGTTAAACTTTCTTTGCAGCTCACGAAGTCTTTTGGAAAGGGCATTGTGCTCCCCCCCAAGTTTTGCAGCAGAATTCAAAGTGGCCTTGGAAAGCTGTTTTTTTCCACTCAGTCCATCACCAAGTGTCGCCGTTAGATTGGCCATGTCGTTTACACCGCCACCCATGGAGACCATATTTTCGGCCAGTCCAGGATCAGACGTTCTGGCGTTCTCCAATTCTTTCGTAGGCACTCCAATAGTGGGTAATTTTCTGTCCAAACCAACATCGCCGTATTCAACCGGCAGCGAATACTGCGAGCCATCGGCCGTTTTAATAGCGGCCGTACCGGCCTTCGCTTTTACTGTACCAAGAATCTCTTCGAGCTTTCCTATATTGCCATCCAAAGTCTTGATTACATCCATTGAGGCCTTTGCGGCCTTGTATGAAAGAGCGGCAAAAGCCGTGAAAAGCAGTCCACGATGAAGTGGCTGAGCAATCATTCTGTCTGTTTTCGTGGCCTGCACCACAGTCACTCCACGGCAAACAGCAAAAGCAACCACTCCCATTCCAAGAATTCCAACATTCTTATCCATCGCCCACGCGTTTGGAATAAACAGATTCGGAAAAAACCTCAAAGCATCATCAAGAAGACGCCCCCTTTCATCATTATCGTTCGATGAAAATAAATTGGCGGGATTATGTATTGAATCAGAGCATTTATTAAGCGATTTTTTCATCTGCTCGTAATATGAAATACAGACCGACTTTACATTGGACGCACACGAAGCAGCTGAACATGATCCGGCCATAAGTCCACTTTCACCCTCCTGTATATAGGTAACCAGACTCTGGGAATATTTCGTCGACGGCATTTGTGTCGGCGATACGAATTTCTCCCATAGTGACATGTTCCGGGGCCTTGCTGCCATAAGAGAAGCCGAACACATGCAGCTATTACCAGGATCACTCGAACCACACATGGCATCACAAGCACCTATCGCCGAATCGGTAGCGGCAGAACATGACTCTTTCTCGATATTCAATTTATATGTGTGATAAAGGGCAACCATCGCTGCGCCAGTAAAAGCAGCCGCTGCGGCCATCTGCAGAGTACGTTTCATTTGAGCGGTCTTTTTAATTTCCTCGTAATTCTGCTTCTCCTTTTCCAGCGTGGTTTTATGAGCGTCAATCAACTTACCATCCTCATCACGGGCATATTCAATGGCCTTCTCTTCCGCCTCCTTGTACTTCATCCAGGCGAAAATCTCACCTGCCATGTAGGCAGCTCCACCAACGCCCGCCAAGATTGTATCAGGAGTTTTTAACCGGCATCTGATCATTGATTTGGCGACTGCCGCCGCTGCCAGCATGGTTATAAAATCCATAAAATTATCGGAGGTGGTGCTCTCACCATGAAAAGTACCATCCTTGTAGGTTTCATCTGCAGAAAATGTTTGCATGGGCCCGATTGAGACCATTGAAAAAACCATTAATGAAACGAATATTATTTTTCTCACGATACCCTTCCTTGTCTGAATTACTGTCCACCTATAACCATTCTAATCCAAGAAATGGAACTTTACCTCAAAAACAAATGGATATTTTGTAAAATTAAGTGGTTATATCAAATTTTCAGTCCTCACCAAATGAACTTTTACTGCCAATTTTTGATGTCAGTTAACTTTTGGACGTGTTATAATTTTATTAGAAGTATGAAACTAAAACTGAATTTACTGACCTTTTTTCTTATAGTTATCACCGTGTCCAACGCTGTTGCAGATGAGCTTGTTTTTGTTCAGGCCATCTCAAACACGAGAAAAAGATTCATTATAAGCAGAGGACTCGAACATGACATCTCTATCGGACAAACAAGGGCGTTCTCCAACGATAGCGTTTCTGTCATGTGTAAAGTCCTTGAAGTTGGCAGGGATAATTCCTTGTGGCAGGTCGTTGACGGACAAACTGCAGTCCCCTTCAAGCGTGGTGATACAGTTTTATTCCACACACATTTAATGGATATCATGAAGGAGGTCCTCAAGGAAAAAGAACGCCGTAGAGTGGAAAAACTGGTTGAAAGTGGCCGAATTGATTCACTAAGAGATGAGGAATCCGGAAAATACATACGAATGACCAAGGCCGTAAGACGCCCCAACTTTATTATTCGAGGGGCAATGGCCCGGGCCGTCTATCAATCCGTAAGCTCCACCGATTCATCCTCAACCTCCTCACGCCAGGGGCTACACCTTGAAGGTCTTTATACAAAACAGTTTATCAATCGTCGTTTCGATTGGGGAATCGGTTTCAGATGGGATCGTGAAACAGAGGAAGTATCCAGTCAAAATATCATAATCCCCACTGATCGAAAGATGGTTATCACGGAATTTGTCTATAATTTTGATAAATTCAGGCAAACCCTTAACAACATCTATATGGGAGTCGGATTCGGAGCTGGACAAACCACATCCACCGTTGACATCGAAAATAAAAAAGGAATCGTACTGGCCATGCCGTATGCCAAATTCGGCCTTCTCAGCCATCTTGGCGGTGAATATTACCTCATTATCGAAACTGTCATCGAATCGCTGATATCAAAGGAAAAGTTTCTTGAAACCGGAAAAGAACAATCATCCAGCATTCTCAATGGCAAAATTGCAGCAGGACTTCGCTTTAACATCCTTTAATCCTGTCCAAAAATGGCACCTCCAACCCTCACAAAATCACTTCCCTCTGAAACGGCCATTTTGTAATCCTGGCTCATTCCCATGGAAAGCGCCAAATCAAAAGTACTGTAATCTCTCAAAAGCTCCTGCTTTATGCAAACAAGCTTTTTAAATGCGGCCCGTGCATCCCCTTCAAAATCGTCTGTCCGGATTTTACCCATTGTCATAAGGCCGTGAAGATAAGGCCCGCCTTTGGGTTGTTCCACAATAAAATTCAATGCTTCACGAAGCGAATCAATTCCTTGAAAACCATATTTTTCCTCTTCATCGCTGGTTTTCACCTGGAGAAAATACCCAAGATCTTCTCCTTCGAAATATTCCTTTTTCCTGTACAGCTCCATTAAAAGTTTCATCGAATCAATGGAGTGAATAAACCTGAGATTTTGAATTCGAAGAAGATGATTAACCTTGTTCGTCTGAAGATGCCCTATAAAATGCCAGCAAATATCATCAATCCCCTCGTCCTTTAATTTTTCCGATTTCTCTTTTAATTCCTGAACCCTGCTTTCACCAAAATCCCTATGTCCCGCTTCATAAGCGGCGATAATATCACTTGCAGGGTGGTATTTTGAAACAGCAACAAGAGTTGCGTTATTACCCAGCTCTTTTTTTAATCGTTCAATTTTTGCTCCAAGAATTCCGGACCTGTTCATTTTTTCACTTTTGATTTTTTCTTTGGCTTGAGTTTTATGGTCGCATTCACCTGGATATCATACTTGTCAGCCACTTCGCTCACAAGATTCATGATATCCACCTTCGACAGATATTTATGAATTTCATCCTTAATGGCATGAATGAATTCCTCTTTGGATTTTTTGGCATTTTTAAGAAGGCTGCTTATTATATCCTTTGGTGTCGATAATTCATGTTTTTTTTGCTTTGTCACAAACCTATTTCCCACTGGCCCTGTTATAGACGGATTTCATCATAGATGGAAGATTATTGGCCACCAACTTGTTCACCAATACTTTCGGAGCAAATCCCTTAAACTCCAAATCCAGAGCATAGGTCACCTTTGTCCCCTTTTTACCAAGATCCTCCAATACCCATCCTCCGATATTTTTCTTGAAAATATTTCCTTCAACGAGCGTCCAGCTAACCTTGGTCGGTGATTTTTGTTTGATATCCAAAGTATAATTTATTTTTTTTATGAGATTGAGAAAAAACTCAACTTTTGCAGCGGCCTTGGTCTTCTTGATGATGTTGACATCAACCATTCCATCTACAAAATCGGGATAGGATTCATAATCGGTAATGACACCATACATGTCATCTATGCCAATATTAAAAATTTCCGTTCTTTCCACTCTGGCCATAATCTTCCCCCTTAAAATAATTTATCACCTGGCAAGTTTTAACTCAAGAAATTCATGTGCCTTTTCCGATAAAAATCCGGCCGGAATCTTTTCAACAATAGTCCGCGTAAAATCCAATTTTTTCTCATCCACGTTTTTATCAACCTCAAAGGTGAACTCATCTTCGGTTGATAAAGGTGTATCCATATCACGTGAACTGAGTATCTTTCCGGTTCGTATCCCTTTGCCATCTTCCCATTCGACAAATTGACGCATGAAAATCACCTGAAACTTCGAAAACTCATGATCGTTATGCTGCCAGACAAAAACCTCAATCTGGCCGTCGGCACGAAGCCAGTACGTCAGGTTGGCCGGAAATTCAATATCAACCAACGTTTCATGTATTGGACGCATGCTCGAAATAATATTATCAATTGAAAGAAAACATTGAATCTTATTCTGAAAACTTTTCTCCTTGCTAAAGGCAATTCCCAAACAAGGGCCACTCACCCATTTCACTTTTCCACTCGCCTGCAAATTCAAACCACGCCAACGCAAGTCACCTTTTATTTTTGATCCCGTGACATATTTATGCCCTCCGTCTCTGAGAGACAATTGCATCCCTGAATGTGATATATCCTTGACTTCAAAAACCTTGTCCTTGTCACTATCCCCCTTAAAGGTCAAATAACTGAACGGAAAACGTGGAAAAACCCTTTTTTCAGTTTCCTTAACATCAGACTTGATAAGACTTAGCTCTCTTTCCATGTATTCTCCCACTCAAAGATAAAAGGATAGATATCACCTCCTAGGATATCGAAATTCAGGTGTCATTATTAGACGGAAAAAGCGTCCTTTTTTTGACGCCATGCCACTATACTTACAATTTTACTTTGTTTAAATATGTGTTCACGGTTGAGCAGGAGCGAAAAATGAAATCGAATCAAGAACAACCACAACGCTCAGAGTGGGATATCGATAATCTTCCAAACAGGCTTACCCTGTTTCGAGTTCTGCTGATTCCCATTATCATCGGATGTCTTGGTTTTAATCTGCCAACATGGGGAACACTTCTCCCTTTTCAAAAAACCCTTGGATGGATCGCAGCATTTATTTTCTCAATAGCGGCAATAACCGACTTTTTTGACGGCCATTTTGCAAGACGACGAAACATTGTCACAGTTTTTGGCTCTTTCCTTGACCCTGTGGCCGACAAATTTTTGGTTGTATCATCAATCATCATGCTTCTTGCCCTTGAAAGAATTCCCGCTGTTTTGGTGGTCATCCTGATATTACGTGAAATGTATATCACGGCACTTCGACTTCTGGCCGTGGAAAAAGGTCTCTCTATTCCGGTTGATCATTGGGGTAAATATAAAACAGCCACACAGATGATTGCCATCCCGCTTTTAATGGCATGGGACAGTCCTGCCGGAATACCACTTCCACTTATTGGCTCCATCCTTATATTTGTTGCGGCTTTTCTCTCGCTGTTTTCCGCACTTCGCTATTCCGTAGGATTGATCGCCAAATTCAAGATAATGAGACATCAAAAGCTTGAGCAAAAAAATGAACAATGAGGCGATACAACTCCGCAAAACCGTCAAACTGAAGGATAAGGAAAAACTCCTTCCTGAAGATATTTTGGCCAATAAAAACCTCGAATTTCTGGAAATCATTGCAAGGGGTCTCACTAAAATTGATGACCGATTGGGCGAATTGAAAAATTTAAAATATTTATCAATCACTTCCAAAAATATTGAGTTCATTCCTGAAATCATCTTCAAACTTGAGAATCTCGAAATCCTGAAATTCAAAAACGGAATGATTAAAAATTTACCAGAAACAGAACCTCTCTGCACCAGGCTTAAAATTCTCCAGATCAACAATCAACTTCTGGAAAAAATTCCAGTCTGGCTTGAAAAACTCACCTCCCTTGAAACAATCGATTTCGCTGGAAACAAACTTACGGCCCTTCCCCCTGAAATGGAAAAACTAAAAAAGCTCAAGCGTCTAAATCTTGACCGAAATGAATTCAAGGATATGCCTGAAGTTTTAACATCTTTCATTCGCCCAAAACCAACTGACAAGAGGCAAAAAACAGGCTTTTCAAAAATTTTTCAATCTGGTTTTAAGCAAATATCTCTCCTGCACTGTTCTGCTTATCATATTACTATTACAAACCACTACTTTAAAAAAGTAAGATACGCTCACAAACAGTTGTATTTATAGTGTTTTAATAGAAACAAAAATATCCAATAGATGAATGTAATCGTTTTTTTGCTATAAACTTCCTTGATGAAATTGGGAGGTTTGCACCAAGAAGATAGGTTACATTATTTATGCATTACCTTATCCCTCTTGCTCTTGCTCTTGCTCTTGCTCTTGCTAATCAGGTTGTTAATAACTCTCTTTCCAATTACAAGTGAAAGTTCATGGAGTACATCAGGATTGGAAAGTTCCGTCCAGTTTTTATAATGATAATTGTCGCAAGAAAACTCGTTTTTTCGTTTTAAAAATATCCAAACACCTTGTTTATCTGCCAATACAAATAGTTCAGATTGTAATCTAAGAGCATATGATTTTGCCTGGCGAAATGCATCTATTAGAGTCGCTTGTCTATCAATGTGATATTTACATTCAACTAGTGCCACAGCAGTCTCTTCCCCATGTTTTGGATTTCCTCCTAAAACGTAATCAGGATAGTTTCTCTGGCCTCTGCCCATTCTAACTACAAATTGTCTTATCCAATCATTTTCCGTAAATCCCAACTTTTCTAAAAGAGGCTCTAAAAGCATAATTTCGACATCTCTTTCATTGTTAAGTTCCAGGGTTAATGCTTTTTCAATCCTCGAAGGCATTGGAAGTATGTCAACATCAAAATCTTTGGATTTCATTAACTCTAAAATTGCATCATATTCCTCAATGCTAAAAGTAGAGCCTGTTGCGGCTTGAAACTTTCCTCTAACGATTGGTTTTTTGCCAAGTAGTGGGTGTTTGGCAATTTCAGAAAAACGAATATGTGGCACCTTAATGGGCCAACCTATTTTAACCATAGAGTAAAAGTAAAAATAAGGATCGTTGTATCCAGGTACAACTACTCGCCAAATGGAATGAATATAGCTTCTAGGTGATTGGCAATACATAAGGACGATATCACCAGGGCGCATTTCAAGTTTTCCCTGCCAATGCCTGACTGTTTCGTTGCTTGCTTGATCTAAAAATTCAGCGTCATGTCCACGTCCGAAACCTATGATAAACCATACCCTAGATGAGCAGGCAATTTTTGAAGTGGTGCCAATTCATCTTTTACATTTTCTTTTGCAAAGTCGTACAGAAAGGCATTGAGTTCCCGAGGAGAAAGCCTATGCTTTTTACGAAAATCTTGAAGAACAGCATTAATTTCCAGATAATATAAGGCACGCTCTCTTTTTTGTAGTTTTCCTGGAACCTGAGGAATTGGAATTTCAAAAAATCTTAATATCTTTTCAAGTTCATTGTATTTTAATTCAAAGAAGTAGGGAAAGAAAAATTCCGGATAAGCATCATAAAGTCCTGCGGTAAGAGCATCAATTGACTCAATTATATCATCTTGATATCGATAGGGTTCATCTTTTCCACCACCATAATTGCGAATGATTTTTTTTCCTTCATGATTCTCGATTTTAAAGTCAATCCCTGACTCAAAGTAAATGCCTTCATCCGAAATTTCAATAAAAAGTTTATTGGCATGCTCTTGGTCCTCTATATTTTCCTCTAAAGCATATCTTCTAATTGCTTCACGTAGATTCATTTGAGCAGAAATAGTTTTTCCATCATCCTTTATTTCATCATTTTTATCTAATTCATCACACTCTAACAAATATATAAAATTGTCAGTATCATTTAATTCAGAAAGTCCTTCAGCTATAAACGTCTTTCCTTGTTCTGACTTAATGTATAATTCCCAAACATATTTATTAAATTGCATAGCTACTAACTCACTTTTTTATTCTTCTGAGTACAACTTCAAAAATATCAGCATTAATTTCGTCCTGATATTCATTAATGGTTTCTTTTTGGGGGTCGATTCCCAATACATCCAACTTATCCATATATTTTTAATAAAGTTATTTTAACATAGAATCAAACAAAATATCGCCATTAAAAAAATGGAGTGATTTGTTGCCACTATCACTAGAAGATGGTCACTTGACTCTCCAAAAACGTTCCGTCGCCGGCACAAAAAAAATT
>JAGLPP010000102.1 GCA_023137315.1 Bacteriovoracaceae bacterium
CACGACAGCTTGGCGAAAATGGAGTAAAAATCGCCACGCTGACAAATGGCACTTTTCTAAAGGGGGAAGTGGCAGAGATTTTCGCAAAATATGGAACCTGGGTCAGAATCTCCACCGATGCCTGGGATGACGAATCCATCAAAAAATTTCGTGGAATCAAAAAGGACGACTTTACCACCATTTGCAATAACATTAAAAACTTTACCAAATTTAACACTAAATGTGTTCTCGGGATAAGCTTTGTCGTCACTCACGAAAATCACAAACATATTTTTTCGTTCGCAAATCACATGAAGGAGCTTGGGGTCAATCACATCAAAATTTCCGGCTGTGTCATCTCCATGAATGGCAGGGAAAATAATACCTATCACGCAAAAATCAAGGATCACGTATTCGCGGAAATTAAAAAGAGTGAAGAATTAAATGATGAAAATTTTAAAATCATCAATCACTACCATGACATGGATGAAAGTTTTGACAAGGATTATAAAACCTGTCGCTTCCTGCAATTTTTAACAGTAATAGGCGCAGACCTCAAGGTTTACACATGCCAGGATAAGGCTTACACGGAATCAGGTCTTCTCGGCTCCATTGAAAACATGTCATTTCAAAAATTCTGGTTTTCACGGGAAAACAGGGAAAAACTTTTGAGTCTTAATCCACACACCCAATGCAAACATCATTGCGTGGCGCATGCTAAAAATCTGCTTATTAATGATTTTCTGGCACTTGACAGGGATCATATAGATTTTGTGTAATTGAAAAAAACTGATGTAAATATGGACATTAAGCATTTTTTCTAAATAAATATCGACGGAATTTGTACCAAACTGTCATTTTTTGACAGTTTGGTACAAATATGTTGAAAACCACTCCCAAAGCATGTATTATTGTTGTATAAAACTGTCAAAAAATGACAGTTTTATACAACCCAGTGGAAAATAAATGCAAAAAATTACCGAGCTAATTCTGAATAAATGTAAGACCGATTATTTCTCATCCACATTTTTAGAAATGATAATGAACAACGATTCCAATGATTCCAGATATGGAATCATTAAACGTGCCATACAAAATAAGGAATTGGTTAGAATTAGAAGAGGACTATATATTTTAGGAGATAAATATCGAAGATTTCAGATATCAGAAAAGGTATTATCAGTCCATATTTACACCCCGTCATATGTAAGTTTCGAGTCAGCACTTTCAATTTATGGAATAATTCCAGATATTACTCAAAACATTGTGGCCGCCTCTTTTTCCAGATCAAAAACTTTTAAAACCAAAGTAGGTATTTATAAATACATTTCAATTCCTGTCGAACCATTTTACTTCGGAGTAAAAAGACAATTAAATAACAGCGGCGATCCTTTTCTTCTCGCATCCTTGGAACGTGCATTCTGCGATTTTGTTTATATGAGAAAACTTAAATGGAAAGATCTTTCACTTTTAACAGTTGGTTTTCGTTTCGATGAAGACCAGTTAAAAATAATTGATCTACCTCTTCTGCAAAAAATCAGCACCTGCTATCCCAAAAAATTTGTTCGAATTTTTGTTGAAAATTTTATCAGGAAAATAAAGGAGACATGGGATGTCATATAAATATCTTATAGAAGAACGTCTAAGAGAATCCACCTATCATTCAGAACTGGAGGAGGAAAATGCACTAAAAGAAATTCTACAAGAGTTTATTTTATATGCGTTGTCAGATCTGAACTTTTTTAAATTTGCCGCCTTTCATGGGGGAACTGAACTTCGCATTGTTCGAAATTTGAAGAGATTTTCTGAAGATTTGGATTTTGCCTTGATTGATAAAAATCGAAGTCTTGATTTTTCAAATCTGACAACAAAAATTAAAGACCTGCAGGAACACTGGGGTATCAAAATGGAGATCATTGATAAATCCAAGGCAATGAACAGTATTAAAAAGATGTTGCTAAAAGAATCGTCTTTGGCCAAATTGCTAATAGCGCATCCCATGTATGATAAACGCAAGATAATACGAATAAAGATTGAACTCGATATTAATCCCCCTAATGGCATGCTAACAGAGGAAAGATTCCTGGAATATCCTGTCACCTTTCCCATTAAATGTTTTGATATTTCAACAGGATTTGCCGGTAAGCTTCATGCCATCTTATGCCGGGGATTTCTCAAAGGAAGGGATTGGTACGATTTTGTTTGGTACGTTGAAAGAAATTCTCCTGTCAATATGAAATTTCTGACAAATGCCTTGTATCAACAAGGCCCATGGAAGAAGCAAAACATCGATCTAAGTAATATCAAATTGATTGATCTCTTGAGAAAACAAATGGACATTACTGATTGGCACGAAGCTGCAATTGATACTGCCGCATTTTTGAACAAGGATGCAGTGGAAGGTTTGAAATACTGGGGAGATTCTTATTTTTTACAAAAGTTAAGTAAATTTAA
>JAGLPP010000103.1 GCA_023137315.1 Bacteriovoracaceae bacterium
ATTTGGTAATGGACAAATAAGTTATTACTATCATTTACTAAATAAATATCGACGGAATCTGGACAATTGTATCGCTGATCATCTCCACCTTTTCTGAATTATTGATAACAAGACCGTATGGAATATTATGATCAATAATAAACTTTTGAAGTCCCGTCACCTGTCTTTGTCTCGTGGAACTTCCATATTTGATTTCAATTGGAAGAATTCCAAACTCTCCAGATAGAATCAGGTCAATTTCCGCTCCCGATTTGGTTCTGAAATATGAATACTCCCATCTTGTAACATCTGTGGATTGGACCCCTCTTATAATTTCTTCAATAATAAATGATTCAAAGTTTTGTCCAACAAGGGGTGAGTTGTTTAATTTTTCAAAACTGTGTAATCCTTGGAGATAGTTATTAATGCCACTATCTCGAATAATTCCCTTTGGCATTTTGATAATTGATTTTACCTTTGATTTTTCAAAACACGGAATATTTCTCCAAATCATTGTTCCATGTGCAATATCCAAATAGTTTTTAATCGTACCTTCATTTACATCAAGCGATCGTCCCAGCTGGGATCTGTTAATAATTGTTCCCGATAAAGATGTAAGCATCGCAATCAATCGTCTGAATTTAATGGAATCCAGTCTTGGAAAAAGATTTTTAATCTCTCTTGATATATATGAGAGAAAGTACTGTTCCATCCAGTTTTTATGCACAAACTTATCATTGGCAATAGTTGGTGTCGGGTAACCACCTTCAAGAAAATGATTAAGTAATTTTTTTTGCGCAATACATGATGTCAAAGTGCGAAAGTAATCCAAATCATCAACAGAGAGTTCCTTGTTGAAAATAGAATAAATCTCCGGCAATGATTTTTCTTCAAGCTCATTTGATTTGAACGGTGACAGCTCTACTACGGCCACTCTTCCTGCAAGTGTCTCATTTGTTTTGTTTATTAATTCGGGAGAACTTGATCCCGTGAGAATAAATCTGTTATTTAAAGTTCTCTTGTCATCAATTACTCCTCTTAATTTTTGAAAAAGTTTTGGCGAAAGCTGAGCTTCATCAATAATTAAATTGGAGTTATTGTTTTTAAAAAAGAAGTCCAGGTCGTCATGAATTTTTTCATATGTTTGAGGATTTTCAAGATCAAAATAGGACCAATCCGGTCTTAACATCCTGGACAGATATGTCTTTCCACACTGGCGAGGGCCCAATATTATCAAACATGGAAAAATTTCGAGTAACTTATTGATTTTACGTTCAAGATTTCTTTTTAAACCTGCCATATTCATATGATACATCTGAATTGGTCGCATGTGAAGCCAGTAAGATTCCCACCAACCATAAAGATCAACTTTGTGTAATTAAGGCGGATCGGATAAGGTGCCGATCGGATAAGGTGCCAGCAGACTTGTCCTGGGAAATTTCAAAAATGAAAATTTGGGTGATTGTTCTTTTTTTTATTTAGTATTTTATTAATATTTGTGGTCATTTCTTCGAATGCCCAGGAAAAAAACGATTTTATCAGACAAGTTTCCTTATCACGTAACAACAAGATCAAATCACAAGAGTTGGTTTCAAATTAGTCTTGTTAAAGTTTGGGAAATTGCTCTCAATGCTTTGCATTTTGCTCACGAAAAATATCCAATTCGTCTTCATGGTTTTGTTTTAATGAACAATCATTACCATCTCGTTCTTGATACTCCTAATTCTGATATCAATTTATTTATGTATGAGTTTAATAAAAATTTCTCCCTACAGCTTCGTATTGAAACTCAACTCATAAATCGTATGTTTGGAGGAAGATATAAATGGTCTTTGATTCAAAATCGTGACCAATATTTCCATGTTATGAAGTATGTTTTCTTGAATCCCGTCAAAGTAAAAATCGTAGATGATGCAACTAAATACAAATATTCCAGCCTCTATGTTGAAAAAAACAAATCACATTTCCCTATTCAGGTTCAACCATATTTTAAAGTGTTAGACGTACGATTTCTTAATTGGATTCACCAGATGCATACTGAAGAACAAAATCATTCAATAATTCGAGGCCTGAGAAAATCGACATTTCGATTTTCTGGAACAAGGCAGATCAGAAATCCCCCAAACTTCGACTGTTTTGGATAAGTCTACTGGCACCTCATCC
>JAGLPP010000104.1 GCA_023137315.1 Bacteriovoracaceae bacterium
GCAAAATCCTTTTTTTGAAAATCGGGCCTCCAGTTGGCAGGTGTTTCATGAGTGGTTTTTGTATGGGCCGTCTTAATGGCCGATAAGAAAAGGACCACAGCAAAAATTCTTTTTAGAGTGTGGGCATCCAGAATGGAGGTGATTTTTCCACCAATTAAAATACCTGTAATTATGGCCGCTCCCATTAAAATAACCAGTTTTGCATCAGGGTGAATTTTTCTGCGGGTAAATTTGGCGACATTTGCCATGCTGTTTATGAGAATTACGCCAAGAGATGTGGAAATCGCCGTTTGGGGTGGAAGATCTGGAAAAATGGTATATAGTACCGGAACGATAATAACTCCTCCACCAAGTCCGAAAAAGGTGGAGACAATACCGACAGCGAAGCCTGTGAGAATCAAAATAAAGATCATGTTTTTTTCCTGATTCTGACTTTATCGCAAGTGTCATGGAGAGTAAAAGGAGCATCGGTGGAATTTTTCGTTGTTTTTTGGAAATACTTAACCACATCCGCACCGTATCTTTTATTTGGTTTCGCAATAGCAGGTATTTTGAAGGCGATTATTCCGGACGATCTTGTTAAAAGGTGGCTTGGGGGCAAGAGTTTTCTTTCTGTTGTACGGGCATCCATTATTGGAATACCACTTCCTCTTTGTTCGTGTTCTGTTGTTCCCACGGCAGTATCGCTGAGGAAAGCGGGAGCAAATAATCCGGCAACTTCGTCGTTTTTGATTTCCACTCCTGAGTCCGGGGTTGATTCCATCAGTATTACCTACGCACTTATGGATCTTCCAATGACAATTATGAGACCGATTGCTGCTTTTGTGACGGCCTTCTTTGCCGGGGTTCTTCAGTATTTTTTCAATCACGAAACCGAGCTTCCTGAAAATGAACCAGTGAAAAGTCATAATTGTTCACATTGTATGAAACAGCGGAGATTTGGGCGGAAATTAATGGATGGAATTCACTATGCATTTTTTGATTTGCTTGAGGATGTTGCCCTGTGGCTTACCATTGGTTTGATTATAGGCGGTTTGATTGAATTTTTTGTTCCTGCAAATATCTTTGTCGGGGTAAATGGAATTTTGGGTAAGTTTCTTATTCTTTTGATTGGAGTTCCGCTTTATATTTGTGCCAGTGCCTCCACTCCGATAGCGGCCTCTCTTGTGATGAAAGGGCTTTCTCCTGGAAGTGCGATTATCTTTCTTCTGGTGGGGCCGGCAACCAATATGTCGAATATTATTGTTTTGCAAAAATATATTGGGAAAAAAGGAATTATTATAAATATTTTTTCAATTTGTTTTGTGGCGTTTATAATGTCCATGTTGGTGGATTGGATATACATGAGTTTTTCCATTCCGGTGGACTTCAAGATTGCCCGTCACGATCATCACGGGGGACTGGAAAGCTGGATTGGAATTATTTGTGCCGTTGTCCTTATCTTTTTTCTTTTGCGTGGAATTTACTACAGGGAGATCAAACCAAGATTGAAATAAATGAAAGACGAAAAAAGAAAGCATATTTTTATTACAGGCGGAACGACAGGTATTGGTCTGGCCCTGGCGGAACTCTATTTGAAGGAGGGACACCATGTTGGGATTTGCGGACGCGATCTTTCCAAGATACCTGACAGCTTCAAGGATATTTATCCCATGCTTCATTCATTCGAGGTGGATGTCAGGGACATGAAGAAGCTTTCCACGACAATCAAAAATTTTTCCAAGGACGGTTTGGATATATTGATTGCCAATGCTGGTATTGGTGATTTTAAAAAAACGGTTCTGCCTGATATGGAGTCTTCCAGACAGATTTTGGATATTAATGTGTTTGGAGTTTTTAATACTTTTGAGGCCGGCATGGAAGTGATGATTCCAAGGAAAAAAGGTCATCTTGTTGCCATGGCATCTGTTGCAGGAATGGTGGGGCTTCCTCGTATTGGTGCTTATAGCGCATCAAAGGCCGCAGTCTTAAAACTTTGTGAATCTTTTGCAATTGATCTTTCAAGTGTTGGAATTAATGTAACTGCAATAGCCCCTGGTTTTATCGAAACACCTCTTACGAAGTCCAACAATCATCATATGCCGTTTCTTATGAGCGCAGAAAAGGCCGCTAAAAAAATGAAAAAGGCAATTGAGAGAAAAAGAGTTCTTTATGTCCTTCCTTTCAGAATGAGAATGGTTATGTTGGTTCTTGAGGGGATGCCTCGTTTTCTTTACCGTTTTTTCATAAAAATGTTCAGGTTTGAGTAAAAAATGGGTGGAAAACATTACGATAAATTAATCCTGAATCACTACAAGAAGGTTGCCGGTTCTTTCGGGCTTCGTTCTTCTTCAACAATGGAGGACCCTTTTGTCCGCAAAAAGGAGATAGAATTCATTATTGAGGAGATTCAAAGACTTTTTCTGGAATTAAAAAGGGATATTGTGATTCTTGATGCTGGTTGTGGCAACGGTTATACGCTTTCGTGCCTGAAGGAGAGATTTCCAACATTTGTGTTTTATGGAGTGGAATTTTCCCCGGAGCTTTGTGAACTTGCCGTATCCAGAAATCTTGAAGGAGTTAAGATTACAAACGGGGATATAAGGGAGAAGGATTTTTTCAAGGAAACTGTTGATATTGTAATAACTGAAAGAGTTATTATAAATATACTTAATCGCGGTCATCAGGATGATGCTATTGCGAACATTTCTTCAGTTCTTCCTGATGGCGGGCTTTATGTCATGATTGAAAGTTTTGTAGGGCCCTTGAAGGAACTGGGCGATGCGAGAGATGAGATGTGCCTTGACGAGATAGAAGAGTCTTATCAGAACAAATACCTTAATGAACCATTTGTTAAGAGAATGGTAAAATACGGGTTAACGGAAAATACTCCTGTCATGCCAAGAAACTATCTTTCGTCCCATTTTTATCTTACCCGTGTTTTTCATAAAGCAATGCGTCCAGATGGAGGCAAGGTAAAATTCACGAAAATGGTTGATTTTTTTCGTGAGGCAATTCCCCCTGCTGTTGGAAATTTTTCCCCAATCCTGTTCAGATCGTTTAGAAAAATCTCCAAATAGAGGATAAAAAGACAGGATGAAATTGCCATATGTCTTGTCTTGGGGACTTGGTCGTACTAAAATTGCGGTTTGGAGCGGATATGAAAAAGATATTATTTGTTTGCATGGGAAATATCTGTCGTTCACCGGCCGCGGAAGGCGTGATGCAAAATTTAGTGGCAAGCGAAGGACTTGAGCAAAAAATATATCTGGATTCGGCCGGAACAATCGGCTACCACGTTGGAGAAAGGGCCGATTCCCGCATGAGAAGTTTTGCTCAAAAAAGGGGAATTGATCTTTTATCAATTTCAAGATCGTTTGATCCAATGGGGGATTTTGAGGAGTTTGATTATATTATTGCCATGGATGACTGCAATATGGAAGACCTTCTTAATATGGATGTGGATATGAAATATCGCGAAAAGCTTCATATGATGACGGATTTTTGCAGGACCAGAAAGGAAAAGAAAGTTCCTGATCCTTATTACGGAGGGGAATGCGGGTTTGATCTGGTTTTGGATATAGTGGAAGATGCATGTAATGGTTTATTGGACAGGGTTAAAAAAGAGATTTAATTATGGCAGATGAAAAAAACTATATTACTCCTGATGGATTTAAGAAACTTCAAGACGAGGCTCACTGGTTTGTAACGGTGGAGAGACCACGCATTACCGAGATTGTACATCAGGCCGCTTTACTCGGGGATCGTTCCGAGAATGCAGATTATCAATATGGCAAGCTAAGACTTGGTGAGATAGACGGGCGCATTCAGTTTCTCAATAAGAGAATAGATAGTGCGATAATTGTTGATCCTTCAAAGATAACCACCGATCGTATCCAGTTTGGTGCAACAGTTGTTATTGAGGATGAAAATGGAATTGGAAAAAATTATGTGATTGTAGGCGCGGATGAGTCTGATGCAAGTAAAGGTCACATTAGCTGGAGGTCACCTGTAGGTCGCGCTCTTTTAGGCAAAGAGATTGGGGATGTGGTGAGTGTTCGAACTCCAAGGGGTGATGTTGAAATTGAGATTATTGAAGTGAAATATTTGAAAGTTGATATTGAGGCCTTTAATGCTGATTGATTGCAAGATTTCCCTGGGAGAACTTGTCGATAAGATCTCCATTCTTAGAATTAAAAAAAAATTTCTTGATGGCACTGAAAAGCTCATGTATGTGGACAAGGAGAATTTGACCCTGACACGTATTTTGAACGATCTTAAACTTGACGGGATTGATTCTTTTTTAAATGAACTTATCGAGGTTAATACAAAACTCTGGAAAATAGAGGATGATATTCGTGAAAAAGAAAGAAACGGGGAATTTGATCAGGACTTTATCAAATTTGCCCGTTCCGTATATATTACAAATGATGAGCGGTTTCGGATTAAAAACAGGATAAACGAATCCTATGGGTCCGATCTTCGAGAAGTAAAATCCTATAAAAAATATTAAACCTGATTATTTTTCATTAAAAAAGATATCCAGGACAATTCCTTCTCTAGTCTTTTTTCCTTTTTTGTAGAAAAATTTTCCTTTGCCGGATGCCGTTGCCCGTCTTCCAAAATCCAAAAGATATTTATCGTTGTACTTGAGATTAATCTTGAATACTCCATTCTTTTTTAAGCTGGAGAGTTCTCCCTTGTCGGAATGTCCGTTACTATTTATGTCCTTCCAGAGAACCAAATCCTTGAATTTTTTGTCCTTGCTGTCGATGACATCGTCAAAATTTGAATCCAATTCGGTAAGTGCGGAAAAACCATTGGAGTAATAATCTCCGTCTCCGAAAAGTTGATTTGCACGATAAATACCCTTCTTTGGATTTTTGGGATCAAGTTGTGCCAGAAAAAAACCAACATGATTCTTTTCGGGCCAATAGGTTTTATCACCGGAACTTCTAAGCAAGGGACTGCTGCCAACAAATTTTGGCCTTTTATCGCCAAAGAAAAGCATCAATGGTGAATGGTATCCTCCACAAAAGCCGTCCTGGCCGGGATAGGTGGTAAGAATGTGAATGAATTCCTCTGGATTTCCGTAACGATCAACACCCTTAACGTATTTTACGATGTGTTTACCGCCTGGCATGTTACCATTATAGCCGTAGTACTGTGCAGCATTGTCATGTGCTGTATCATCAAAATCCTGAACGCTGCGAACGGAGAGATAATGTCTATCACTCTCAGCAATTCCAAGTGATTTCATTTTTATCGTCATATGGTTGGCACGGCATCCGGTTGTGGCCATGAATTTGTTGTGATCGCGAATAAAACTGCGTTCCATTTTGTCAGCTTCCGTGAAACTTGTTTTTCTGTAAAAACATCCGCTTGAAACATTTGAACCTTTTTTTGTAAGCTTTCCTGGAAAACGTAAAATATAACTGGTGCTGCCGCTGCCGGCCTTCTGGCCAATTCTTAATCCAATATAGACGTTTGACTTGGGGTCCAGTGGGTTGGTGGTTCCCCTGTTATTCGTTCCGTAACATCTTGTTTCCAGTAAAATCCTTGTTCCTCCTCCCGGAGTAGGGTCACTTAATGCAGGTGTCGACATACTGCCCGTGCCATTAGGTAGTAACGTTGTGGCAAAAGAATTTCCAATGTTAAAGCAGAGCAATATTGAAAACAAATAATTTAAATTCATTCCTCTCTCCTTATTTCTGAGTAGGTTTTTTGTAAAAACTAATTTCCACATCGATCATCTTGCTTGATGTGTTTTTACGTAAAAAGCTTAATTCTTTTACTCTTTTGGCAACCAACCTCTCTTTGAAGTGGTCTATACCCTTTGAGTAATCAAGAACCCGTCGGTAAAGATCAAATCCATCCTCTGGTTTTTTTTCAGGGACTCTGAGCTGATACTCTACGTACCTTACCGGAATGACAAAAACCCTTGCCATGGCACCGGCAGATTGGATGCATCTTAAAAAGTTATCCAGTGCTGAATCGGGATTTTCCTTACATTGCGAATTAGCAGGTTTCCAAATGGAGTCAAATTTTGCCCGTTTTATTGAATTATTCACCACTCCGAGCAAATAAGCATAATCCCTGCTGTTACCGAGAGAGTCGATCATTGGTGTGATACCCTGAATTTTTACCAGATTACCGTTTTTCATATGGCCGTTATCGCTAAAAACCTTTCTAAGCTTGCTTGAAGAATAGTTCAAGCTCGGACTTGTATTGTAAAAAATAGAAGGTGATTCTAAAATTGCCTTCTTGTACACACGGTTTCCTTTTTTCTCAAAGGTGGACCCATCAAACGCGAAAAAACCAAAACTGTCCTTGTCTGCTGTAAGATTTATTGCAACAGATTTGCAATAATCCTCAGAGGTAACCTGCCAAAAATAAGGCTTTGCATTTTTTGTACTGATACAATGTTCGTTCTTTGTTTCGCTGTCGTTGAATACCCCGATCGATTTTATAAAATTAAAGGATGGATTTGTTTTCATTACATCCTCCACCAATAATTTTCTAGCGAAGGCCTCACTGATGATTGTGTCTGATTTTAATTCAAGACTCTTGAGATTTTTTGTGACACTGTTGGACAGGTGACTTATTCCGTAGGCTAGTAATCCGCTGATTCCCAACGCAATCATTAATTCGGCCATCGAAAAGCCATTGTTTTCTTTTAAAATAATACATCTTTTTATCGACATCATTCACCTGCCAGTAACGAAATAATTTTAGGTTCCTTCCAGCTTTTATGGATAACTTTTACTGTCATTGTATAAAGCCCCTTTGAACCTGTGAGCGGTTTTACCACCATCCCGTATCTTCCACTTGGACAATTGGGGTTACAATCTTTAACTGGAATCTGATCTCCCTTGGAATTCCATGCCATTGGTAAACCTCCACCCAGGATTGATTCTGCTGACTCTGAGCTGTAATCTACCTGTAAAAATTGTGCCCTGGTTGAAAGTGAATCAACTAATTCAATGTGGATATCATTCAACGTAAGATCGGCCTTGCAGGTATCCAATTCCTTGAACCAGTATTCAATTCCCAAATAAATTCCTGCTGAAAGAGTTGCCATAATTCCAATGCTGACAAGTGCTTCCACCAACCCGAACCCATTTTTGTTATTATGAAATTTTAAATTCATTTTTTGAAACCTCGCTCTCATAGTTCGTAGTTCTCATTAAGAATTAAAAAATAATAATTCAGGGCCCGTCCTGAAGGTTTGCATGTTGTCATAATACTGTCGGAATCCTTCATCCCACAAAGAGGATTGAAACTTGTCCATTTGAACGGCTCGGCCCTTTCCATCAGATATGCAGGAGTACACTTTCTCATGCGATCCATTTCAGCTGCAGATGTTGGATTCCAAAGCGGGGAGGATTTGTTGATTTTACAATTTGATAATGTGTTAATTTCCCCGGTTTTGTCCAAATATGTTCTGGCAGATGAATGAAAAATGTTCATCCACACAATGTCATTATCAGAACCCTCTATCTCCAGCTTATCCACAATAAAGGAGCCAATCATCGTCAATTTTCCGGTTCTTTTTTTAATTTTTAAATACCGGCAAATCAAAAAACCCATGACGTGATTTGCCGTTGAGTTGATGATGCAACGATCAAGTACACCGTAAGTATGAAAATTATCATGATTATTACCATCTATAATCAGCTTGTTTTTCACCTTGGCATCACTTGAATTGAAAACATGGCCATAAGGGGCATTATAGTCCGTCTTGGTAGGAGCTGGAACAAACTGGTTTTCACCGTCAATTGGACGATAATTCCATGAAGTGAAACTTGATTCGGAATAGTCAGCATTATAGGTGGACGAACTGCCTCCTCCTGTTGAACCGCTTCCTGAAGTTTCAACATCGCTGCACATAGTGTAAAAATCGGGAGGGTTGGATGAAAGAACCTCAATTTCCTCATCATCCAAACTTATGGATTTATTATCAAGAGTATTCCATGAAATGGTGCTGTAATTTTTTTTCACTTGATATCCACCCTTGAACTCAAAATCCATTTTATGGTGGAAAAATTTTGGCCCTCCGTCGCTAATGACGTCCGCTCCTGTGATTCCATCTGTGAGAAAGGAGTGAGCGCTTAACTCAAAGTTCGGAGTGAAATACCAATTTGTATCAGGGTAGGTGTCGTTGACATCGTTATTTTTAAAGACAATATCAAGTTTTAATTGAGATGCCCCGACCCCTTCTTTTAGTGAAATTTCAATTGTTGGTCTGGAATTGAACTCTTCAATTTTACGGTTAATTTTTTCGGATGGAGGGTATATTCTTTTGATTTTTTTACAATCATATTTCCCACTTTCCTCATTTAATGTGCAACTTTCATAGATAACCAATGTGGTGTTAATGGTTTTACTGTCAACAGTTTTGCTGACCTCCTTGTCGGTTTTATCTTCCTCCAAATCCTTGGTGGTTCCATCATCCTTCTCGGATATAAGTTTGGTTTTAGTGGAGGCACTTAGGGTTTTTGTATCAAATATCTTTTCAACAGTTTTCCCGTCCTTTTTTCCATAAAGTGTTCGTGTATAAACCAGCTTGGTTTTAGTGGATTTTAAGTCATCCTTGATCCAGTCGGTATCCATTGGGACAACGGCACCTGCGGCATCAATATCAAAAATTGCCGTTCTGTTTTTTCCAAGGGAAAAGGATATCGGATATATTGAAATCCCTTTTTCGTTTGTTCTTTTTTTCCAATTTACACTGATATGAAAATTTGAAACATTTTTCGCTCCACCGTCATTCCGGTATTCCAAATAATCTTCATCTTTATAAGTGTGAATAACGTCGGTAAATTCGTTCAATTTGGTCAATCCCATCAAATACTTGTTTGTTCCTCTTTTTTTAATAATCAATCTGGAATCACGGGTTTTGGAGGCATCATATTTTCTATTTTGATAATCGATACACTTATTCATGTTTACAGTTGAAACAGGTTTTGAATTATAGGCAAAAAGACTTGTCAGGGCGTCTTCGTAAGCGACACGGTATATTCCTCCCTTGAGTCCTTTAAATCCCTCGTACCTTGATTGAAATGTTGTATTTTTTCCGCCAGGTGTACTGGGGGTGAACATTTTAACATTCTTGCTCGAATGGGTTTTCAAATCACCGGTCATATAGACCCTGTCCTTCAATAAAATTTTTTCGTCGGAAGGAGAATTTGAAGTGCCGGGGATAACAATGTCTCCATTTACAAAAACAGGTGAATAAAAAATAATTCCACTTTTCGTTGACGATAGTTGATTATCATCTTTTGTGGGATTAATGCTGCTGCCGATTAAAAGGTTTTTGTTAAGAGAAAGTACATTCTGATTAATTTGACGAGGGAAGAAAATTACTTCGGAATATGCCTTACCCAGTATCTCGGTTTTCTTGTAGAGGTTCAGGTTGATCTTTACCAGAATATCGTTACCGTGCGAGTTTGGTTCACTTACGTATTCGACCTGGAGACGATCCCCCCTCAGGCCAAAACCTCCACTTCTCATCATTGTGTACAGGGGATGGCCAGGAGTGATATTGCTTTTTTTGATGTTGAAACTCATCTTTCTCAGGCCAATCTTGCTGTTGCCTGCGTTATAAAATGATTCCAATTCCCCGCCATTATAACGATACTTGTTTTTGAATTCATTATCTGTTGCGTCCGAGATCAACAAACGTTCGAGATTTCCGCTATCCGTTATGCCGATACAGTTCTTTTTCTCGATTCCAGTTGAGAGATCAATGCATTTTCTTTCTTTTAGGATGTAATTGGCGAAAACCATGCCACCTTTCAAAGAGTCGGTGTATTTGGTTTCTTTACGCATCTTATGTTGAACAAATTTTTTGGTTTGCCAAACTTGTTGTGAGAAATAAGTGACTGTTCCAACGAGTGTTCCCCCGATAATCAATACTTGAATCAGAGAAAACCCACGGTTTCCCAATCCGGAAAAACCCCTTTTAAAGTCCTTAAACATCTGATGCCCCCCTAAACCTCAAAATACGTAGTTTAACACAGTATCCTGACAAAAAAAAAATGTGGCAACAATGTCACATATTTTAACATCGCCTGGGTTCAATAAAAAACTTTCAACCTTTTTATTGGTAACTAATTGAAAACCTACATTTTATTTAATTTATAACTGACAATATTTTCTGGCATATTAATTGAGGAATTGTGTATTGGATTTGAATTTTCCCAAACCATCTGGTAATTTTCTTTTCAGGTTGATCGAAACATTTAATTATGAGGTGTTGGTATGACAGTAGGTAGTGAAATTTCAGTGGAGTTGAAGCATAAGTTGTATGAGAAATCGGTTCAAAATCCGGATGGTGATATTGATTTTATTAACAAGGAATACAGAAAAATTTACGGCAAAAAACCCATGACTCTCAGAGAGGATTTTGGTGGAACAGGGTATATGGCGTGTGAATGGGTCAAGCTGGGGCCGGAGCATCGTGCATGGGCAATTGATCTGGACAATGAACCGATTAAGTATGGTATTGAAAATCATTATGCCAGACTATTGGAAGGCGAGAAGGAAAGGATGAAATATCTTGAGGCAAATGTCATGGATGACCACAATATGAGATTGGATGTGGTCTGTGCCTTTAATTTCAGCTATTACATATTCAAAAAGCGCTCAAAACTCCTGGAATATTTCAAGAGTGTTAGAAAATCAATTGCGAAAGAGGGAATGTTTGTAATGGATCTTTTTGGCGGTTCGGAATGTTTCACTCCTCAGGAGGAGGAAACGGAATATGAGGATTTTTCCTACTTTTGGGATCTTGATAAATATAATCCACTCACCAATGAGTGTTTGTATTATATACATTTTGAAACCCATGAAGATGGCAAGCGTTATGAGAAGGCATTTACCTATGACTGGCGCATGTGGACAGCTTATGAGTTGGTTGAAATCCTTGAAGATGCCGGATTTTCCACAGTAAAAACCTATTGGGAAGGCGAAGATGAGGAAGATGGAACTGGTGATGGTGAATTTTTTGAAACAACAGAAGTTGAAAATTGTGAGTCTTGGGTATCTTATATAGTCGCAATTCCTTAGGCTTCCAGGTCAATTGTTTTGAATTTGAAGTTTGGAAATCTTTTTTCCATTCTTTCTTGATGTTTTTGCTTTGAAGAATCTATAAGCATAATTGAGTTGCGTTTACTTTTTTTAAGTTTGAGTACAAGGTTCATTAATTCTTCAAGATCGTTATCCGTCTTGTCCGTATCTGCCAGCATGTATGCAACAAAAAACGGGTTGCCAAAACTCTCGGATACAAAAAAGTTTTTTGTATCGGGAACACTTATCTTGCTGTCTTGGGTCATTCTCTCGTAGTGTCTGGATAAAAGGCCGTCCAAAAAATAGTCCAGAGAGTGAAAAGGTAATGGACGTGATAGTAATTTTTCGTTGGTAATCCAGAAAACACCGATGACATCTGGTTTTAAATTTAATTGGAGTTTTTCCACTTGTTTCATTTTTGGACTCTGATTTTTTTGGCAATGCTGTCCATAATACCGTTGACGAATGAAAACGATTCATTCTTTCCATATTTACGTGCCATATTTACAGATTCATTAATCACAACTTTGACAGGGGTTTTCTTGATATATTTCATTTCAGTTACACCAAGAAGCAGTATTGTTAAATCAACCTTGTCTACATTTTCAAGCTTCCATCCTTTGAGGTGTGATTTGATGATTTCCATAACCTCCGCGTAGTTTTCGATAGTATGACTTATAAGCTTTTTGGCAAAAACCAACATGTTTTCATTGAGGTTGTTATCCAGATGGTCAGGGTCTTCTTCGGTATAGCTTTTATGAAATACGGTAAGCGCATCTTCAATTTCTTCCATTGGAATTTCTATTTTGGAAGACACCATCTGATATAAAAATTTCAGTGCATATTCTCTGGCAGCAGTAGGTTTTTGGTTGGATATCATGGTACTTCCTTTAGGTCATCCTGACAGGCATGTGGCCATGGTTGACGCTGAATGAGATTTTTTTGTTTTTCAGGCCCTCGGCAAATTCATCAATATCCTTATAATTCCAATAGAACGAGGCAAATCTGACATAGGAGACGGGGTCCAGTTTGTATAGATTTTCCATAACGATTTCACCGACGATATTTGCAGAGACTTCCTTTTCCCCTTTTTCAATCAGACTTTTTTCAACATTTTTTATGATATTCGTTATGTCATCGGTGGAAATACCTCTTTTATGACAAGCCTTTTTGAGACCCTTGATAATTTTTTCATGTTTATAATTTTCCCGACGGCCATCATTTTTTACTATGTATGGAAGTTGGATATGGATGGACTCGTATGTGGTGAAACGTTTTTCACAGGATTCACATTTTCGTCTTCGTCTGACAGTATCTCCTTCCTGGAGTAGTCTTGAATCGATGACCTTTGTTTCTGGTGCGTTACAGATAGGGCAATACACAATATCTCCTGTCTAATAAACTGGAAATTCCTTGCAAAGAGCAAGTACTTCGTTTCGTGTTTGTGAAATAAAGTGTTCATTATCGTTGTTCTTTAGAACGGAAACGATCCACTCGGCGATTTGTGCCATATGGTTT
This sequence comes from Bacteriovoracaceae bacterium, assembly GCA_023137315.1. GTDB lineage: Bacteria > Bdellovibrionota > Bacteriovoracia > Bacteriovoracales > Bacteriovoracaceae > JAGLPP01. Next base: position 12,568 of record JAGLPP010000104.1, read on the forward strand.
TCCTCTAGCCCTCTTGTTGTGATAGCTGGTGTTCCAAGTCTGATACCGGACGTAATGAATGGGGAGCGTTTGTCTCCTGGAATCATGTTCTTATTGCATGTAATACCGGCCGCTTCCAGAAATCTCTCGGATTTTTTTCCGGACAGTCCAACTGAGTCGGTTTTTCCAAGCATAAGGTGATTATCAGTTCCACCTGAAACTATTTCCATGCCATTTTTTATAAGGTTTTCTGACAATGCCTTGGCATTTTTCAGAACTTGTTTTTGATAAGTTGTAAATTCTGGTTGTAAGGCTTCATGGAATGCTACTGCTTTGGCAGCAATGACGTGTTCAAGTGGTCCACCCTGAATACCTGGAAACATATTGAAGTTGATATCCTTGGCCAGATCTTCACGATGTGTGAGAATTAATCCACCTCGTGGGCCTCTTAGCGTTTTATGTGTTGTTGAAGTTACAAAGTCTGCGATTCCAACAGGGGTGGGATGAAGTCCTGCTGCAACAAGTCCTGCAATATGGGCCATGTCGACGAGAAGATAGGCATCAACACTGTCGGCGATCTCTCTGAATTTTTTAAAATCAATGGTTCTTGAATAGGCGCTGGCACCGGCCACAATCATTTTTGGTTTTTCTTTTTGTGCAAGATCGGCGAGGGCCTCATAGTCAATGGTTTCTGTTTCCATATTAAGTCCGTATGGAACCACATTAAACAGTTTTCCGGAAAAGTTGACCGGTGATCCGTGGGTAAGATGTCCTCCTTCAGCGAGGTTCATTCCCAAAATTTTATCGCCGGGTTTTAAAACACAAAAGTAGGCCCCCATATTTGCCTGTGAGCCTGAGTGTGGTTGAACGTTGGCAAACTCGGCACCAAAAAGTTTTTTGGCGCGATCTATGGCAAGTTGTTCCACTTCATCAATAAATTCACATCCACCATAATAACGTTTTTTAGGATAGCCTTCGGCATATTTGTTGGTAAGAACCGAACCTTGAGTTTGCATGACTGCAGGGGAAGTGTAATTTTCTGAAGCGATCAGCTCTAATCCTTCTTCCTGCCTGGTATGTTCCTTGTTTATAAGATCAAGGATTTCCATGTCCATCTTTTTAAGGGATGTAGCATTTGGATGAAACATTTTTTTACTCCAATTTATTAGTTAGTAAATCGTTTAAAAATAAGAGACGAATTAGTACCACCGAATCCGAAGGAGTTATTAAGTGCGTATTCCACCTGAACCTTCTGTGCATTTTTGGGTATATAATCTAAGTCGCACTCAGGGCCGGGATTGTCCAGATTGATGGTAGGAGGAAGTATACCCTCACGAATCGCCATTGCGCAAATGATGGATTCCAATCCACCTGCTGCACCGAGCAGATGACCGGTCATGGATTTTGTTGAGCTGATTTTTAATTTGTAGGCATGATCCTTGAAAGTTTTTTTGAGTGCCTTGGTTTCTCCTATGTCACCCAACGGGGTTGCTGTTCCGTGGGCGTTGACGTAGCCGATCATTTCAGGAGTAATGCCGGCATCGGAAAGAGCTTTTTCTATACATTTTGAAGCACCGACCCCTTCGGGATGTGGTGCTGTAATGTGATATGCATCAGAACTTGAACCGTGACCTACAATTTCAGCAATAATAGTGGCCCCTCTTTTGAGTGCATGATCGAGATTTTCGAGAACAAGAAGTCCTGCGCCTTCTCCAATGACAAAACCGTCCCGGTCAGAATCAAACGGCCTTGAGGCACCTTGTGGGTCATCGTTTCTTTTTGAAAGGGCCTTCATTGAAGCAAAACCCGAGATTGGAAGATTGCAAATGACACTTTCTGCTCCACCAGTAACCATTACATCCTGTTTGCCGGTTCTTATTTCGTTTACCGAAGCTGAAATGGCATGTCCGGATGAAGCGCAGGCACTCGAAAGGGAATAATTAACCCCAGTGAGTCCGAGAGAAATGCTTATCAGGCCGGAGGACATGTTCGGGATCAGGGAAGGGATAAAAAATGGAGATACCCTTCTTGATCCTTTTGCTAGAAAAGTTTCATAGGTCTTCTCGATAACCGGAAATCCACCCATGCCGACGCCCATGATACAACCGATATTTTCAGGTTTGTACGGGTTTTGATCCTTGAGTCCACTGTTTTCCCATGCGCTCCAGGCAGAGTGGAGTGCCATATGTAAAAAGCGGTCAAAACGGGCCGCTTCTTTTTTGGGAAGAATTTCTTCTGAGATGGTGAAGTTTTTGACTTCTCCTGCTATCTTGACTGGAAGATTTTCCGTGTCATGATATTCAATCAGGGAAATTCCGGATTTACCTTCAATCAGACAGTTCCAGATTTCCCCAATATTATGGCCAAGACCACAAATAGCGTCCATTCCGGTTATGACAACCCTGTTTTCATTTTGCTTCGTCATGAAGTAATCCTTATTGGAATTTATTGTTTCTTTTCAAGATATGTAACAATGTCCTTCACTTTTTTGAGACTTTCAGCATCTTCCTCAGGAATTTCTATGCCAAATTCATCTTCCATTTTCATCATGAGTTCAACGATGTCGAGTGAATCAAGATTAAGGTCATCAATAAAGCTGGTTTCCAGATTAATTTTTCCTGCTTCAATGTTTGTAGCATCACTGATTAGTTTTACAATTCTCTCTTGCATACTGTTCTCCTGTAAGTCGGTAAGAGGCACAATGCCGGGGCCGACGTTATTTTTTTATTATATGTAAAGACCGCCATCAATCTTTATTACTTCTCCTGTTATATAAGATGAAGCCTGACTTAGCAGAAAACTTACTAAATTGGCAACTTCGGAAGCTTCTCCCATGCGTTTCAGTGGTATTCCCGCAACATATGATTCTTTGACCTTCTCATTAAGCGTACTTGTCATGTCAGTTCCGATAAAACCTGGACATATTGCATTACAGCGCAAGTTGCGCGATGCCATTTCCTTTGCCATGGATTTGGTAAAACCGATAAGTCCGGCCTTTGAGGCGGCATAAACCGTCTGGGCCGTATTGCCCATTAGTCCTACAACTGAACTGATGTTGACGATTGAGACATTATTGGCCTTGAGAAAATTTCTGGATAAAATCTGAGTGACAAGGATTGCTCCTTTTAAATTAATATCAATAACTTCAGAAATTTCTTCGGGTTTGAGTCTCAGAATAAGTGTATCTTTTGAAATACCTGCATTGTTGACGAGACCAGAGATGGGCCCGAATTCCTTGATGAATCCGTCAAGTTCCTCTTTTATCTTTCCAGCGTCGGTAATGGTGAATTCCACCTTTGTTGCTTTTCCGCCAAGATCTTCAATTTCGCTCTTGAGTTCGGAGAAGCCTTCACGTCCAGGTCTCATGCTGCAGACGACATGTGCTCCCTGATTTCCCAATCCAAGGGCCACTGCTCTCCCTATGCCGCGATTGGCACCGGTAACAAGAATATTTTTATCTTTAAGGTCGTTATAAATGACGTTCATGAAAAAATCTCCTCAATATCCGAAAAAGCCGTTTCCCTGTCCAACGAAATAACTTTGATATCAGGGTTGATTTTTCTTACGAGTCCTGCGAGGACTTTTCCCGGCCCGACTTCCAGGCATAATGTTTTAGGGTTTAGTTTTTGAATACTTTGTGTCCACATGACTGTGCCTGTAACCTGTTTGACCAGATTTTTTCTTATTGTTTCCGGTTTGGTTTCAGTTGAGTATTCGTTTGCATTAATATTTGCGATGTAGGGTATGGTGTTTTCATTGAATGGAAATGTCTCAAGCATGTCCTTGAGTCTTTTGGCCGCAGGCTCCATGTAGGAGGAGTGGAAAGGGGCCGATACTTTTAATTCGATGGCACGTAAACGCCCTTCTATGTTTTCATTCAACCACATTACTGCGCGATCACAGGCCTTTGCATTCCCGGAGATAACGATCTGGTTTGGTTCATTGAAATTGGCAGGCATGACTTTCTCATCATTATTACTTGCCTGCTTGCATGCTTCAATAATTTTTTCCTGCGGAACCTTCATTACAGCGATCATTTTTCCAACGCCTTTTGGAACTGCATCCTGCATGAATTGTCCTCTTATGTGAACTGCCTTGACTGCATCTTCAAAAGAAAGTGTCCCGGCAGAAACGAGGGCAGAATACTCGCCAAGCGAATGTCCAAGAACATGATCAATTTTTACATTTTTTGTCTTGATAATTTCTTTCAGCCTTCTTAAGAGCACAACGGAATATGTAAGGATTGCCGGTTGGGCATTGTAGGTCATTTGAAGTTCGTTTTCAGGCCCTTCGAAAATTATTTTGGAGAGATTGTAACCCAAAACATCATTTGCCTGATCGAATGTATCAAAGCATTTTTTTCCTTCAAATTTTTTTCCCATGCCAACATATTGTGAACCCTGACCTGGAAAAAGAAGTGTTATGTTGGTAGTCATGGTGCTTATCCTCAATATTTAAAAACGATGGAGCCCGAGGTGAGTCCCGCACCGAACGCGGAGAAAACGACAGTTTGTCCACGTTTGATTTTGTTTTCCATGATTGCTTCGTGAAAAGCAACAGGGATTGTAGCGGAAGATGTATTACCATATTTTTCGATGTTGATAACGGTTTTGTTTATGTCGAACTTGAGAATGCTGACAGTTGTGTTGATTATCCTGATATTGGCCTGGTGTGGAACAAGCCAGTCAACATTTTCCATTTGAATATCCGCTTTTTTAAGAACGGTCCTGGTGTTTTTGGCCAGTGTTCTTGTTGCCACCTTGAACATGTCACGGCCTTTCATATGCATGAAATGTTCCCTTTTGGCGATATGTTCCACTGTCAGTGGAGCGACTGCTCCGCCAATTGGATTGTCAAAATATTCTTTTCCTGTTCCATCTGCTGAAAGGTGAGTGGCCAGTATATCGGACTCATCGGTATCACCGCTTCTTCCGAGTATTGTTGCTCCACAGGCATCCCCGAGAAGAATACAAACGCTTCTGTCTTTCCAGTTGACGACAGTGCTTAACATTTCGGAGCCTATAACCAACACATGCTCTGCCTTGCCGGTCTTTATATAGGAATCGGCCAGATCAAGTCCGTAGACAAAACCACTGCATGCGGCAGAAAGATCAAAACATGCACAATGGTTTGTTATGCCGAGTTTGGTCTGAAGTATTGAGGCACTACAGGGAAGTGGCATGTCCGGTGTAACTGTTGCAAAAAGAATTAAATCGATATCGTTTCGATCAAGTCCGGCATTTTTAAGTGCTTCTTCTGTGGCGTATTTTGCCATGTCGGTTGGGAATTCGCCTCCGGTGGTTGAGGAAATCCTTCTTTCCTTTATGCCGGTTCTCTCTGTAATCCATTCATCACTTGTATCTAAAGTTTTTTCCAAGTCAAAATTGGTTACAATTTTTTTTGGAACATACATTCCTGTCCCGAGAATTTTTGTCCGAGGCATTGATGTCATGAAACCTCCTCACTTAAACTACATAGTATTCATGATGTAAGTAAGACCCCTTGAAACAGGAGGTATTTTTGATGTAAATATGCTTTTTGGCAACGTATTTTTATTAAGATTCTGTTAGATTTGAGTTTTTTTACTCGTTCTCTTCAACTTCCTTTTCGGCCTTGATTTCAATAATTTCACGTCCTTTATACTGACCGCAAGCCGGACATGCGTGATGAGGCATGACGTGATCGCCACAGTTACTGCAGGAAATAGTTGTTTTTGAGTATAGTTTATGAGTATGGCCTGCGTGTCTTTTACCCTTGCGTGCACAACTTGTTTTCTTTTTTGGAACTGCCATTTTATTCTCCCAACATATTGATTTTTCTTATTTATTTTAAAATCATCCAGTAGCATTACAAGTAGCAGTTTTTACGATAGAATTGGTCATCATGCAAGTCATTTTTAATATCAATGATTCTACTTTCTAGCATGAATGCATTTTCCTAAATTCAGATTGAATCCGCAGATCGGGCAAAGTCCCTTGCAATCCGTATTGTGTAGTGGCCTTTGGTTGACGTTTAAAAATATCTGCTCATGGATATATTCGTAAAGATCGACTGCGTTCTTGTTGTAAAAATATAATTCCATCAACTCACCATCGCAAAAAATGTCTGTAATATCGTGATATTCTTCTTGTTGCTTAAACGAGTGATGTAAAAAGCACGCAGAAAAATCAACTTTCAATGTTTCTCTGGCCGGGGCCAGACATCTGACGCATTGTGTATGGTAAGACGTGTTGACTGTTCCACGTATAATCAAATGATCTTTGAGCGCGTTGGATTTTTTTTTAAGTAATTTCAATTTCGCTTCAAGAAAACTTGTTTCGCTGGGATGAGAAACGTCACCTTCTGGATCAGTATGATCCTGGAGTTCCTCCAGTATTTTGGCCAGCCACAAGACATTATGATCTATTTGTTCATATTTTTCTTGATCTATGGTCAATTGATTGATTTTCAGTAGCTGTTCCATTTGGACACCTTTATAACCATTTTTAATCAATTATTGCAAGGATGGTCTTTAATCCTTGGCGTTGCGCGTCAGCAAGTGTATGATGAATCCGCAAGTTGGGGTGTGTCATGAAGATATTTTTATGTGGTTTTATGGGGGCTGGAAAGACACGTTTGCTCCGTCGTCTTGAGGGAAATTCCGATCATGGTTGGAGCTTTCTGGACCTCGATGCTGGGATTGAACAAGATGAGAAAATGTCAATTGATAGCATTGTTGAAAAAAACGGATGGGATTATTTTCGAAAGTTGGAGAGAGATTGGATTGAAAGGATTCTTGACTCGCAAAATGGAAAAATTATTGTTGCCATTGGTGGAGGTGCCCTTTGCGGTGGTAACCTTGAAAAAATTTTGAAAGTGGAAGGGGCCAGTCTGGTGTGGATAAAGACTCCACTGGATATTTGCATTGAAAGGATTTCAAGTGAGGACGGAAGACCTCTTGTGTGCAATGGGGTGAAATATTTAAAGGATTTATATCGGCAAAGATGTGATGACTATGAATTTTCCCAGGTACATCTTGATGTTGAAGAACAGGATTCCATCATCCATCCCGATGGGCTTTTAGAGTGCTGTCGGGATCTGACACGTATTGGACGAATTGACATGTAAAAGGCATAATGAAACTGAATAATGGCGACATGTCGCCTAAAAAAGGGGAATAAAAGTGAAAACCTCCAGCACAGATAAAATTGTCAGAGAAGATAAGGCAAAATTGGAAGTGGCACTACTGATTTCGGATTTGGCGGATGTGCGCGCAATTTCAGCAGTTTTCAGAGAGGCAGGTATAATTCCCCATTTTTACGAAACCTTGAAGGATTTATGGAGTGAAACTTTAACCAGAATGCCATCTCTGTGTGTTGTTGATGTTAAGAAAATGAGTGAAGGTTCTTTAAGTTTTGCCAGTCATCCGCATGTTGTCAGTGAGTCAATGCCGGTCTGTTTTTTTTACTCTGACGATTCCAAACCACTTGTTTTTTCAACATACGAAATTTTTAATTATGGCCTTATCAGAAAATCCAACGACTATTCAGGCCAGATAAAATCAATTTTAAAACGTTTTAACAAAATTGCTTCAGGTGAAAAGGAGATTGGTGGTTTCAGGCAGCGTAATGAAAAGCTGGAAAGACAATTTGAAAGCTCTCTTCAAAAGATTGAAAATCATCGTGAAAAGAAATTTTATAATGAGCTTCTGTTTAACTTTTGTAATGAATTTGAACATCAAAAAAGTTATTCGGATGATTTTTTTGAAGCATGTGAAAACGCTTTTTCCAGAATTGATGAGATTTGTGAATTTTCCTATCTGGAACTTTCAAGAAGCGGCCACAAACTGCAATCTCCAGCGTCAGGTTGTGTGAAGATGAAAAAAATACCGTCTTTATGGCTTGGACATGCGTGTATGGAAGGAGTGGAGTTTTTTGCACAGAACATGGCCAATCAGGTCGTTCTTGACATCATGGGTTCTGATCTAATGTGCCTGATGATCAAAGGGGCAAAAAAGAATCCTGACAAGATGGTTTTTGTTCGCGTCAGGGATGAGGAAATCCTGAACAATTTTAACTGGGAATTTTTTGAAAATTATCTTGGTGGAATTTATTCTCATTTCCTTTCTCTCAATAGTCAGAGACCTTCCGTTGAGAATGGAAAGATTTTTGAACCCTGGAATTTGATGGGAGTTCTGGATCGATCTTTTTATGAAAATCATGAAAATATTGGAATAGAAGAACCATACGTTATCGATATTGATTTAACGCCGCTTCTTGAAGTGATTAAAGGCAAATCAATGTTAAGATTTTTTTGGGAGGAGTTTCTCTCCGATTTTACGAGAAAGTTGGAAAATAAGATTAAATTTGATTATTCACGCGCCTCGGTGGGGCTCGAACATCTTGTCTTTGTTGTGGAAGGCAAGCGCGGTGAAATCATGTTTAATACTCTCAAGGAGCTTGTGGGGCGTTTTCAGTATTGGAGGTATTTTGAGGATTCCGATAGCGTTTTTTCGATGACAATTTCTCCACAAGTGCGCAGCGTTCCGGTTTCATCGGACGCGTTTTTAAGACATCTTACTGGAGTGTTTTTGAATGGTAGGGCCGATAATTCTTTTAAAATACCTGCCTCTAAAGAGATAAATAATGTCGGAAAGTCAAAAATTGCATGGTCCTCCGATTTGAGTGCGGATATCGAATCGACACCTCAGTAATCCTGACTGTCCAATTAATTCTTCGCAATCCCCATACTGTAGTTTACAATAAGCTCGATGTGTACGCGGATAAAAAATGATTAAATTTCTTGAACGACAGATAGAAAGACTTGGTGCTTCTGTATTAGTCCCGATTGGAAGTCTTGGGGACGTAATGATATTTACGTATCAGTTCTTCTATTGGCTTGTTAAGAGACCATTTCGATCCAAATTGTTTATTGAGCAGCTTTTGTTTGTTGGAAATAAAAGCTTGTTTATTATTTTTCTGGCCGGTTCCTTTACAGGAATGGTTTTTTCCTATCAAACCTACTTTGGTTTTAAAATGATTTCCGTGGATTCACTTGTCGGACCGATTGTTGCCATTTCGCTTTCCAAGGAGCTTGCGCCGGTTCTAACAGGTCTTATTGTTGCCGGACGTGCAGGTGCTGCGATGGCCGCACAAATTGGTTCGATGAAAGTCACCGAACAAATCGATGCCCTTGAAGTTATGGGTATTTCGAGTCATCAATATCTTGCTGTACCACGAATTGTTGCAGGTACAATTGCCGTACCAATGCTAACCGTGATTTTTAATCTTATTGGGAACATTGGTTCCTGGTTCGTGGGAACAAAGGCACTCATGATTGACGAAGTGATGTATTTTTCCAAGCTTGGAGAGTTCATGTTTGTTGAGGACCTGCTACAGGGAATCATCAAGGCGGTTTTTTTCGGATTTATCATATCAGTTGTGGGATGCTACTTTGGTTTTACCGTCGAAAAGGGGGCCGAGGGAGTCGGGAGAGGCACTAATCTTGCTGTTGTTTGGGGTATGATTCTTGTTTTAATTTTGGATTATTTTCTGACCAGTTTTTTGATCAGAATTCTATAATTATTTTGAGGGAGTAAAATTGCAAAAGGATGTAACGGTTTCCATTCGAAATCTTTCCAAGCATTTTGGGAAACATGTTATTTTGAATGGTCTCAATATTGATATTGAGAAAAATTCCATTACAACAATTTTGGGTTTTTCAGGTGCCGGAAAATCAACACTTTTAAAACATATTCTTGGACTTTTGCAACCAACGTCAGGCGAAATACATGTTTTGGGAAACGATCTTGCGGACATGAATCATTTTAAACTCCGCCAATTCCGCCAAAATTTTGGAATGCTTTTCCAATATGCAGCTCTTTTTGATTCGATGACTGCATTTGAAAATACCGCTTTTCCACTCAGGGAATTTTCAGACTATACGGAGAAAGAAATCAGTGAAAGGGTGAGCGAACTTCTTTTGTCGGTTAATATCAAGGAGGAGTCCTTTTTCAAGATTCCTTCCGAGCTTTCAGGCGGTATGAGAAAAAGAGTTGGATTGGCGCGCGCCCTGGCGTTGTCTCCGGAAATTATGCTCTATGATGAACCGACGACAGGACTTGATCCAATCACGACAAGAATGGTCAATGATCTGATAACAGACACCTCCAAAAAATACCGCGAACGTGGTCTTACCTCAATAATTATTTCTCACGATGTTAAGGCAACGTTAGAAATTTCCGACTATGTCGCATTTCTTGACCGTGGTAGAATTATTGAGTACTTACCAGCTCTAGAATTTCCCAAGTCGGATAATCCGCTGGTTAAGGCGTTTATTAATTTATAAATAGTTAGCTGACTTATGGCCAGGAAAGCCGAGACAAGAGGCAAGAACTTATGAATGAGTTTAAAGTTGGTTTACTTGCGATTGCAACAATGGTGGCAGTTGTTTACATGTCCTTGAAAATTACAACAGATCAATCCGGTTTTGGTGACTATATTACTTACAAAACCATTATAGACGATGCGTCCGGTATCTTTGAAAAAACTCCAATCAAAGTGGCCGGTATCAACGCAGGAAGAATAAAGAGCATTGAATTACAGGGAAACCAGGCGCTTATTAGTTTTGAAGTTTTAGAAAAGGTAAAAATTTCGAATGACTCCAAGCTGAGGGTGAAGACTGTTGGTTTTTTGGGTGATAAATATCTTGAAATCGTTGTTGGAATATCCGACATAAGATTAGGAGATGGCAAATTGATCGATTCGGAGGAGGCGGGGGGTATCGCCAATCTCGCCAGGGACGCATCGGAGTTGATGAAGGAAGTTAAAGATCTTGTAAAAGATCTCAAGACGGCAATTGTTCCAGATGGTGAGGAATCCCCCATAAGGAGAATTCTTCTGGATTTGAAAGAGCTTTCCGCGAATGCCAAGGAGTCGTCAGTCAGTTTTAGGCGGTTTATAACCAGTAACGAAAAGAAGCTAGGGAATATTGTAAGCAATCTGGAAGGTTTCAGTGAGAGACTTAACTATCACATGCGTGAAGGGAATAAGGATGCTGCGATGGCCGACATCAAGCAAATTCTGGCCGATGCCAAGACGATGATGTCCAATATGGATGCCATCGTGACGGATATTCGAAAAGGTAAAGGAACCATGGGAAAATTCCTGGTGGAGGAACAGATTGCTGATGAGGTCAAACAGACTTTGGCCAGCGTGAATAAAATTGTTGGAAAAATGGATTCCATTCGAACAGAGCTTTCTGTTTATACTGGAGCTGATTCCGAGAACGGAGGAGTGACGGAGGCAGGTCTTCGGGTTTTTCCATCGCCGGAACGTTTTTATCTTTTCGGGATAACCACTTCAAAATTCGGCCCGATGAAGGAAAAGGAGACAACCACCATTGAAGGTGGTTCCGAGTCCAAGGTAATTACAAAGAATCAGGAAAAGAATAGTTACCGTTTTAACGTGCAACTGGGGCGTAAAATTCATAACTGGGTTTTTCGTGGTGGTTTGATAGAATCAACCGGCGGTATAGGTGTCGATTATGAGTTTTCCGGAAAACGCTATGTTATTGGCGGGGAAGTTTATGATTATGATGAGAATGACGGGGTTAATGTCAGACTGTTTTCCGATTTTCTTGTCTGGAACGTTCTTTACGGCAAGCTGGCCGTACAGAATTTTACCAGAAAAACAACAAAAACAAGCTTTTCTGCCTTCGCCGGACTTAAATTTACTGATGAGGACTTAAAAAGCATACTGGGATTTTTCTTTTGAATGGAAAAATGATTAAAGACTGGCTTATTCGCACGAGGGGAAAAAAGATATTGGGCCCGGTGTCCAAAAATAAAATTATTGAGCTTGTAAGAAATCGCTCATTGTCCCGTGACGATGAAATTTGTGCGGGAAATGGTTTTTGGTTTCTGGTGAGTGAAAGAGAATATCTTGAGCGACATCTTTTTGGTGACATTTCACAGAAATTTAATCCAATAACAGAGGCCCCTGATACTATTTCGGTTGATCCGGGACTGACTGTCGAGAAGTGTCTTAAGTTCAAGCTAAGAGGGAATGTTACAGCAGAAATTATCAGAGAGAAGTTTCAAGGTGACATGGCCCCGAGGATTGATCATGTTGATGAGCAACAAGTCGATGATATAACAGTTGTCGGGAAGATGGACGATTTAATGAAAGGACTTGGGGCAGATGTGTCTGAAGTACAGCACGAAGAGATCATGATCCCGGATGAGCATGATCTTGAATATCCTGATATTGGGGAAAAACAACAGGAGACGAAGTCGACTGGGGCCGGGATTAGTGTTGCCAGTGCAGAGAAGGTAGATACGGAGAAGCTTAGTGATGATTGCGAAGAGAGGATATTACTTCCATCTGAAGAGGATTTGAAGTATCCGGATATCGGATCCAGCGATGATGGCGTGAATGTTTCGCCAGAGAAGATCCCTGTCACGCAGAAAAAGAAAGTCAGGAAAGCAAAATCGACTGTAGGTATTGTACGGAAGATAAGGTCTGTACAACAACAAAATGACGTTAAAGAAGTCAATGTGCCTGAACTGGAGAGGCATGGAAATATGAGAAGAAGTGGAAATATTTTTAATATCAAGATGATTGTCATGATATTTGTGATTGTGGTGCTTCTGATTATATTTGTTTTTAACAAGTGGATAAGTGCTGCGGAAGGTGCGACCACTGATCGTTACAGTACAGGCATACAGGAGAAAATTTCAAGGATATTTGTTCCAGTGGCGGCGGCACAGGTAAAAATAAATCATGTGGTAAAAAAAAAGCCTTTTGAATACCTTCCAATAATAACGTCCTTCGGGGTTCTTTCAGGCAATCTTGGATTAAATGGTTTTACATTTAATCGTGAGCAAGCTCTTCCTGACATCAAATGTACTGATTTAAACAATTATTATGCAAAATTTGCCATTTGTTTGCATGACTTCCAGTCAAAAAAAAAATGGTATAAAAAACTGGAGAAAGATTGTTCCTCCGTGGTCGACGGAAATTTTCTGGCCATGGTTAACTACGATACAAAAAAAATTAAAACAACGAATGATTTGAATAACCATCTTATTCATCATCGCGTGGCAAAAAAAAGGCGGAAGAAAATAGTCTCGCTTTTCAGAAAGAAAAAAAAGGCCATGCGTCGCAGAGAAATTATTGATGTTTTTAACAGGCTTGTGGAAGCGGAGGTCGCTTTCATGGCAACTGGAAAGAGAAAGGATGGGCGGTTTGATGCCTTGGCGGAAATAGAAAAGTTCAAGGGGAATCTTGTTGCGGATATGAGTGAGATGATGGTCGCAGTGAAGTCCAAAAATACGGCCTGGGCAAAAAGAAATATCAGAAAGATATTACATTATTCCCCTGAAAAATTTATTTTTGATGTGGAAAACCTCTTTTTCAAAGGGAGGAAGGATAGAGAGCGATATTTGGGTAATGTGGTTTCGTTTTTATGGATTCTTGAGAAACATATTTCGGATAGTATGCTCTTTAAACTTTTGGTGAATTATATATCTCTTCTTCACGACGTAAAGCGCGTCTACGATTTAAAGATGCGCATTGATGCCTATTGGACACTGGAGGATATTCTGGGGAGTTCACGCTCCTTTAATTTTGGCAGAAAGTACACAGGTTTATGGCTGGCCCTTTTGCTTAATCAAAATTCCTCAATGGTGCCCTCGTATGTGAAAAGCAAGTCATCTCTTAACCTGATTAATGAAATTGATTTCAGGCAATTATGGATATATTCATATTATCCCCAGGAAAACCCCAAATGGCGATCTGCAATCATAAAAAGAATTCGTGGAGAATTAGTTGGAAGTGTTTCCTCATATGAGAGACAAATGCTTTATAAATATTTGGAGGATCAGTGGTACAAAAAAGAGATTTCCAAATTTGACAAAAAATTGAAAAAACCGATTTCCCGGATAGAATATGAGTTTTATCGTGGACTATTGGGAAGAGGGATTGCAATTGAGTATAGTATTTATAATCTGCTCTTGCTTGGCGATAAGAACGAAAATTATTTTTGGTGGATGATATTATGATTAAGTCTGACAAAATATATATCTATCCGACTGATACGGTTTGGGGAATCGGAGGAAGCATTTATTCAAAAAATGTTTATGAGCATGTTTTGAAAATAAAACACTCATCACCGGATAAACCTCTTTCCATATTGTTTTCGGATGTGTCGATGATAAAAAAGTATTTTCGGCTGCCGGTGTTCATGGAACGAAATTGGTTGGACAGGATTTTTTCACTTGAGGCCACACTTGCGGTTCCAAAAAACTGGTGCAAAATGAAAATTCCTGATTGGGTGACAGGTAATAGCGATTTTATCGCGTTTAGATATTTAAAATTTGATTCAATAAAGAGGATTGTCAGTGAAACAGGTGCACCGGTTACAACAACCAGTCTGAATATTACCGGTGAACGACCTATTGTTGACGAAGCCTCGGCAAAATCTTTTCATGAACGATACGCCAAGGACGCGAAATTTATTGAGGATGGGAACGTAATTCCCTCCGGCAGATCATCCACTATAGTGATATTTCACAGTGAGAGCGAATTCAAGTTTGTGCGGGAAGGAAAATTCAAGGAAGAGATTAATGAATATCTCAGAGTATTATCAGCCTGATTTTTACCATTTTTGTGAAAATACCATCAAACTTGCAGATGAGGCATCAAAGCTGCTTTCATCGATGAAAGATTTTCCGGATGTCAGAGTGCTTGATTTGTGTTCCGGGTGCGGGGTTGTTGGGATGGAGATCCTTGCCAGATTATCCCGGCCCGTCAGGGTGGATTTTTTGGAGTTGCAGGTCGAGTTTAATCAATATTTTAAAAGGAATCTTTCGATGTTTCCGAAAGAGTATGTTTCCAATATGAAACTCATTAATGGGAATTTCACAGATAAGAATTTGTTGGCGGAAATGAAGGGACGATATGATCTTGTTGTATCAAATCCACCTTTTTATCTTTCGGACAAGGCCCGTCTTGGTACTAATGAGAAAAAAAATATCTGTAGATTTTTTATTCGAGGTTTACCACCGCAATTTTGGGAGTTTTGTTTTATGGCCCTGAAGGACGATGGAAATTGCCTTGTTTTAACGAAGGATGATGTTGATCTTTGCCCACCCAGTAATAATTTCTCATGGAATGTTCTTGATAGATATGGTGATCATCTATTGGTTCTTGCTTCTGTTTTGGATAAAAATGGATGTTAATGTTTCCTTTAATTCATTATCTGTAACATCCTTGAATATTTCACAGGCCTCTTCTTTCAGTAGACGAAATTGTGGAGAGTAAGGGTGTAGCGTCGTGTTTTTACGTTTATTTTGATGATTGCCCGAACTTTTTTCCATTAATTTTTTTTTGTTTTCAAAAAATCTGTTTCCGGTTTGGAACTTTATTCTGGAAATGTTTGGCCTCAATCCAGGGAAGTGCTCAAAAATCTTTTTTTTGAGAATTTCCTCCATAAAACTCAGTTCAGTGGCAAAAGCCGGGTGATTGGCAAGAATAGTCAGCGTTTTATAGGTGTTTTTAAGTGGGACTGTGTGTTCGGCAAGCTTGTTTCCAACAATTTCCGGCCATGCCTTTATAAGCTTTAAAAAATCAAAACTTTCTTCGTATTTATTTTTTTTAGAGTAGTTTTTTGTTCTGCCACCGGCAGGAACGTCGAAATTTTGAATTAATGATGAGAGGGTTTTAAACATAATTCATTTAAGTTACTAGTTTTATGTTGAATATTATAGTATTTTTTTATAATTACAAGGTATGTATTCACTGATAATGGTTTTATAGATGAAACTTGGTTTACCAATAATTTTTTGTTTATTTCTTTTATCATTGACTGGATGTTCCGGTTATCACTTTGTAAGAAAGTCCAATCCGTTCAGAGTATATGATATCGAAAGTATTGCAGTTCCATATTTTTTAAATAAATCTTCTTTGTCTGGTATCTCAGGGCCGATGACACGTGAAATTACTTCGCTGCTGGAGAGCTATCCTGATTTGAGGGTCTATTCAGGCGAGCGTCGCAAGGTGGATGGAGTATTGGTCGGGATTATTGAATCACGGAAAAGAAGACGTGAGGTTACTCCCAACAGCAGTCATCAGTTTACGTCAGGGGAACTTGAGGATTCAATTGGTGAAAGACGTGGATTTTACATTCCACAACAGGTTCAGGTCAATGCAAGATTAAGATTGGTGCTGATTAGAAATCCTACTCCAGCAGATATTGAAATCATCACTTCCGATGCAGGCCGTTTTATCAAGGGGCATCCGAAGGTTATTTTTGATGAAACAATATCTGTCCAAACAGATATCAACCACGTAATTTCGGAGAATCTTTCTCCTGATAGCGGGGGAGTTGTCAACTTTACAAAAAACAGGAAATCAATGGAAGTAGGTATGCAGCAGTTGGCGATACAGGCACGTAATAATTTAAAACAAGAGATCCTAGATGCATTTTAAGGCCCGTCCGTGGGATTTTGAAAAAAATCACCCACACCTCATACTTTCAGAAAAAAAAGGTCTCTATTCTCTTCATTCATTTGATCCTTTTATTGAAACCATTTTTCTATCCAGAATGAAATCATTTTTGCGTAGAACCTTGCCTGGAGAAGAGGGGAAATTCAATGTTGTGCTTGGAAGTGAGATCACTTGCGAGTGGCTGGAGAACAACTTTAAAAATCGGAGTCTGTTTGGAAATAATGATTCATTTCTAGTGTTACAAGCTGAAACCATTTCCAAAAAAGAGGCAAAATTTATATTGGAGGAAGATCTTGGTTTTGAAGATAAATATTTTGTTCTTGTTTTTTCCGTAATGAATGATTTTTGGGAGAATTTAACAACCCATGAACAAGGGGTTGCACTTTCAATTGAGATACCGCGTTTTTGGGAAAACCAAAAATTGCTTGATTATCTTATGAAAGTAATGAAATTGAATTTATCCTGGGACGTTCGTAATCATATTCTTGAAACCGTTCCATCGACATGCTCGGATTATGTTACTGTTCTTGGAATGATTAAAAAAAATTTTTTGCATGAGAATGAGATTACGTTTGATTCGGTTAAGAGTCTGTTAAAAACAAACAGGATGGATATCTTCGAGCTTGCATCAATGTTTTCACGAAAGAAAAGACTTTCGTTTATGAAAAAAGTTGTTGAATTTGAGGACCATGATTTATTGAGACGTCTTTTTTCTTTTATGCAGGGACATCTGTTGAAACTTTCTGACGGAGAATATCTCTTAAAGAAGTATGGTAGTGGCAGAGTTAGCGGTTATAACAAGGAGCTGATTGCTTGCTCCAAACTGTGGAACAAGGATGAAATTGCACACGCAATGAGGACATTCGGGCATTGGGAAATTCTGGCAAAAGGTCGCAATAAGATGCTCATAAACATACTGAGAAAAGAGTATCTATCCCTTTACAATAAAATATAGTGAAGTGCAGGCAATCTATTTGGAAAGATTTTGAACTTGTGTTGCCAGACGGGAAACTTTTTTTGAGGCACAGTTCTTTTCAATGGCACCTGTTTGGGCAGCCTTCTGCAACATTGATTGTGTTTTTGGAAGAAGATCAATTGCGGTTTTCTGATCTTTTTTTGAGATAGCCTCTCGAATTTTTTTGACGAGGTTGCGGGTGATACTTCTTCTAGTTTTGTTACGTTCGGTTCTGACTTCGGTTTGTCTCACTCTTTTCTTTGCAGATTTATGGTTGGCCACAGCTGACTCCTTTTACTCTTGCTGACTAACTTAAGCGTTTTATTCCAGTTTGACGTAGTTGGCAAGAGTTTTATGAATTATTTACGATTATGGCGCAAGGCGTCGGTTCAGAAGGACGTAATCGACGTGTATCTCATGTTTTACAGATTCATCGAAAGAGTGTTAGGAATACTAAACTCGTTTTAAAATCACTGGAGATCCTTTAATGGCTAAGAAGAAGATTATCAAAAAGAAAGCTGCAAAGAAAACTATCAAGAAGGTCGCAAAGAAGGTCGCTAAAAAGGCGGTAAAGAAAAAGGTCGTCAAAAAGGCGGTAAAGAAAAAGGTCGTCAAAAAGGCAGTAAAAAAAGTCGCTAAAAAGGCAGTAAAAAAAGTCGCCAAAAAGGCTGTAAAAAAAGTCGCCAAAAAAGATGAGTTGATAAATGATTCAATTCTGAACGAAGAAGCAAATTTGGATTATGATAAATCAGGTAAAGATAATACTGAAAGTCAATTGAAACAAGATGTTACGGAAGAAATTATTGGCCTGAGCGAAGATTATTCCTTGAGAGATATTTTTGATTCAATCAGAAATATTGATTTTTTTCAAAATGAAACTGACGAATGTCTTGAGAAGGGGTGTGATACTCCTCCAACAACCATGGGATACTGCCGTCTTCATTACATAAGGAATTGGACGAATATCAGGAAAAAGCAAAGTATTCTTTCCGAAGGTAAACTTCAGACTTTTATTGAGGAACTTTTAAATAAATATCCTGCGAAATATATTGAGGCAATTTTTGATGATATCAAGGACGAGAAATCGTTCTATTCAATACTGAAAGAACTTAATATTGAATCAGATGAAGAATTTGAGAGCGTGGAAGAAGCCGATAATGCCGATGATGATCAGGACATTGTCTATGAAACCAAAGTAACGATGAAGGCAGCTGTCTTTTCAGAAGAAGAATGATATTGGTTCTATTCGTTTATATCGTCACCATTTAATATTTTATTGGCCATTATGGTTAGGGATACATTTTCTCTGGTGATTTTATAGTGGAAAGTTACTTCCTTGATGGATTCTTTTTGCCAGGCCATTTGCCATTCACTCCAGTCCGGAGTTGAAAAGTAATTATCAAAGAAAATACCAATGGCATCAACCAATGTATTGAGAAGCTTTTTGTGGTTTTGTCCGTCTTTCAGATCGGAGGAGACAAGAACGGTCATTGGGGATTTTCCCTGATCAGTGGAATCAAGAAATGAGGCAGCAATGAGTATTTCATTCGGGTAAGAGAAACCGTACACTTCGAACTTTTTTTTCAGAATATTGCATTTTTCCTGATAGGTTACTTCCAAAAGTTTTTCCACTTCCTTTTTCCATTCTTCAGGGAGCGAATTACCCGGGCCTTTTTGTTCTTTTCTGGAAAGCATATATTACCCCTTTGATTCCTATTATGGTGCAATTTACACTATAATAATAAATGGTGCAAGGAGCCTCCTGTGAGATCAATTGATGTCTCTGAGTTAAAAATGAAAATTTTTTTGGAGCAGAAGTCAGGACTGCAGAATTTTGATTGTGACAGTATATTGAAAATTGACAGGGCTTCTGAAAACTGTCTTATCTTCAGTGAACTTGTTGATATGGATGTTTTTAACAGTATAAAAAATGTGAATGTTTATTTTCATGTTTCAGGTAAGTGGAAATTGTACAATATAAACAATATAAGACCGCTTTCTTCTGTGTCGGCAGTAGGTGACGGTAAAGCGATATCAGGTATTAATTTCAGTATGCCGAATGATGAGATAGAGGAGTTTTACAGGGATTTTACACTGGCCCGTTGTTAGTGGAGATTTCTGAAGAGGTAATTTAATGATTCGTGGTGCAGCTAAAAAGACATTGCAAACGCAAAAAAAATCCGGTCTTCGGACTTTGAAATCCGGTGATATTCTTTTTCATGAAAATGATCATGCCGAGTCACTTTTTATCATTCAAAAAGGGCAGTTACGGTTGTTTCGTCCCAAGGGGAAAGGATATATTGAAATTGCCATATTACGTTCAGGAGAGGTTATTGGAGAGATGGCCTATTTTGATGAAAAGGCAAGAAAAAGAAGTTGTTCAGCTGAAGCGATTGTCTCCACTGACGTAATTGAGGTTTCCTTCAAGGCATTTGGAAAAACACTTGAGGGCCTTAATCCATGGTTTAAAACAATCATCAATACATTGGCGCAGAGACTCAGGAAGACTAATGATACGGTAAGGGAGCTTGAATCCAACTCTGTTTCCTTTGGAAGGGGTGGGAAAGTCCCTGAATATAAATTCTTCGGTGATGTCGACATATTAAGGGGATGTTCCATTTTGTATCTTGTGATGAAGTCACATGGAGATTTGAAAGGTTCCAAAATGGTAATTCATATGAATCGCCTCAAGTTTTATTTTTTTGATGTGTTTAATTATTCTGAAATAAAATATGAAGAGCTCATTCAGCTTTTACAGACCCAGAAAATTTTGGATATCAGCAATGACAAGGATAATTTGCCTAATATTGTCGGTATTAAAAATGTAGAATGTCTGAAGGATTTCATGCGTTTTTTTAATTTGCAACGTGTGGTTGATCAGTCAGAGGAATTGATAATATCCAACAAATGTGAACGTTTTCTTAAAAGAATCTATGATCAGTTGATTGCCAAGGATTCTGACAAGGATCATGTAGTTGCGGACTTGAGTATTATCTTGAAGGATTTTTCCGCCAGAAATGTTCCCATTACGGAAGAGGATCTTCAGGATTCCATTGAGGCGGGGATTGTTGGTGAAATTATTGTGGATGATGGAAATAAATTAATAGCAGAAGTGAATTATCTGAAGCTCAAGGAACTTTTCCCGTCCATAGTTTTTATGAATGAGGTCAAGAAGCTCAACGAAATCAAGGCACACGGAAAGAGTTAAGGAGCTGTGCTTGGATCGTAACTCGAAAAGATTGTGTCATCATTGGTATAAATGGAATCACCGTACAGCTTCAACATATAACCAGTTCGCAGCTCTGCAGGAGTCCCCGGTTGGTCAGGTTCTGACGGGGAGAGAACCTTTACATTGAAACTGCTGCGAAGTCCGATATAGTCCCAACAGTTGTTGTATGGAGTTGCCGAACATTGCGGTATGGTCCTGCCGTTTACCTTGAATATGATTGAGCTTACCAGTGGGTTGTTTGGAAGAGAATAATATCCCCAGTATTCGTCTGGACTAATGCCCTCTACAACAACGCATTCAGGAAATGTGACTCTCGCTGTTCCGTGGAGCCTTATCATGTATCCAGTGTATGGCTCACCCGGAGTTGGTTCATAGCGTGTGTTTTTGTTTGATTTCCAGGCCTCGTATGTAAAGCCGTTTACATTATCTCCGGCAGCGAGTTCGGTTGCAATTGTTCCGGAATACTTTGTTACCTTTAGGGTGTTTTGATCAAAAGGTGTTGGAATGGTTACAGGCCAGTAATCGTATTTGTGAGCGATAACCACTTGTTGAATAGAGGAGTTGATTCCATCAAATACATGCAGATAATCCACTCCGGCAATATTATAGCTGTCCGGGGTGCTTCTTGCATTTTGGTCGTCCGGCTTGATCTTGTGTCCGATGTCCTGATAGATAAGTTTGGACATTTCGATATATGCGTATCCTTTCTTATATCCATATGGGTTAGTTGGACTGCTTTCGTCTATGTGTGAAACCAGGGATATGAATCTCATCTGCTCACTCTGCAGGCTGTTTCTGAGGTTCAGTAATTGAATCTTTTTTGTCATGATATGCTGGTTGGTGAGATATGGGATCCAGTGGCCTCCGTCAAAGATTCTTACGTCACCGTTGGACATGAGAATTATATTCGTATAGGCATTCTGTCGGAAGATACCGTTTGAGCGGTTGGCGTTGATCAGATCAATTGCCCTTTGAAAACCTCTTTCCTGTGAACCACCTGCGGTTGAGCGGATTATCTCATCGAGTTTTGATGCAGCCGATGTATATGGGATTTTGATGGAGAGTGCGTTGGAGGTTAGTCCCGTTGTGTCGAATGAGGCGAAATATGTGCTCGTCATATCCGCCCCGAGCTTGTTCAATGGAGCCATAAGTATGTGGTAGTCAAATTGTTCGGATATTTTGTTGATGGTGTTATTAAGAGCACTTTTTAGTGCCGGATCGACGTAGGTTTGACTGGATGAGTTGTCCCAGAGGAATAAAAAATCCACGTGTGGTTTTATGATACTGGATTGAGAGCAAATCTCCCCTGAACTATAGGATTGTTTTGAGCTGGTTGTTTCCAGTATCTTGCTGCTTTTTGTTCCGAATTCATGAGGGCCGCATGACGACAACGCAAGTGCCAGACATATTGGCAGATAGACTTTTTTTATGAATCTTTGCATGGATATCCCTCTTGTTATAACAAATTTCCTCACCTGTCTTATCGGAGACGAGGTGTGACTCTTTAGTTGAGTCCGAGTTTATTGATCGGTTTGTCCTATGGGGGGGAAATTTTGCCAGAGGTTTATTTGTATTTTCAGTCAGTTATAATATTCCTATCATGAATAGCTGTATAAAATCCCGGGGTGTGACTACCCCATAGAAAAATGGAGTTTTACCATGGCGGTCAAATGGTACTACGTGGAAAATGATGGCAAGGCCGGCCCCGTTGATGAGGCCACGATTGCCTCTTTTTTACAAAAGGGTTCCCTCAACGAGAAAAGCTATGTTTGGAAAAAGGGTTTTGATGATTGGGTGCAGATTGTGAATGTTCCCGAGCTTCATAAGTTTTTTGAAGAGGATGAGATGGAAGAGGAATTCGATGATAAGCCCTTCTACGAGGAGGAGCTTGTCTTGGAGGATGAGGAAGACGAAGAAAGCGAACTGGTCGTCGGGGAAATAACCCAGACGATGGATGTTAATGATTTTATTCATGAGGATTTTGCGGATGAAGAGGATGTAGAAATTGATTGGGATTCCATTTCCGCCACTCAACCAATATTCAGTATAAAGGTCGGGCATGATCGTGGAAGTACTGAAGTCGAATACGGGCCGTTTTCCTTGGATGCGCTGAAAAAGCTTTTTACAGAAAACAGGATCAATGGAAGGACATACATTTTCACTCCTCAAATGAATGATTGGATTTTTCTGGCAGATCTCCCCATTTATGAGAAGATTTTTGCGGCAATTCCTCCAGTTATTGATGACGGAGAGAGAAGAATTAACGTTCGTAGACCATTTGTTGCGAAAATGTTTTTTCATAATAATTCACAGTTGTTTGAAGGTGT
Organism: Bacteriovoracaceae bacterium; assembly: GCA_023137315.1. Taxonomy (GTDB): domain Bacteria; phylum Bdellovibrionota; class Bacteriovoracia; order Bacteriovoracales; family Bacteriovoracaceae; genus JAGLPP01. The sequence goes on from JAGLPP010000104.1 coordinate 35,545, forward strand.
CTGTCGCGATATTTCCGTTGGAGGGCTTCAGGTTCTTGTGTTCAATCCTCCAGTCAGGGACGGGGAGCGGATTTCCATGAATGTTCACCCCGAAAATTCCGAGTACTCCTTTGTCGCTTCAGGAAAAGTTGTTAGATTGCTTAGCGGAGGACAGGGGTTTTCGCTGAGGTTTATGAATTTAAGTGATGAGGCACAAACTGCCATTACAGGTTATCTGGAAAGAACTTGAGGAAAATTTGCCATGATTAATAAGGTTTTAATACTTGTCTTTATGTTGGTCTTGGGGTGTTCGAGTTTATCCAAAAACATGGTAAAGAGTGGAGATTTTACTGTTTCCGGTGGCAGAAGCAAGACCTTGGAATGGGAACAGAATCTGGAATTTGTTCGTTTTTCCTGGTTTCAGGAACTGACACTTCTTTTTGATGTAATGTTTGTGGAGGTGGGCAAGGATGATCCGTTTCAGAATTGGTTTTCAGATTTTGAAAAGGAGGAAATCAGCAAGTGTGATGAATTTTTGGTTGTTTTGAGTTATTCACTTGACCCGGATAAAATTTCACACAAGCTTTTCCAGTCGGAAATGAAAGACAACGGTTTTAGCAAAATGGAAATTCCAACTTTCCGTTCAAGCATGAGGACACATCCGGATTATGAGGGTCTTTCACTCAAGAATTATCATGTTGGAGGATTTTGCCGCAAAACAGCTCGTGAAGAGACGGTTATTTCCTTTCCAGGATTTTTATCACAAAAAATTGAATTTTAGAATTTGGGACCTGTTCAATTAAAGTTTTCCCCCATTATTACCGATCAGACTACACAGGAGGTAGGCTACCATTATGTCTGATGAAAAAGGTAAAAAAGGACTCATTCTGAAACGTTTCGGCAAGTATCTCCTTTTGGACCATTTGGTCGATGGAGGTATGGCCAAGATTTGCAGGGCCCGTTTTCTCGGAGAGCAGGCTGATAAACTTGTTGCAATAAAGATGATTCAACCGCAGTTTTCAAGTGATGAGTTATTCAAGAGCATGTTTATCGACGAAATCAAAGTGACATTTGGTTTGATTCATCCAAATATCACCCAGACGTTTGATTGTGGAATGGAGAACGACCAGCTTTATCAGGTGATGGAGTACGTTAACGGTCGTAATCTCAAGGAGTATCTGCAAAAACTCAAAAAACGCGGATTTGTTTTTCCAGTTGAGGTATCAGTTTATATTGTAGCGCAAGCGTGTCAGGGACTGCATTATGCACATACATTCAGGAATGCACTGACAGGCGAGCCTGCCCATATTGTTCATCGTGATATTTCTCCACATAATCTCATGCTTACATATGATGGCGCGTTGAAGGTGATTGATTTCGGAATCGCCAAAGCGAGTACAAACAAGGATAAAACACAGGCCGGAACAATCAAGGGTAAGTTGTCATATCTTGCGCCGGAGTATCTTGAGGGACAGGAACTGGATGCAAGATACGATCAGTTCGCTCTGGGGATCACTCTTTGGGAAATGCTTTGTTCAAGAAAACTTTTTACGGCAAAAACAGATCTTGCCGTGTTGAAGAAAATTCAAAGTTGCAAGATTCCATCTCCGTCATCGATAAATCCAAATGTTTCAAAAGAACTCGACAAGATTGTCCTGAAGGCCTTATCAAAAGATCGAACTCTGAGATATGAGAATCTTGATCAGATGAACAGGGCCCTTATAAAATTTCTGTATGCAAAGTATCCGGAATTTAATGCAACAGATCTTGCTTACTTCTCCAAGGAACTTTTTAAGGACGATATTAAAAAAGATCAAAAACGATTTATTGAATTTGGCAAGATTGACCTGATGCCATACCTGAAAGAACTCAGATCAGGAGGCAAGGTTTCAAGCAATGAGGAAGAGGGAGATACGATTATTATCGAGGATGATGATGACCAGAAAGATCAGTCAGGTTCCGCAGGCAGGGGTGGGATGGAGATTGATTTTGAAGAAGTGACGGATGATACTGAAAGTGAGCCTTCGCTTGAGATGGAAAGACCAATAGATGATTTGCTCACTGATGCCTTCAATATTAATCAACAGATGGCAAAGGCGTCAAAGGCATCAAAGGATGCCAAGAAGAAAACCGCTCCGGCTGCAGGAATACCACCTGGAAAAAGCGCGGTGTCCAGAACAAGAGCAAAAAGTCGTACAAGGGTAAAGAACGTCTATTCGCCAAAACTTCAAAAAAAGGTCAGAAAAAAAGGAAGTATTGGAGAGATTGTGAAAATAGCAGCTGTTGCTGCCAGTGTTGCGTTGATGTGGTTTGGTTATAATATTATGTGGAAGGAGTGTCCTTCCGGTTATGACAAAAATGGAATTGGTCAATGCGTTTTAAAAACAGTTCGTGCTCCCGGTTCAGGAGAGGTTTATGATTCCGATCCCATATCCGGGCCAAGACCGGCATCATCCAAAAGAACAATAAGGCTCAAATTTGATAACTGGGCCGGGTACAGGGATCTTTTCAGCAGGACTGATAAAAACCCACGTATTTATCTTGATGGAGTAAGGCTTGAGCATTTGAATGAGAATATTTTTGGTGATTTTGCAGGAATTTCGATACCAGATG
>JAGLPP010000105.1 GCA_023137315.1 Bacteriovoracaceae bacterium
TTACGATAGGGGACACAATAAAACTTTACACAAGTAGTGATTGTACCGGCTTCAAGGGATCAACAGTTGTGGACACCGTTACGGAATATATCACCTCTGATGTTCTTACAGTGGATGCTACCTACACATTTTATGTAAATTCCACCGACCCTGTGGGAAATATTTCAGATTGTTCGGTTGCTGGTGCAACATACGTTTTCGATACAACTGCACCGGCCACCCCATCGTTGACATTATATCAACCTGTAACCGAAACTGGCACAGACAGCACTCCGACGTTTGAAGTTTACGATGTTACGATAGGGGACACAATAAAACTCTACACAAGTAGTGACTGTACTGGTTTCAAAGGTTCAACGGTTGTAGATACTGTTACGGAATATATCACATCCGACGTTTTAACAGTGGATGCCACCTACACCTTTTATGTAAACTCCACTGACCCTGTTGGAAATATTTCAGAGTGTTCGGTTGTTGGTGCTACATATGTTTTAGATACAACTGCACCGGCCACTCCATCGTTGACACTATATGAACCTGTAACCGAAACAGGCACAGACAGCACTCCGACGTTTGAGGTTTCCGATGTTACGATAGGGGACACAATAAAACTCTACACAAGCAGTGACTGTACGGGCTTCAAGGGATCAACAGTTGTAGATACTGTTACGGAATATATCACCTCTGACGTTCTTACAGTGGATGCCACCTACACCTTTTACGTAAATTCCACAGACCCTCTCGGAAATATTTCAGATTGTTCGGTTGTTGGGGCAACTTATGTTTTTGATACAACCGCACCGGCCACTCCGTCGCTGACACTATTTGAACCTGTAACCGAAACCGGCACAGACAGCACTCCGACGTTTGAGGTTTCCGATGTTACGATAGGGGACACAATAAAACTCTATACAAGCAGCGATTGTACAGGCTTCAAAGGATCAACAGTTGTAGACACCGTTACGGAATATATAACCTCTAATGTTCTCACCGTTGATGCCACATACACCTTTTATGTAAATTCCACCGACCCTGTCGGAAATATTTCAGATTGTTCGATTGTCGGGGCAACTTATGTTTTTGATACAACCGCACCGGCCACTCCGTCGTTGACATTACATGAACCTGTAACAGAAACCGGCACAGACAGCACTCCGACATTTGAGGTTACGGGAATTACAATTGGAGATACAATAGGGCTTTATTCAGACAGCAATTGTTCGGTCTCAAAGGGGGCGACGATTGTAGATACTGCTACGGAATATATCACCTCTGATGTTCTAACAGTGGATGCCACATACACTTTTTATGTAAACTCAACTGACCCTGTTGGAAATATTTCAGATTGTTCGGTAGCTGGTGCAATGTATGTTCTGGATATAACTCCACCATCCGCTCCGAGCGGATTAAGTTTAATTGATCCTGCGACAACTCCTCGTAATGATCCAACTCCTGAAATACAAGTAAATGGAGTTATATCAGGTGATACGATTGGATTGTACTCCGATTCAGGTTGCGTGACATCTGTTGGAACAGGAGTTTCCACGGGAACCACAATAAGTATAACCACTTCTGAGCTGGAAAATGGAAGTTATAAATTTTACGCGGATTCAACTGATCCGGTGGGGAACACATCGGTATGCTCGACGGCAAGTGTGTCATACAGAGTCATTTTGGGCGATCTTGATGATGATCAGGATGTTGATGCCGATGATTATACCGTTTTTATGAGTTCTTTTGGCTATTCAGTTGGTGCCACGGAATATCTTGTGAGTGCCGATTATAACAAGGATGATACTGTCGACGAAACAGATCGTGCTTCATGGTTATGGTTTGAATATTTATGGCAGGGGTATCACAGGGGCTCAGACCTGCATTATAAATTTGAAAACGATTCAGGAGTCACTATTACCGATTCCTCGACCAACTCAAACGACGGAACCACGTCTGGCGCCCCAACTCATGTCACGGGAAAAGTTGACCTACTGGCATTGAGTCTTGATGGCTCTGTTGATTATGTGGATTGCGGAAGTGGTGTTTTTATTAATACAAACAATCAAATTACTTTTGAAGCATGGCTAAAATCGTCATCAACAAGTGATCAGTATGTACTGAAAAAGGACACTGTCAGCTTTGACCAGGCGATTTCAATTTCACAGCTTGTAGATGATTTGGGTTGGAATCCTGCCTTTGGAATTACCAGAAAACGAGCTCAGACGTTTACTCTGTCCTCGGCACAAAAACTTCTCAAGGTAAGACTTAAACTTAAAGAATTGGCCGGGGCAACGGGTGATATTTTAGTTAAAATATATAATGATGATAACGGAGGAAGTGTTCCCGGTTCGGTATTGCATGATACTAAAACAATTCCGAATGGAACAACAACAACAAGTTATGCGTGGTATGATGTTACATTTGATTTATCACTTTCCGCCGGTACATACTGGCTGGTTTTGGAAAGTCCAACAACTTCCGGCGCATGGAACTATGAGTGGGCCGGAACGGGCACCAATTATTACAGGGACGGAGTAGCCTGGTATTTTAACGCAACATCGTGGGTAAATGACATAAGCGATCAAACATTTGAAATACAAACCGAGGCGGTTGTAACCAGCAAGATTTCAATGCCTGATCCCGGATTCAAGTTTCTTATTTTTAACGGAACTCTTGGTACGGAAGCTATCGTATGGGAGGATTCAGGTCTTGAATTGGTTGTTGTTTCTGATGATGCTTCCCCTTCAATTCAAAATATTAGTGCTGCAGGCGTTGATGTATATATCAATTACGATCTTGGCACAAGTTACTCCGCTACAGAAAACAAATCTTCATGGGAAGATAGTATGGAAACTTACATAGATAATCATTCCTATGTGGACGGCTTCTTCTGGGGTGGTCTTGACAAAATTACCTTTGGTGCAACAAATGTTGACGATTTTAACACCAGATTTGCCTCAATAAACAGTTATGTGGGCGGAAAGGGGCAAAAAGTGATAGCCCACGGAGTCCGGTATTACGCCAATAATGGTGGAAGTGATTACTATATGTGGAATAATTGTTTAACCAATTCGTCCTACACCTATCTTGATTTCTATGACAGGACAGGCATGGGTGATGATTCCACTGTTTTAATCAATGGAATAAAAAAGTGGGAGTATTTGGATGATAATAGTGTATTGAACAAAACGCTTTGTCTCTCATACGGAGATGAAGACGACGATACAAAGAGTATTTATAATTATATTGGTTCACGGGTACTTGATCTGGAGGGATTTGGTTATGTAAACTTCAATAGTTTCGCGACTGCCAGTATAACTCTTGCAGACGGAATGAAATGGAATCTTGGAGATCGGATAAGCCGTACCATCGACGAGATTGGGGATAAGCTTACCGGACGCTTTGTTAATGGTGAAGTCGAAAACGATATTACCGTGGCCACTACAAGTGGAACTCCTGTTTATACAAGTGATCTTATTTCGGATGTATTCAATTCCAATATAGTGGACGATTTTACAATAATAGAGGGTCTGTCAATAACACTAAATAGAGGACAGGTTGAGCTGTTAAATGGTGTCTTGCGATCTTCAACTGTATTAACCAGTGATTTCCACCATGTTGTTGTAACCCTCGACAAGACAGCGGATCAAGCGGCGGTTTTTGTGGATGGTGTTCTTTCAGGTGAACGTGCGTTGCCTGATATTACATTCAGCACTACGGCCAATCTGTTCATGGGTGTTGATTTCAACGGCGTAATGGATGAATATAAATTGTACAACAGAATTTTGACGGATGAGGAAATTTTGCATCATTACAATCAGGAACAATAAAGTGGTTCAGGTATTAAATTTTTCTTTTTAGGGTTATATGAAGAATTTCGCCGGGATAAAATAGACGCATGGGTGGTCCCCAGGTTCCTGTACCACGGCAAACAATCAGGATCATATTATCAATTGAATATTTCCCTTCAAGAAAAGGATATATTTGTTTTACGAGATAGTCGAAGGGCCAGATTTGTCCTCCGTGAGTGTGTCCGCTGAGCATTAAATTGACTTTTGATTTGGATGCAACCTCTGTTCCCCATGGAGTATGGGATAAAAGTATTGTTGCTGCATTATCAGGGCGGTTTTTCAAAGTATCAGTTACGAGTGTCGCTACGTTTCCTTGTTTTCTATGATGAATTGTTAAATCATCCACACCCGCAAGGACCAGACCAGGGGATATCTCCACCCATTTATTTCGCAGAAGGTTTATATTTGCTTTTTTTAATATGGAAAGTCCGAGATCCTGATCACCATAGAAAAAATGATTACCCAAAACGGCCCAGGTTCCGTAAGGTGCTTTTAGCTTTCCAAGAGTCGTTATTAATTCATCTTTGTCAGGCAGGCCATGTGCCTCAAGCGTATCCCCGAGAATAAAAATGAAATCAGGATTTTTTCTTTGAACTTGTGTGATTATTTGTTTTAACCACTTAATACCATTTATGTGGTTTATGTGTAGATCGGATATGGCAATAATAACCTTGCCATCCATTTTTTTTGGTAAGTTTGAAATGTGAATGTCATAATTTTCGAATATTGGTGGACGTGATCCTTGAATGATAGCGGTTATGGAGAGCAATATTCCTAAAATAAATGCTCCTGTTCGTAATGAAGGAGTGATTTTTTTGAAAACAAATCCATAGAGTGTGAGTAAATCAATCGAAAGAACAGAAATAAAGATTAAAAAGATTGAGCCAAGCCATATCATTCCCGTTAATTCCAGATATTTTGTAAATATTCCGGTTTCGTGATGAGCAAAATAGCGTGCGACAGGAATACTCAACCAAAGAATGAAATGAATGGCGATAAATGCTTTTTTCCCGGGAAATTTTTCGATAATTGGCAATGAGACAGTGCGTATTAATACGTAAAATTGTACGATGGTGCTGATAGAAACAAGAATAATTCCAAACACAATAAATTCCCAATACTTTTATACTTCAGTCAGTTTATACCCATGCCGGTTCACTTTTCAAGTGAACTGCTAATGGGATATGCCACTTATAATTAATAATCCGACAATTACAGTATGGTAAAAAGTTATTCTGCATTATGTATTGTGAAACTGCTCATGTGTATTAGAATTACATAAGTAACAAGTCATATAAGGAAAGACTCATATCATGAAGATAAACGTAACCCGCCAGGATGGCATGGTTGAAGTGGCCATCGTTGGGCGTATTGATAATTTTACCTCTGCCCATTTTGAACAAGATCTTAATATTCTTATCAAGACCGGAGTAAAAAAAATTGTTTTGGATTTTACTGAAACCAACCATTTGGGAGTTTTGACCATCCACTTTTTAAAAAAAACAATTATCGAATTCATGGAGAATGGAGGTCGTATGTCAATGAGGTGTCCTAATTCAAAAATATGTTCGAGGATTCACTCCTTTATTAGTTGTGATGAAATACCACTGGAACAATGTGAGCTTGTGTAGTGAAAAAGTGTATCCTGCTATTAATCGTCTGTCTTTATCCTATAAAAACTCCGGCAATTACGCTTGATTTTCTGGTCGGCAAACTCTACGCGGAAAATTTGGAACTAAAGGTGATAAATAACAAGATTGGTTATAGCATGGCTCAGGTAAAGGGAGCCTTCTCGGGTCATCTTCCTTCTCTGGCATTTAACAACGCTGTTACAAAGGGAAAGGATTTTGAAAGTTCATCTTCAACAGTGTCAAATACTTCTGTTGCTCCTGCAGGTATGGATTCATTGTCGTCCCAGGGAGGTTCGAACGTTGGAACTTCAAACACCACCACTGAAAATGAGGCATGGACCACTGAACTGTCCTTTAGCATTCCAATATTTTCCCGTTTTGCAGTTGAAAGTTCGGTAAAAACCGCAAAAAACAATGTTCGGTATGATATTTTAACGTTGAAGGAAATGCGGTACGAAAAAAAATCTCAGCTGATCAGACTTATTCTGGAAATAAATATTCTGGAGGATATTAGAAAAACCATTTTGGAAGCTGATAAAATAATCAGCATGGTTAAAAGTCGCAGTCGAAACAGTCGTACCAGGGGATTATACAATAAAAAGGAATTGTTGGAACTTGATACCCGTTACTACGAATTAATTTATCAGAAAACCCGTGTTGAAGAAGGTTTGGGATTGGCCAGAAAGGCCATGTATGATCTTATTCCCGATTTTAAAACAAGTTGGTTTGATAAACTTCCCAAATTGAAAATATCCTATGAGATTCCAAGTGAACAACTCTTCAAGGATAAGTATCATAAGCAATCCTTGACATGGAAAAAGGATTCTTTGCAAATTAATTCCACCAGGCATATTCTCAAGGCAACTCGCTGGGAACGTCCATGGATACCAATGATAGTTACCAGCGGTTCCTACGGTTATTCTGGAGATTTTAAAAACACACCTAAAGACGGGGACTGGCGCATAACCGTGGGCGTAACATTTGAGCTTTTTGACGGTTTTCGCTCCAGTAGTAGAAGAGGACAGGCCCTTCACAGCCATCTGATATCGACCAATAAGAGAAAAATAAATATGAGCAAAAAGTTGCTGTTACTCAAACATGATTCCATGAGTGCCAGGGTTTCGCGCGCGCATTTTAATCACAAAATGGCGATTGCGCGGGAAAAAAAGCACAAGCTTGATCAAACCAAAAAATTATCACGTTCGGGAACCACTACAAAATTTGAGCAATCTGTATTGATGATTGATTACGCCAAGACAAGGTTTGAAGCTTACGATGCCCTGAAGAAATATCAGGTCGCCATTCTTGATATTGCCAAAACCCTTAATGAATTTGAAAAGGTTGAGATTCATGAAAATTCTAAAGCTATCTAGTGTATTTTTATTATTATTTGTTTTTTGCGTGCAGAGTGCCTGCGCAGAAAAGTTGATAAGAAAGTTGCCTGTGTTTGCAGTCATCAAACCTGGAAAAATTTCTACATTGGTTTCAATAGGAAACGGAATTGTACACAAAATATTCTTTCAACTTGGGGATCAATCGCGTCCTGGCGCTGTTTTGATGGAGGTTTTAGAAAAAGAGGGTATCCGTCCCTATCGCAATACAATCAACGGTAGAATTGCAAAAATCCATGTTACAACTGGGGCGGCAACAACAGTTGGTATGCCACTTATCACTGTTTTGGACCCGAAAAATAAATTATTGGAGGTCTCTCTTTCAACGGAAGAGGCCCGAATTGTTAAATCAGGATTAAAAGTTGTAAGAAAAGGCGATGGGAAGGTCTTGGCGGAAGTTCTGAAAATTTCCCCCCTGGTTGATCCTGATAAGGGATCAGTTACCAGTTATTTGAAACTCTTGGCACCTATTAAAGAACGTATAGGAGAAATATTGGATCTGGAAATCCTGATACCTGACGAAACGGAATGTGCAAAAGTGGTGGAGATTTCAGATCTGGGACTTTATACATCCGGTTGGAGAGTGGCCTTTCTTAGCGGAGACAAGGCCTGTCTTGAAAAGTTGAACTAGGCGGCTATGACCAAAATATTTATAAGGAAAGGTGTTCTTACAATTTGTCTGAATTTGACAATTTTATTGGTTGGTTATTTCACCCTTCCACATTTGTCCAAGGAATTTATTCCGTCTGTTAATATCCCGGCCGTTGCGGTTATTTTTCCAACTCCATTTATTCCTGAAAAGCGTGTCGTACAGGAAGTGATTAATCCAGTGGAGCGTGCTTTGGAGGAGACTGGTGATCTTGATTCCATTGAAGTACATGTTGGTGAAGAGCGGACAATCATGATTCTTTTCTATAAATGGAAATATTCACCAGAAACATGTTTGCGACGGGCCCGTCAGGTTATTGAAAACATTCCACGTCCCAGGGAGATTCTCGATCCCATTTTTATTCTTCACAGACCAACTGGGAAACCAATCCTGCGTAATGTTTTTTACGGAAAAAATATCATTGATATTACAAGGTTTGCCGAAAGTGTGGCCTTGAAAATTGAAAGGATATCCGGTATCTCGCAGGTTGATCTATCAGGTAAAAATTCCGATCAATATGAAATTAATCTGAATCCCAAAAAACTTGCACGTCATCAACTCAACTATTCGGATATCATCAAAACCTCACGTCAATCCTGGAGTTTTCGGCAACTATTTAACTCCACTCCGCTCAAGCATTATATGGTTTTCAATGTTGATTCCGTGGATGATTTGGGGAGTCTGACTTTGAGATCGCCAAGAGGCGGGGAATCCGTTCTTTTGCGCTGGTTGGGAAAAATCCAAAAACAAAAACCGAATCCAAGGGTCATTTATGGTAAAAACGAACATGCCTTGATTCTGGAAGTACTGAAGTCTCCTGGAACCGATACCATGGCAATAAATCAAAGAGTGCTGGAACTGATCAGAAATGAGGTTGCAGGTCACCAGAATATAAAATCCCGTGTTATATACAATGAGGCAGAGAAAATCAGGCAATCACAGGAAGGCGTTTTTCGCAATTTCATTATTGGAGTGATTTTAAATTCCATAATTTTGATTATTTTTTTAGGCTCTTCAATTGGTGCCCTGGTTGCCAGTGTTGTTTTTCCAACGGTACTTTTGGGAACTCTTTTTATTCAAAGTAATCTTGGAATTAGTCTTAATCTTTTTAGTCTGAATGGATTCTCTCTTGCAGTTGGAATGATCACGGATGCTTCAACAGTGGTTTTGGAATCAATTACCAGGCGTTTTCAACGGTCAGAGGATATCTTTTCCGCTTGTTGGCGGGGAACACGGGATGTTTCGCTGGGGGTTTTTGCCTCAACCCTGACCACTGCGGGGGTTTTGATTCCGATTGCCATGCAAAAAAACTTGTCCAGTAAACTTTTTTCAGACCTCTCATTGACTGTGGTTTCAACACAGCTTTTATGTTTGATTGCTGTTTTTACGCTGGTGCCATGGCTTTGTTTTAAGATTTTCAAAAAAGATATCAAGCCTGCCTTGCCGATTGCTGTTGCCTACAAATATACCTCAATTATTGTGGTCTCGATGATTAAATTTGCCCATTGGGTACAATCCCTTGCCCGTGAGAACAAACTTTATAAGTGGATGATACCCGTGGGAGTGGTGGCCTTTAATCTTGGGATGCTGCTGTTTTTACCACAAACAGAATTTTTGCCGGCAATATCCGCTCCGGTATATTCCTTGAATTATCCAATCGCACAGGCACTTTCCGAGCGTGATCAAATCAAATTGCGTAATCAATTTGCCGGTCTTTTAAATCAGAATCCACAGGTATTATGGAGTGTTTCCACTGCTCGCGATGACCGGGTGGAGTTATTATTTGAACTTAAAAAATCAGTTCCCAAAGAGGATATCAAGAAATTTTTGAAGCATCCCGATATCAGGGAACAAAACATCAATATTCAGGCAGTAGGTCCTGCCGGCAGTGGTGAAGAATATGGTTATGACGGGGTTTTCTACATTTCACAGGACATTGGCAAGGAGAAAAGTGATAAAATCATCAAACACTTCTGTGATTCTGATTACATTGATTATTGTCAGGGTAGGCAGTTTAATCTTATACATGAAATAGAGTTAACTCCAAATTCAACCATGGCCGGTCGTATGGGAGGTTCAAGTATTCAATCCGCTACGGAACTGGCCATAGGATTAAGGGAGCTTGATCTGGTGTCAGCGGGGAATCTCATTTTTGATCATCCATTTATCATGAAAACCCGGCAGAGTTCCCTTCTCACAGAAACTCCCATTTCAGTTGGGACAAGTAATATTACCTCTTTGAAAAACCTCTTTTATCAAAAAATCAAAAAAAGTGTTTCCAAGCTGATCCGTTATAACCACAAGGATTACGAACAACTGTTTTTTCGCATTAAAAAGGGGACATTGGGAGAAATATCAGTATTTATGTCTGAATTGGCGGCAAAGGAAACAGGAGAAAAATCCACAGTGCTTGGGATGGGTGGACTTAAAACAATGGATGAAAGTTTTGCCAGTATGATTCAGGCGTTGATTTATTCAGCAATTATTATTTTTATAATTCTGTCAATTCAATTTCAATCCTCACGGCAGGCAGCAGTTATTATGGGAACGATTCCGTTGACTCTTGGCGGGGCCATTTTCGGTTTGATAATCATGGGTGAAACCGTGAATGCCAGTGTTATGGTTGGATTTATTCTTTTAATCGGGATAGTGGTTAATAATGGAATATTTTTGGTGGAGGCTACCAATCAAAAACTTCTGGCCGGAGCTTCAATCAGCAAAGCTGTTACAGAATCAGTGGCGGAAAGAACCAGGCCAATCCTGATGACGTCATTTTCCACAATTTTTGGCATGCTACCGACCATAGTATTGGGTGGAGAAGGTTGTGAACTATATAGGGGAATGGCAATAGTAAACGTTTTCGGAATGGTCGCAGGTACTATATTGTCAGTGGTAATAACCCCTATTTTTATTGAAGTGTTTGCTGGCAAACAAGGGAGTGAATAATGAACTGTGTGATTGCAATCTTTGATTCAGAGCTTAAGGAAGAAATGTTTATGCTTATGCGATTGGCGAACATTGTAAACTACACTCATTTTGTTAATGTTCATGGTTCAGGGAAACAGGGACGCAAGCAAGGTTCGGTTGCATGGCCCGGGTTTAACGAGGTTTTTATGATGGTTTTAAGTGACGATGATCTGGAAGGCTTCAAGAAAACGATCAGTGATTTCAAGAAAAATCGTGCTGAAAAACCGGGGTTGGTCTTCTTCACCTGGGGGCTTCAAGAGGTCATTATATGATTTTAAAAATCATTGAAGCATTGGTCGAACGCAAGGGATTGCTCATGGCAATTCTGGCAATTCCAACACTGGCCATTTTTTTTCTGTCCAACTATCGCTTACAGATACTTCCGGAATATGAATATGTTAAATATGAAGTTCAATTCGAAGTTCCTGGTAATGTTGCATCTTTTATTGAAAACAAGGTAACAAGGGAGGCAGAGCGAATTTTTAACGGACTTCCTGGTCTTTTGTCCATGGAGTCGGTAACCGAGCATGAGAAAAGCAAAATCCATTTACAATTTGAGAAGGGCAATGATCCCAGTAATATTCTGCTGTTTATTCAGGAAAAAATGGATCGTTTGAAACTGACTTTGCCGGAGGATGTAAAACAAATCAGTATCAATCAAATTAATCGGATCTCACCTCCTGACATTACCTTAATCAGCGACAAGGGCGTTGCTCCGGAATTTTTGCATGAAAAAATGCGTGCTTTTAATGATCGCATTCGTCGTTTTTATCCTGAAATAAACGCAACCACTGCGGCATCAATCAAGCTGGATATAAAGAAAATGGCACGTGATAAAATTGCGGTGGATCAAGTATGGAAGGCCCTGCAGATTAACAATATGACTTACAAGCTTGGAAAACAAAAGGATATAAGTTTTACAGTTGAAACAAGCTTTAAGGATATTGAATCCATCCGTTCCATCATTGTAGGGGCCCGTGGCGATCGTCCTGTAAAGCTTTCCGATATTGCAGATATTTTCATAAAGACGCCGCCTCTAATGAAAAAACTTGAAATCTGGACCAACAAGGACAGAATTTCAACAGGTAAATTGATTAATCTTCTTGAGGAGCAATTACCACAACAGGAGTTTAGGCGCAGCAATCTTCGTATTTGGTTCAAATATCTTGGAAAGATTATCCCGGTTTTCATTCTGGTGTTGGGACTTCAACTGTTTTTCTTTATAAAAACATTTGGAACCCGTAAGGCCGTATTCGGGGCCGGTACTTATAATATATTGTTTTTTATCCATTATTTTTTCTGGGTTGGTTTTTTACGCAATGAGATTACCCTGCTTGATATTCACGCCTTTCTTATCAGTTATATTATAGGCAGTGTGTTCTGGGCGGTTTTGCTTTTCAGAATACGTACTTATTTTGTTCCAAGTAAGTTACCTACGTTTATTCAGCGAACTCTGACGCAGGCATCGTTGTTTTCAATTGCAGAGTTTTTGCCAACGTTTATTGTTCTATTTATTTTGACTATCCTGTTATCGGCACCTTTTCTCTTGTCAGAAATCAACCTTCCATCTCAGACTATTATTTTGCGTATGCTTTTATTTGGCATACCTATTAATTTGATTCTGTTATGTGTTCTTCCCATTATTACACCGCTAAGCTGGATTCGTAATGATGTTAATCTGGAGAATCCAAGTGAAAAATTTAACAAGCTGTTATCGACACAGTATTTTTGGCCGGTACTTGTATGTTTTGCACTATCTTTGATTTTTTGGTATCTGCAGCCATTTGGCATACCTGCATCCGGTACTGGTGTTCCACTGGATTACAGTTATGAAAAGGAAATCATTTCCTACCGAAACTATGGAAGCTCGCTGACTTATCATTCGGAGGGAAAAATTGATAATCGGCATTATCGTTATCATCCAGAAAAAACGACAAGACAGGAGTGGATGTATCTGTGGAATATAACTCCCACCGGTCTGGCAAAATTGACAAATTATAATATTTCCCAATTTCAAACCGCTCTATTTGATATTCAACATGAAAAGAGTTGGGGTAATTGGCGGATTGGAAATAAAAAGATACCACTGACTCATGCAGGTGTTTCTTTTTCCGGTGGGCAATTTTCCAATTTGCTTTTGGCACCTAACGAATCTGAAATTGAGCCTATCAGATTGGGATTTCTTTTAAAGTCCAAAGTCAGCTTGTTTGATTCCCGTATTTTCCACTCACAGTTGGATAAGGTTAACCAGTTTGGCGTCACACAAGATTATACAGGAGGTGATTTTTTAAACAAGAAAACCAGCTCTCTACGAAGGTCGCCTCTAACAAAATTTTGGTTCACCCAATACAAGAAATTTCTGAAAAACAAGTGGATTGTCCTGATCTTCACATTTATTCTTATCAGCCTTTATTTGAATTCCTTTATTCGTGGAGGTTTGCTTACCTTGACCTGTTTTGCGGTGGAATTGGTGGTTTCAATTTTTAGATGGATGTTTGGCTGGCCCTATCATTTGGATTCATTATGGATGTCATGGCTTCCGTTGTGGATTACCCTTTTTATCATGCTGGTGCTTTCGCGTATAACTGATGTGGAAAGAATGCGTGGAAATGATCGTGATCTTGTCATCCGGGAGGTTGAGCGATATTTTGCCACAGTTTGCAAATGGTCATTCTATTTTATCGGATTGGCGTTGATAGGCTGGAGTACTTTGGATCATATTCCATTTTTGTTGAGTCCAACCACCAGTTATGAGGGTGTTTTTATTGGAATACTTACTATTGCCATGGGATTGGTGACCTACCTCTATCTTTTCCGCTTGTTTTATGTAACGGAAGATGAATTTCTGGAAGAGCTTACTTTTAGGCTATTTGTATTTATAAGGAAATTTAAATCACGTAAAACAGATTGAGTTTTATTTGTCCCCTGCCAGTTTCCTTTGTAAATACAGATCTCCGGAAGGCAGACCTGAGGAGGTGAGGATAAAATGGTCGTTGGTTTTTTCACTATGTCGATTTACCAATACATTCCAGACAACAGGAAGATCATTATTGGATGAGTTTATTTTTTCAATAAATAAAATTTCGATGTCGTTACCATTCAATGTCACAATATCGCCGCTTAAAAGTTCCATGGCCTTTATCAAACCATTCTTGGTTAAAAATGGATGTTCACTTGTCACCAGTTCACTACCATTTTCATGATAGATTTCGAGCATTGGCTTTTTTTCAGCTCCACTAATTATGTAATCAACTACTGCGACTTTTTTTGTTATGGGATTATAGAGCTTGTCTCCTGGTCTTATCTCATCAATTCTCTTGAGACTGCCATCCATCATGTAGATCATGGTATTGGAATCGAAACAACCCAATGATTGTCTGGTTCCACAAAGTTCGTGTTCACAAGTATTTATTTTTGAAGATGCCACTGTGCGGACAGGTATTTTATTTTGCGAATCTTCTATCTTGATTGGGTATCCTGGCATCCAATAGGCGTTTGCTGCAGGTACCGTGGTCAGGTAATTTGAGGTTTGATAACCATAAGTGCATTCAAATGTTCCCCCATCCTTGACCTTCGTTGTATGTGTTATCACATTTCCGTCTTCGTCAGTTGTCGTGTGGGTTACATTTTTCCATTTTTGGCAATATTTATCGTAAAAGTGTGAAATGTATTCTTTTCTAACAGACAGCAAGACGCATTCAGGATTTATTTTAATCATCCACTCATATTGGGAAGTGACAATGTGTGCGTAGGGGGCAGTGAAATTGCCGTAGTTTGAACTCATCATGTTATAGAATTTATTCATGGTACAAATGGTTCCAAACTTCGGAGCTGTTTTCATATCCCCTTCAAAATTCACCTCAAGGGATACATCGTGCGTGACCCCCTCTATGGTGGTCTTTAGATCAAGTTTTGGATAACAATTAGCCGTTTCTCCATACGGACCTCCACAACAAAGTGGTACCTGCATCATGAATTTAGCCGACCATAAATTAATAGGACTTCTGGAACTAGGTATACTTCTGTGACTTACGGGGGTGTCCCCACCGGGATCATGCGTGTAACTTTCACTGATTTTTTGAAAACGAACACCTTTAACCTGGACAGTAGGAAGTTTTGGTAACAGTCCTGTACAAATCAACTCAACTGAAAACTCTGTTTCAAAGGGAACAGTGACATCCTTTTTAGCTGGCATGGATTTTGACGAACCTGATTTAATAGAGAAATGGCAATCTGGTTTGAATTCTACTGCCTCTCCGAGCGAGGGTATTATGATATTAACCTTATCTTTTTCTCTTTCAAGGGTTACGGTGGAAATGCGATAAATATTATTGGTATCGTACGTAGTTCCTTTAATCCGGTAGTCCTCTTTTTTGATATTCTGCTCGGAATCTTTGAATATCGTAAAAGTTTGTCCACTCTTGTTAAAACCCCATGGTGTGTGATTTCCCAAACGCTTTTTCATCTCATCTTCGATAATAAAAGTGTGGTTTTCGTTACCTGATAGTATGTACGGATCAGGAATAACCATGGCCGCAATCTCTTTGGGGCTTCCAACAGTGTCGTAGGAAAAGAGCTTGCTCATCAGTGAAACACTGGAAATCTCACCTAACTTGTTTTTGACATTTTCGGTAGTAACTTTTTGTTCATTAGCACTTTTTTTCTGAAGCATTACCACCGTGGAGGAGGCAGCTACCAAAATACCTCCGAGAATAATTGCTTGAATGAGACCGAAACCTGAATTATCTTTAAATAGTTGTTTTTTCATATTAATACCTTATTATAATTTATAATACAGCACAACTTCCATTAGAGGATAGGATTATGAACAACAAGGCAATATTTTGGCTTGTAACTGTAGTTATTACAGGTATTTTTTTGTTCTACATGTTTGAACAAAAATCACAAAATCAACCTCGTCATAGCCAAAAAAAACAGGCAGTCAAAAAAGCTTCGAAAAAAACACTTTTCGGGCAGGAAATGAATGAGTTGCAATCGTTGGACAAAAAGGCCTTGAAAGTGGATTTAAAGGTCATAAGAAAAAAGAAGAGCCTCTTAAAGCAATTACCTCTTATCGAAATAAAAACCCAAAAAGATTCCAACGGCAACGTTGAGATAGGATTTACTTTTAAACACAGATTGGTAGGTTTCAAGGGTGATCTTGATGCCATCGAGGCCACCTCGACAGATTTGAATAAAAGAGAGTTTCTGGTTGTCCTTGAGCCACTTTCATCTTCAACAAACAGGGCCTTTAAGAGAGTAAGTTTTAATGATCTTCTAACTGGCATCAAGCACTCCTTCAAGTTTGGTTCCAGCTTTAAAAAAACAGTCCCCTATGCACTTTTAATTTGTCGTGACCAATTATCCTCGAACAGTTGTCTGGATAAAAAGAAAATTAAAATAAGCGAGCTTGTTGGTCTGGCATCAATGGAGAAAGTGGATGATTACATTTATTATTTTCAAGCTCTTTTAATCAACAATGATAGTATTAGTCTTATCAAGGACCCCAGAATTGGTGATCAAAGTTATAAGGATTTGACACAATATCTAAAAATTTTGGGCCATGATGAAAAGTTATCCGCTGATATTGCCGATAAAATCAGAAATCTTAATAAAACCATCAGCTCAATCCCTGTTATGGTAAAAAATCAAGACCTAACGGTTGAGCTACCATATCAGAACAAGATGGCCATAAAGGGAATTATTAAAAACGGCAATGCAAAAAAGAAATAACGGATTTACCATAACAGAAATTCTGGTTACACTTTTTATCATTTGTGGTCTTGGAATTTTTGTGACAGTTATATTCTCTTCCAGTTCCATCTTCAAGAATGTTAACCAGGCAAAAATCAGCAATACATACGATATTCAAAGAGTCATTGGAAGAACTGTTGCCACTTTAAAGTTGTGGTCCGGGAATGTTAATGAACTTGAAGATATCTATGCTTCATTTCTGATGGGTGATGGACAGACATTTGAGTTTTTCAGTGGTGACTCAGCATTAAACAATATTGTAGGCAGTAAAATCATAAAGAACTGCAGCTTTACATCCTCTGTATCCAGTATTAACTTCTGCCTTTTTTCAACAAATAATACCGCACAAAAACTTGATGATGCCATGATTTCGGCAAGGGTGATCCACTTTAAAATTAACTTTCTGGACATGAGAGACGGCAGTCAGATTTCCACGGATAAGTTTGCACAATCCATAGTCTCCGGAGGAAGGGCAGACTATTTCCTCCATACATGGACCAAGACTGGAAATAAACATATACAGACAACGATAAAAGGGGTCTTTTCCTTTGCAAGATAAAAGAGGTTTTACCATTCTGGAAATCACAATAGCGATAGGTCTTTTAGGCGGACTGGTCTTCTTTTTGATGTCTCAAACACATCATATCAGTATCCTGAAAAAAGGCTCACTTTCATCAGAACAGGAGATGTCAGAAAGTAGAAGTTTTTTCTATCTACTTTCGACCTACTGGTCAAAGCGTATTGATAACACCTCTCTTTCCAATATTACACTTTCAAATTGCAAAAATGACTGGTGTACGGAAATCTCCTTTCCGTTTCAAAGAAAAGTGAGTGAGCCAAGGACATTTTCCCTGCAAACCAGTTGCAAACCTCATTCGTCACTTCCCCACAGTTTTTCTTCGTTGTTAATAAATGTTTCAAGAATTAAAAGACCTGGTTTCTGTAAAAAAAGCAATACTCCATATATTGATATTCAAATTACTGGTAAAACGAATCTTAATTTTCCAGTGGTTTCAGGATCACTGAATTATTCTCCATTTGGGGCCTTTATTGAATTTAAAAAACACAGCTCGGGTCTTTTTGTCCGTTATCAGACCTGGTCAAGAACAGGTAAGAAAAGTTATTCTTTAAAAAATCGCGAAATTGGTTTAGAGATGTCCAGTTGGGCCGGTAGCGGAATTGTTATAAATCCCATTTAACCAATAGTCGTTTATGGTAAAAAAGATTTTTTATCATTTTGTAATTATTTTTACTGGAACATATTTTGAAATCCATTCGAAAAAATAACCAGGCAAATGTCCAATATCAACACAGTCGTATGTTACATACCCAAGAACAAGATCACCGGCCTGGGCATTTTGATCTTCAAAATGACATGGAAAGCTATGGTTATCTTTTGAATAACAGTAATCATAATTGTTGATTTTTGATACTGTGACCAGAAAAGGTTTCAGTTCTGGTTTTTGGCCACATCCATGGAATTTATCTAAATCATGGGCATGAGTAAAACTCATTAAAAGAAAGCTGAATGTTGTTAGTACAAGTGCTTTTGTGGGTAATTTCATGGCAATCCTCCTTACATTTATTGTGCCTGTGAATAAGTGTTAGGACAGACAATGAAATAAAACAATACTTTTGTTTAGAGTATTGAAATATAAGACCTTTAGTGTTATTCCTTGCAACTATGAATGAATCAAAACATATAATACAAACTCTTAAGAAATTGTTGAGGTCAAAAGGGGTAACTTATTCCAGATTGGCAAAAGTTCTTGAATTAAGTGAAGCAAGTGTGAAGCGGATTTTTTCAGAAGAAACATTTTCATTGGATCGTTTGGGAAAAATCTGTAATGTTTTAGGTATTACCATTTATGACTTAGCAAATTTGGCGAATAAAAATGGAAGGGAAAATATTTATTGTTATACTTTGGAGCAAGAGAGGTTTTTCTGTAACAATTTATCGTGTTTGGCCTTCTTTGATATGTTATTAAATTTGGGAAGTGTTAAGAATATCCAGAAAAAGTTCAAGGTATCTCAAAAAAAAATATCATTTTATTTATCTTCTCTTGAAAAATTGGGATTAATAGAAAGACATCCATACGACAGGGTGAAATTACTGGTTTCCAATAATGTACAATGGATCAGAAACGGCCCCCTTCGAAAAAAACTATTTGACCTGGCCAGGGCAGAGTTTTTAAATAATGAGTTTGATGAAAAGAATAGTTTTTACAAATTTATCACTGCCCAGATATCAAAATCAACCTATAGGAAATTATTGGTAAAGTTGGATGAGCTAACCAAGGAACTTATCAGGGAAAGTGAACTGGAAAAAGAGGTTGGTGTTAATGTTGAGGATATCGGATTAATTCTCTGCTCTCGTCCCTGGAAGTTTTCATTTCTTGAAAAGATCTAATATTCCTCTAAGTTAGTTTTGAGATTTTTATTGCCCTAAGGGAATGCAATACTCGAAATTACAATGGTCACCACTTTTGCACTCAGTGCTTTCTGTTTTTGGATAAATTTCCAACTCAGCACCGTCAATCCTTTTGTAGTTGGAATTTGGTAGCCAAGTGCCATACGCATATTTAATAGTGTCTTTAATTTGATCATTGTTTCCAACGTGCTGAAAGCATGCGAACTTGGACGTAGGAACTACTATTGGTCTCATCCCCTTTGGTATATCGGAGAAAGTGTCAACCCTGGCACACGCAAAATATACGAGATGCTCATCAGACTCTTCTTTTGAATCGGTGGGGAAACAATCAACAACTCCATAGGTGCAATCGTCTGCCCTATTCTTGATCTCATCGAGCCTTTTGATAAATCTGTTCCACAGTTCAGGTATAACCTGTTCGCTGTCACATTTATCTGAAAAAACTCCAACAAATTGTATCCCAACCCCTACTAATTTTATTTCTTCCAACTCTGTAATTTTTGGTTCCATCGTTAATCCTTGGTTTAAATGTTTCAAAAAATCTTTATTAATACAAAACTTCCGGGATGGTACCAATCCCTTATTTTTAGAGCGAAACCGTCCTGGTGTTTCTCCAAACATTCTTTTAAAAGCACGCGTAAAAGCTTCTTGTGACTCAAATTGAGCATCAAAAGAGGCGTCAACGATTTGATAGTCTTTATCGCCAAGCAATTTTTCAGCGGACAAAGTTAGTCTCCTGCCTCGAATATACTGCTTAAGTGTGTCTCCTGTGATCGCTCTGAAGATGCGCTGAAAATGCCAAGGCGACATACCTGCTATTTGCGCTACAGCTTGGGGTGGAAGATGAGCATTAAGATTTTCTTCAATGTACTCAACACCTCTTAAGATTTGATCTATCGTTGTCATGGAACATAATTTAGGAGGTAAATTCTATTTTGTATTGATATTTTGTGCGAAAAAAAATATGCACAGCGATAATCACAAGGGGGAGACCGCTTTACTAATAATTTAACCCTGTATTATCGACACGTTGGCAACAATATTGCCAACACTTATCAGGATGCTTTTTAGTTGGTTTTTCGTAACAAATCAATTTAGTGAAAATCTTCGCTTTCTACAAATCGAGATCGTACAAAGAAATCAACTTCATCAGCTAAAGCATGATCTATGGTATTAATTCTTTCAAGTAAGCTCTGATAAGGAATCCTATATCTGGCTTGGTAAATCTCCCGATGTTGTTGAATAAACCCTTCTAAATATTCAAGGTATGGGATCTCTTTATCTTCAATAATTCCTTTAACTACCTTGGTTTTGATATTTTTTGAGCGTAGGTATTTAGCTTGTGTTGCATATGCTCTTTGTTCTTTTATTATCTGAAATATAGGAAGCAGGTCCTTGTTTGTATACCCTTGGAAGCGTTCATCTGAAAAATTCTTTTTTAAGAATTCTACAATTATTTCATTCTCCCCTTGAGTAGAATCATTATAATGCTTTATCTCATGCACGATAATGGAGTCATCTGTTTTTGGGGTGATAATAACATAGTTATCGGCCTCTTTTTTGAGATTCTTGGAAAGATCTTGAATAAAAGAGTTGCCTTTGGGGGCGAAGGCCCCGTGTACCCCATGATCATTCGTGGTTAGCAAGAAGTTAATACCCTTATTAAGATAACTTTCAATAATATCTAATGTCTCTTTTTCAAAATATCCACCTGTAGGAGCTTTGGTCATATTAATGTACAAACCACTTTTTTGATAATCCATATGATTCTTTGTGGTGAGAGTGACAACATTTCCCTTTCCTCCGTTTGAAAAGAATTCTTTAAGAAGATTCCTCTCTTTTTTGGTTATGGCCATATTTTTAAAAAATATTTCTTGACGTTTAACCCAACGGCTTTCTCCGTTTAGTGATTTGACTTTTACTTTATTTAATCCAACTTCCAGTACTTCCCATACTTCACTTGAATTTTTGCCTAGTTCCCTTTTCCTTGATTTTAATAGAATATATTCAGAAGGTTTGATATCAAACTTGAAAAAGTCTTCTTGAGCTAGCTCATATAGATCTGAGAATGGCATTCTGCGAATTACTTGGTCATCTCTCCCTACGTAGGTCTGTGGACCTTTTCTCCAGAGCTTAAAATTAACAAAGTGTTGGTTTCCCTTTTTTACGGGTGGTCCTAATGTATGGATAAGATCATAGACATCGGAGTCAAAACGAACTTCGTAACTCCTTCCAAGGCGATGAAGATTTCCATCTTGGTCGATATAAGCCCTTTCAAAGGCTTTGTTGTTTCTGTAACTGGACTTAATAGCTTCAAGCCTTTTTGTGGATTTTTCTATCTGCTTTTGTGGCAACTCATATGCTTGATATCCCTTAGTCGCATCTAATAATGCTCTAATTGAATTCACGCAACTATTTGATTTACTAATGGGATAATCAGCTGCGAATAAGCTGAAATTAGTAAACAGTACTAATAATATAAATTTCTTTATTAAGCTAATTGTTTACCTCAATTGTATGAGTCGCCTGTACCCGCAATATCCATGCTATTGTTATCAAATCAAACAGATGTCAAAAGTTTCTACAGTATATAAGTAGGTAAACTGCTTGTACCAAAGACATTTGTTATTAGTGCTATATATAGCAAGAACTATTCCACAAATTGGGTTTTTCACGTCTCACCTTTCAACCATTATCATTGATAAATAAATCAGCTCATTACTCAATTCTTACGAGTAATATTGGTCTTGAAAATATACTTTTCATGGCATACTATCGTGTTACTGCTTGATTGCACCCTTAATCATCCTGCTGATCAATAGCCAGGTATCTTGATTGGAGGTAGCATATGGGAATGAAGACTTTTATTATCATCATCATTGTTTTTGTTGTTTCAGCCGCCAAAGCAAAAGAAGAAGATCATTTTAAAACTTATTTCCATGATTACAATGCTTGTTTTTTACTCAAAAACATCAGGACAGGAAAGATTGTGGAATTTAATAAAAAGCAATGTTACAAGCGATGGAAGCCTTGTTCTACATTCAAGATATTAAATAGTCTTGTTGCTCTTGAAACTAATGTCCTTGAAAATGAGTTAGCGATAATTAAATGGGATGGGAAAAAGCAGCCCTATGGACTGCGGTCGTTTGACTGGAGGTCTGGTAGCTTAAGGTGTCCCATCTGCAACCGTGTGTG
>JAGLPP010000106.1 GCA_023137315.1 Bacteriovoracaceae bacterium
TTTCATTGCATCTTCTCCATTTTTGACAGTGTAAGAAAGCAGCACCACCTAGAGGCATAGCCCTATTTGGACGTTACCAAGAAATACCTTGGATGCGTCAAACTCCTAAGAGTTAATAGGGTTAGAATTTAAGTGACAAAACCAAATTCAAACCAACTTGGGAGATGCTGCTTATGAAATATTATATTGGATTAGATGCCCATAGTACAACATGTACTTTTGCTGTAGTAGATAAAAATGGTGACTGTAAGCTTCGAAAAACAGTCGATACTACTGAAAAAAACCTTCACTGGGTAATTGATCAAGTACATGGAGAGACTGAACTAACACTAGAGGAGTCTACTCTGTCACAATGGCTTTACTTAATTTTAAAAGACAAGGTTGATCGGTTATTAATCTGCAATCCTCTTTATGTTGCTAAAAAGCAAGGAGCTAAAACTGATTTCAGTGATGCCCTTCATCTAGCACAAGAACTTCGCACAAACCACTTAAGCGAAGTTCATCATGAATCTTCTCATTGGATTGAACTCCGAACTATTGTCAGTGGCTATCAGGACATCACTCAAGAAATTGTTCGCTCTAAAAATAGACTTAAATCAATATTTAGAGGTTCAGCAATAAAAACAGATGAGGCCAGTTTTTATAAAAATATTGAACGGAGTAAGGAATTAAAAAATAATTCAGAAAAATTTGTAGCTGAAAAATTATTCTCTCAGATTCATTATCTTGAAGATGAAAAGTTAAAATATAAAGATGAATTTAAACGAAATAAATTAAAGTATCGCCCTATTAGAAACTTAATTACAATCCCAGGAATAAACATAATTCGATCAAACGTTATAGCAGCGATGATAACAACCCCTCATAGATTTAAAAATAAACATAAATTTTGGGGCTACTGCATGCTTGTTCGTCATATCCAAGAATCTGGAGGACGGATATACGGAAACAAAAGAATACATGGTAGACGTGAATTGAGAGATGTTTTTCTTGGGGCAGCTGAAAGTGCTTTAAGAACTGAAACAAATTTAAGAGATCACTACGATATTATGAGATTAAAACACTCTCATAAAGATGCAAAATTATCTGTTGCAAGAAGAGTTGCAGCAATATCATTATCACTTTTAAAAAACAATGAAACCTATCACGATGACTGGGAGGAACGCTTAAAAAAAAGAACGGAACTAAGGAAGCAATTGAATAAAACATAGCTAACATCATTCCGCTCATTTGAATTTACATGGATGTAAAAATAGAGGTATTCCTTTTTTCACTCTAATGACGAAAAAAGCTGATATTAAAATTTGGTTAGGAAACCTCAAGTGAAATTCGGAATGAAGGGATACGCCCAATCTTTGCATCGCAGTCTAACGATACGATATGCGCACTATTTGACTGGCGGCCCTTCTTTTTAAATCCAACACTATCATGGCATGACAAGAAAATACGGTCGTTAGGCCTTTGGATGGCCTCTCCCTTTCTTTTTGATCAAGGCCCAGAAAGATGAATGAAGACGTTGTTAACGTATTTCAGGTCAATAGTTTATAGTTTCACAGAAAAAATAAATCCATTTTATTCAATAAACTGGTTGCATGTTCAGAGTACGGTGGAGCAATGCCGTAGAATTTACTTTTTTTCAAGGAAAGGGAGTAAAATATTCTAAACGGCTTGCTTTCTTAAAGATGTCGAACTGTTATTAAAAATGTCATTAGCTTCTTTGCTTGTTTCTGCAATTCCAATAGCGTAGAAATAGTCCGCTGGACTATCGTCATAAAATAAGACCAAATCCTGTATTGCATTTCCAATAAAACGAAAACTATTTTGTTGCTTCCAGTAATACATGAATACGTTGGGAGACATTTTAAGTATTTTTTTCATTAATTCTATTGGAGACAGATTTAATCTAGCAATTTTTATGCTGGCATATCCGAGAGCTTGGTGCATCAATTTTACGTTTAACGCGATAACAGGGTATTCATCATCGGAAATTGCTATTTCTTCAAGTGAAACTATTGGCAATTTACTTACTATTTGATCTCTTAAGTACATTGTAATCTGATTTGAAATCCTATAGTCAGATTCAACGCCTTCGTTTTTTTCCAACCCCGCAACCCCTGCAAACTCATGATGAACGAAAGGATAATGTTCAGCTCGATTTAGCTCACGGTCTCCTAATTGTTGTCCTTCTTCAATTACGAGAAAGCGATTATAATTACACCTTATCCACCACTCATCGGTCTCTTCATCCTTAAAGTTTTTGCATGTCTTTTCAACTCCTCCAACAAATAATTTTTCATCTGTACAATCAATATTTCTTACTAGTTCCATGGCCTTAAGCATTCTCAGGTTGTATTCGTTTGCAGTAATGTTATCAGGAAGCTCTAAATTGTTTGATCTCCCTTCAAAAATCCAAGATTTAATATTATCACGTACTGTTTTTATCCTATTTTCACAAAACCAATCACCACCATTTCCTTTATCACCTGAAAAAGATACTATTTTCTGCGTGTTGATAATATATGGTTTTTTGTTTTTATGAAGTAATATACTTTTACCATTTTCCTTTGAGTAAGCGCTAATACTAAGTAGAGCGATTAATGCTCCTATAATTATTGTTTTCATTGCATCTTCTCCATTTTTGTTAAGGGATAAAATTGAATAGCAAGTTGAAAAACATCCGTTTTATTCCCATCTCTAAGCAGCTCAATCATTTTTTGACGAAACTCTCTAATGATAGTCTTTGCTTCCGGTAATTTTTCAAGATCAATAGCAACCGTCGTTGATGAAAAATCTCGAAATTCCACCTCAATTTCTTCCAGTTTATTAATTCCTATATTTAAATTTTCTTTATGTGCTTGTTTTAAAGCATCACTTGAAATATCTTCTGTAGTTCTTATATCTGGATAAGCTCTTATAAGTTCACCACAATCATTTTCAATGATTAGTCCACAATTTATTAGATTTGATAAAACAACTTCTGTTCTGTTTTTTGTTAAATCTAATTTTTTTGAAATTGTATCAATTGTTATTATAAAGTTTTTTAGATCAAATAAATCTAATATTGCATAATGTTCCCATTCTGCGATAACCTTGTAATAAGATTCATCTAAAATATAACGATCTTCTATCTCACTAATTTTAATATCATCAATATTCGTTTTACTCTTGTAAAAGCTCTCTATAAAAAGAGATTTTTCTTTAGGCGTTAGTGCTAACTTATGAACAACATCTTTCGCCCTTTTAAAAGGAAGCCCTCTTTTACCCTTTAGAATTTGACTCAATGTTGAAACATGAAGGTCAATATCTCTTGAAAAGGCACGCAGTGAATAGTGCGGATTTTGTCTTTGCTTTTGACATAAACATTCTTTTAATTTTGTTACATAATATATCTGTTGTTCCATGAAACTATGTATAACACGTTTTGCAACACCGTGGGGCAAATATGGTAAATAAGTGTTGCAAGGGTTTGCAACGTGTAATTATTTCAGGAATTTCTATTAAATATCTCAGATTTTTGGTCACGTGGTTTAAACTAAATTCTAATTTATTCAACAACTTATTATTTTTTTTGCCTCTGGATAAGCATCTGCGATCTTCTCAAAAAACTCTTTATAATCTTTCTTCGTTCTTGTTTCTCTAACCTCAGTAATTCGATTACCTGTAAGGGGTTCAATGGCCATAAGGACACAGCATGTGCCATTTCTTTTATAATGATAATCTTCTCTCTTTTGTTTTTCCAGGACTTGGCAATGTGGGCGTTAGAACATCTTCAAGGAGCTAGTAAGGACGTTCATCAAAAGATAGAACAGGGTATTTTTTATTATATGATTTTTCATATGTATCCAGAACTTTTTCCATTTGCCATATGAAGTTTGCATCAATTTTTGAAAGACACCACTGTGCTTTTAAATGAGGTTTCACTTCGTTTTTTTTAGAATTCTTGCAATGTGGGCCTTGGAAATTGTATCAACGATACCAGTTTCTACTGCTTTATCAGCTAAAAGTGAAAGACTCCATTTAGCATACCCGTCTGGTGCTTCAGTACATGCTAGCGCTGTAATCTGTGCTCTGTGTTTGCCTTCAAATTTAGTTGGTGCCCCTGATCTTGGGTTATCATGAAGTGCTCGATCAAGACTCCCTTCGAGATAACGTTCCTTAAATGCAAATTTTGGCACTCCCAAAAACACGGCACTCCCTAAATTTACGAACAAGAAACTGAGCTGAAAATCTGAAAATTGGCACTCCCGTCGTTCGCATTTGCGTGTTCGTACGAACAAGAAGTTCTAGGCAAAAAAAAAGCCCTGTTTTTACAGGGCCTTGACGTCTCTTTGGTACTCCCAAGGGGATTTGAACCCCTGTTGCTGCCGTGAAAAGGCAGAGTCCTAGACCAGGCTAGACGATGGGAGCAAATGGTGATCCCTCTCTGGCTCGAACAGAGGACCCTCTCCTTAAAAGGGAGATGCTCTAACCAACTGAGCTAAGGGACCACACAAATACTTTGCCTAAGAAAATTAAGGTTTTTTCATCTTGTTGTCAATGTAAAATCATAAAATGATTCATTTTTTATCTTGATAATTCAATTTGTCTTATCTAATCTCGCTTTGTTATAAGTTCTCGAAATGAGGTTTAGCATTGTGCAGTTGAAAAATCAGAAATTGGTGGCAATCAAGTCCATTGGATGCAGGTTGAATATTTCAGAGGCGGGGACTTTTGCCAAGGCCTTCGAGGAGGATGGCCATTTGATTGTTCCATTTGGCCAAAAGGCGGATGTGATTTTAATCAATACATGCACTGTCACGGAAAGGGCCGAAGCGACGTGTAGAAACCTCATCAGGAAGGCAAGGAAAAGCTCACCTGACGCAAAAATTATTGTGGCCGGGTGTTATGCGCAGACTTCTTCAGATGATGAGGTGATAACCAGCGAGCGGGTTGATTTGGTTTTGGGCTCTTTTGAAAAGAGCAGGGTTTTTGATTATCTCGTAGAGATTGAACGTGAGCAGAAACGCCTTGTTCGTGTGAGCAGAAGTGATGAATTCTTTTCTTCCGCAACTTCATCAGCCGAGGGGCATACCAGGGCATTTTTAAAAATTCAGGATGGCTGCAATTATGTTTGCTCTTATTGCATTATTCCAAGGGCCCGTGGTTGTTCAAGAATTTTGCCAATAAGTGATGTCTTGAATGAGGCCGGCAAGCTTGTAGACGGTGGATTCAAGGAGATTATTTTAACAGGCGTTAATATTGGTGAATATAAAACTGACGATGGCAAAAATCTTTATCATCTTGTTGAAAAACTTGTTGAATTGAATGGCCTTGAGAGAATTCGTATTTCTTCAGTGGAGCCGAACACCATTACCGACGAGCTTTTGTCCATGATGAAGGAGTCAAAAAAATGCATGAATCATTTTCATCTGCCTCTTCAAAGCGGGGATGACGAGATTCTTGGATTGATGCGAAGAAAATATACTGCTCAGGATTATGTTAAAATTGTGGAAAAGGTCAAAAAATATTTTCCACATGCAGGTATAGGGGCCGATGTGATAGTTGGTTTTCCCGGGGAAGAGCGAATACACTACGAGAATACAAAAAGTTTAATAGAAAAATTGCCGATCACTCATCTTCATGTTTTTCCGTTTTCCAGGAGAAAGGGCACCACTGCCTGGAATATGGAAGATACTGTTCATTCGCTGGAGAAGAAAGAACGTGTTCAGGATTTGATTTCCCTGGGAGAAAAAAAACTTAATAAGTTTGCTTTGGGAATTTTAGAATCTTCTGGCAGGGTTCTTTTTGAAAAACGTGACCAGGACGGTTACTTTGGTGGATATACCTCCAACTATCTTCGAGTAAAGGTAAAGACAGATAGAAATTTAAAAAACTCAATTGAGGATGTGTATTTTACAAATGTGGAAAACGGTGTTCTCTATGGGGAAATCACCTAAAAATAATCTTTTCTGAAAAGAATCTGTTTTCTTTCCGGGCCATATGCAATGACTCCAACCGGAATGTTGACTGCCTCCTCAATGGTTCTTATGTAAGCGAGAAGTTCTTCGCTCATGGAGTTTGAGGAGAAATCATCATGGAAACTTTTCATGTCGGAAAATTGTGGTTCAACTTCATTCATGTCAATGCCGGGCCATGCACAGTCAATCTCTTTTCCACGATAACGATATGAATGGCAGATCTTTAATTCATCAAGACCTGAAAGAACATCGACTTTTGTCAGCGCAATTGAGGTTAGATTGCTGGCCTTGACGGAATATTTAAGCAGTGGAAGATCAAGCCAGCCACATCGGCGTTTTCTTCCGGTGGTTGCTCCAATTTCCCCGCCTTTTTGCTGTATGAATTCTCCGAGTTCTGATTTAAGTTCTGTTGGAAACGGTCCTTCACCAACCCTGGTTGTGTAAGCCTTTGTGATGGCCAGAACTTCATCAATTTTTCCACCCATGAGTCCGGCACCGGTGTAAATTCCACCAAATGATGTGTTGGATGAAGTTACAAACGGGTAGGAGCCATAATCAATATCAAGAAGAACGCCTTGTGCGCCTTCAAAAAGAATTTTCTTTCCCGCGCTCAAGTTCTTGTCCAGATAGTTGAATGTGTCAGCTAAAAAAGGTTCAACAAGTTTTCCAAGTTCGAATAGTTTTTCGGTTTCCTCTTCAACAGATGGAAATGTCATGTTGTAAAGGTTGTTGAAAAGAATTTTCTTTTCCTGGATGTTTTGCGCAAGTTTTCTACTCAGGATGTCCTTGTTAAGAATATCTTTGAGTTTGATTGCCTTCCTGGATATTTTGTCCTCGTAGCATGGGCCTATGCCTTTTCCCGTTGTACCGATTTTTACCGGTCCCTGGGATTCGCGGGCGGCATCAAGAAGTTTGTTGTAGCTGGTGATGACCGGGCAATTTTCAGAGATTTTTAATTTTTTCGGGTTGATGGTAATTCCTGACTTCAGCGTCTCATCCAGTTCCTGCTTGAAGGCCTCAGGATCAAAAACAACTCCGTGTGCGATCACGGAAGTGCAGTGATCGTGAAGGATGCCGGAAGGAATAAGATGCAGAACAATTTTTTTATCGTCAACAATGATTGTGTGACCTGCATTATTTCCACCTTGATAGCGGACAACGGTGTCACATTTTGCTGAAAGAAGGTCAGTGATTTTACCTTTTCCCTCATCGCCCCATTGAGAACCTGTTATTGCCAGTGTTTGCATTATGCTGTTACCTCGTTAAGCAGGTTGCCATCATTACAAAAATATTCCTTGAGTTGGACAACGGCCATTTCCCCAACCCTGACTTGAGCTTCCTCGGTACTGGCACCTAAATGTGGTGTAAGTACGATATTATCAAGTGCCAACAATTTTGAATTTTCCTTAAGAGGTTCTTCTGCAAAGACATCAAAGCCCGCCCCTCTTATTTTTTCTTCGCTAAGATGGACATATAGATCATCTTCATTGACGATGCCGCCCCTGGCACAATTGATGAAGATAGCATCATGTTTCATCATATTCAGAAGTTCCGTGGTGATAAGATTTTTTGTCGCATCCATGAGGGGAAGATGAAGCGTGACGATGTCACTTTTTTTAAAGATATCATCGATGCTCTCAACTTTGGAAGCATATGCAAGTTCTGATTTTTCAACAAACGGATCAAAGAAAAGAACCTTCGGTTCGAATCCTGCAATTCTTTTTGCCGCAATTTCAGCAATTCTTCCAAAACCTACAAAACCAACAGTCTTTTTCCACAGCTCATTGCCGGTGAATTTTGCTTTCTCCCATTTTCCATTTTTCATGGAGGAATGTGCGTAAGCTGTTTTTCTGAGTACTGTCATCATTAGCGCAACGGCATGTTCTGCAGCAGAGTTTGAGTTTGCGCCCGGCGTGTTGGAAACTTTTACTCCATATTCCGCACATGCTTTTTTATCAATGTTGTCTGTACCGGCACCGGCACGAATAACATACTTTAGGTTTGGGGCCTGCTTTAAAAGTTCAGGTGTGACTTTTGTTGCGGATCTGATAACAAGGCCGTTAATTTTTGGAAGAAGTTTTTGAAGTTCTTCCTGTGTGATTTTGGATTTGGGATGAACTTCAAAATCCTCGATTTCCAAAAGTTGATTAAATAATTTTTTGTCGAAACCGTCAGATACAACTATAAAGTGCTTCATTTTTTTGCTCCAATGAAAGAGAAATTTTCAGCGCGATTATAGCGGTACCTGCCTATCTTTTGGAGTCCTTCTGCGTTGTTTTATATGACGCAAGAGGACTCCAAAATGTGGCCGTTGCTTTTTCTAAGCAATTGATCTTAGTTCGAGATTCATTTGTAATGCGTTAAGTGTTTCCTGAAATTCGCAAAGAGAGGGAAGGTCTCCAAAGTGTGTGTTTTCGTGTATATTTTGGGATATGAAGTCAAAAATTTCAATAGGCGTGGAGCTGTCATCATTCTTCCTGAAAACGCGCCAGTTTGATTTTCCCGTTTTGCGAAAATGTTCGAACAGGTTCTTGATCAAATCCTCCCTGCTTTTCACTCCGATCCCAACAACGTCTCCATGGTTGTTGAGTTCCAGATACCAAACCCTGTAGTCGTTCCTTTTTGAAGGATGCTTGAATGTTTCCGTAGCGATGGCCATGAACATAATGCCTCCCATGGTAAGGTGTGTGTGGAGGGGCAGGGAGATTAAACTCCGGAATCCTTTGCTTCCATGCATTGGATTGTCCCGATTTTATGGGACCTTAGGACGGTGCGCGAGCCGGAATATCCTTTCGTGCGCCCTCTAGAATATTGTAGCGTTCTCCTCTCCCATTAACACTATAATTTTACCAACTTTTGCTTACGTAAATTTTATGTTTTGTAAGAAATTTGGTGACATTATGACAATAAGTGGTTTCGAGATGGTATACTGTTTTAATAGAATGAAGAAAAATGTGTTGAACAAAATTATGGGGTCGGCGTCAAAAATGGCGATGGCGACTTTTACCAGCCGTATTCTTGGTCTGGTTCGAGAACAGGCAATGGCCGCAATTTTTGGAGCAAGTGGAATAACTGATGCTTTTAATGTGGCTTACAGAATTCCAAACATGCTTCGTGATCTTTTTGCCGAGGGGGCATTTTCACCGGCTTTCGTTCCTGTTTTTACAGAAGCAAAGAACAAGGACTTCAACACTGCCAGAAGACTTCTTTGGTCTATGTTTATAGTTCTTTTAATCTTGACGGTTTTTGTCTGTCTTCTCATGATTATTTTTGCTCCTGAAATTGTTGCCACTATTGCGCCGAGGTTTGCAAGTCATGCAGAGAAATTTGAAATAACCGTGAATCTTCTTAGGATCATGGCACCTTTTTTGAGTTTGATTTCGATTGCAGCACTTTTTATGGGTGCACTCAATACTTTGAAAATATTTTTTGTTCCGGCAGTTGCTCCGGCCTTTTTCAATATTGTCATGATTGTCTCCATCATTTTTCTCCCGAGATGGTTTGAAAGTCACGGAATCAGAGGTGTTTACGCTCTCGGATTCGGAGTTATATGTGGTGGATTGTTGCAAATTATTGTTCAGGTTCCGCTTATAATCCGAAAAAATCTCGGGCCAATGGGGCCTGTAAATCTTATTTCCAGTCATACAAAAAAAATTTTTGCGAGAATTGGTATTGGTTCCATTGGGATTGCGGCCAATCAAATCAATATTTTTATCAATACAATGCTTGCCACCGGTACCGTTGTCGGAGCGGTTTCATGGTTGAATTATGCATTCAGACTTTTTCAATTTCCGCTTGGAATTCTTGGAGTGTCAATCGCTGGTTCAAACCTTGTCCATTTTTCAGATGCATGGAAGGCCGGAAGGAAGGAGGAGGCGATAGGATTTTTAAAATCAAGTTATCTTCTTTCGCTTATAACGATTTTTTGGGCCATGTCCATGCTGTTTGCAATGAGTGGCCCCACGATACATCTTATTTTTGAAAGGGGGGCCTTTAAATTTACCGATACATTGATGACAACAGATGTACTCAGATTATATCTTCTGGGGCTTCCATTTTACAGTCTTTATAAAATATTTGGACCGACGTTTTATTCCCTGGACAAGCCTAAAATTCCTGTAATTATTTCCGTTTGTTCCATCATCGTAAACATTGTTTTTTGTTTGACCTTTGTGCCAATATTTGGATTTAAAATTCTTGCCTTGGGAGTGAGTCTTTCCATTACAATAAATGCATTGCTGCAGGCCGTATTTCTTGGAAAAATGCTAAGTCTCAGACCGTCTTTTTTTCTTAATTTCAAGGTAATAAAAGTTATTTTATCAGGATCTGTCACCTGTGGAATTGTTTTTGTTTTAACCGAATATTTCTTTGATTATAATCAGAGCTTTCTGGTAAAAATATTGATATTTGTCGCTTTGGGGTTGTTTGGCATTTTTGTCTATGGTTCCCTTTTGGCGCTCCTTGGCGAATGGAATAATCTTAAAAAAGTTCTTGGGAGATTTAAAAAATAAAAAGTTATAATGGCATAAATGATTTTTCTGAGATAAAATGTGCTGATTTTAAAGCTTTCTCTGAAAGGAATGAACTATGAAAACTGATTTTGAAACATTGAAAATGCTGGCAGCATATATGATCAATCATCTTAAAGATGGTAATGTTATTGATTTTGACGTCGAAAAACGTGTTGAATTGATTGAATCAATGGCTACTGAATTTGGTGTTAGTTTTGCGACTGATGAGGATATAAAGGACCAGGCCATTGAAGAAGTTGAAGAAAAAATGGGGTATGAAAACGTTCCAGATGATATTACAGAATCGGAAATATTCAATCATGCCAGAAAAGAAATAGTTAAATCATTCAGTGGTGAAAATATTGGTGGACTTTATCTTGTAGAGTCCCTCCATAAGACATCTGTCAGAATGACTGACTATCTTATGAAGTGTGACATTATTGATGATGTCTTTGGAAGCGATGACGAGATTCAATCCTTCCTAATCAGTAAAATTCGTGGTTTTTCTCCCAAAAGAGCATAATTGAAAATTATTTATAGAAAGTGTTATATCTGATTTCAACTCGTTAGACATTATTTTTTCACAATAACAACCAATTATTAAAGTTTTACTTCAAGATTCCGATTAATTTGAGGAAGAGAAATGAGATCAAATAATAGTATTTGACCTTATTAGGTTTTGCTGGAGTCTTTATGAGAAATCGTATTCTGACGTTGGTTCTGGTTCTTTCTGCTATTTTGTCCATTCATGTGGGGAAGGTTTTTGCACAACTGGAGCTTTCAACCATGGCGGAAGGTCTGTCGCAATGTGATGGTCTTTCCGGTGACGAAAAGGAATTGCAAAGATGTCGCAGAATTGTGATGTCCCGTTATTCCGGAGATGACGATTGTCCCGAATGCGGATTGGAGATATACGAGGAAACTCAACCAAGCCCTTGGGTTGAGGCCCTTGGGATAGTTTCCGGTCCTTTGGCCATGTTGGGAACGAATTGGCTTTGGTCGCGACAGTATGGAAAAGTCAACGAGCGATGGGCGGATTCATATCGTGATGTTAATGCCGGCTGGTCCAATGCATATACGTCCGGACATGACGCATGTACTTCAAGATTCAATTCATATCTTAATTACAATACAACACGTGGCGCAAATCCTGTTACTCCTGACCAGGCAGATATGTTGATGGCCGCTTGTAATGGCCAGAGTTTTGGACAATTTACTGGAATGGCCGGAATGGGTGGCAGTGCTTTCGGAGGTGTTACCAATCCATTTCTTGGAGCTGGCTATTCTCCAGGGTTTATGAGTGGTATGTCCGGTCCTTATACCGGTGGTGGTGGTTACTATCCTAGTGGTGGAATGAATATGGGAATGCCTGGAATGAGTGGAGGTCTCTATTTAAGTGGTGGTAGTGGTTACTATCCTGGTGGTGGAATGAACATGGGAATGCCTGGAATGGGTGTCGGTGTTGGTATCGGAATGGGAACGCCTGGAATGAGTTACGGCATGGGAACGCCTGGAATGAGTTACGGCATGGGAATGCCCGGAATGAGTTACGGAACTGGCATGGGAATGCCTGGAATGAGTTACGGAACGGGAATGCCTGGAATGAGTTACGGAACGGGAATGCCTGGAATGAGTTACGGAACGGGAATGCCTGGAGCTGGACTCGGGGCCGGACTCTATATTGGCGGTGGTCTTGGCACGGGAGGAGGATATCCTGGAATGTATGGTGGACTTGATCCGTACGCTGGAATGTATGGCGGTGGCGGTGGTTTACCATACGGAGGCGCTGGTTACTGGGGTGGACCTGGTATGTACAGCGGTGGAATGGGTATTGGTGGAAATCCGATGGTGAATGGAATGGGTGGTTACTGGGGACAAACCGGTGGATGGGGAAACCAGGCCGGTAATTGGAACGGACAGTATAACCAATATCAGGATTGGCAGCAGCAAGGTGTTCAGCTTAACCAGGAAGCTTGGAGTAG
Source organism: Bacteriovoracaceae bacterium (assembly GCA_023137315.1). Lineage (GTDB taxonomy): Bacteria > Bdellovibrionota > Bacteriovoracia > Bacteriovoracales > Bacteriovoracaceae > JAGLPP01. The sequence goes on from JAGLPP010000106.1 coordinate 12,451, forward strand.
ACAGGGTGCTCTGTCTCAAGCTCAACAAAAAAATAATTCAATTCTGTATCAGAATTACATGACAGCAGGAAATGATCTTCAGAGAAATATGCAAAGTGGTTATGGAGCCTATTACGGCGGTTCACCATACGCTATGGGAAATATTGGCGGTCAGTTTGGCGGAGGGGCCTACATTGGTGGAAGCGTTGGCTGGGGCGCAGGAGGCGGTTGGTAGAATTTGTTGCTTTGTTAAGCCTTGTTATGCATTAATGTTCTGATGTTGTGTCTGAAGATTACCTGAACCTTGTCATTATCGATTAGTTTATCAACTACGCCTGGCCCAAATTTGGAATGGTTAATTATATCACCCTTTAAAAACTTTCTTTTCATGGAATAGTCTTGGGATTTAGCTGTTGATTTATTAATTGCCTGCATCCAGATATCAGCAACGGAATCCCCTGGGGATGACTTTCTTGATTTTGCTTTTTTTGATTTTGCCTTTACCTTGGAAGGGTCTTTGTAGGCGTGTACGGCTTCACATGTGTTACACTTCACCTTGCCAATGGTAGAGTCATTTTTCATTGATACGATAATATGCGACAATGTTAGCTTGCATTTAGTACAATATGATAGAACTTCTTTACCAACTCCGATGCCCGTCATTGAAACCCTCTTGATTGTTGTGAATTGGGGTAAAAATGTATAACTATTTGAAAACAAAGTAAAGACATGCTGCATGGCAAACCAAATAGAGAAACTTCTTAAAAAAGCTAAAAATCTTTCCCGGGGACCCGGGTGCTATCTTATGAAGAAAAGTGATGGCCAGGTTGTTTATGTTGGAAAGGCGAAGAATCTCAGGTCACGCGTTGTAAGTTATTTCAATGCTTCTGTGAAGGAACCTAAAACGGAAATTCTTGTTAAGCATATCCATGATTTTGATTTTATGGTTACTGCAAATGAGACAGAGGCATTTATTTTAGAGAATAATCTTATTAAACGCTATCGTCCCAAATACAATATAAGGTTGAAGGATGACAAATCCTATCCGTACGTTATGGTTGATACCAGCGAACCATATCCACGATTGCAGTATGTGAGAAGAGCTGAAAGAAAAGATGGAATCGTGCTGTTTGGGCCTTTTGTCACCGGAAGTAATTTGTCGCAGGTGATAAGGATTTTATCCAAATCATTTGGACTCAGGGATTGTTCATTGAATGAATTTCGTTCAAGAAAAAATCCGTGCATACTTTATCAAATGAAGCAGTGCCTTGCTCCGTGTATTGGTTTGGTTGATGAGGATGAGTATAAAAAAAATATTGATCTGGCTTTGGATGTTTTTAAAGGAGGAGGGGAAAAATCCCTGAATGTTTTAAGAAAAAAAATGTTTGAAAGTTCTGAAAATGAGGAATTTGAAAGAGCGGCGGGAATCAGGGATCAGATAAATGTTCTTGAAGGATTTTTGGGAGTTTCCAGACAGAAGAATGTTGAACTTTCAGGAAAGGAAAAAGATCTGGATGTTGTGTCTTGTTACAGTGGAGATACGGAGATTGATATTTCTGTTTACATGATTCGCAACGGACTTTTGCTTGGCAATCGAAATTACCATTTTTCCAGACTTTTTATTCAGGATGAACATGAAAGTGTTGAGGAGGGGATTTTAAGTTTTCTTTTTCAGTATTACGAAAAGTTCAGGGAGGAAATACCCAAGACCATCATTCTTTCTTTTGATAAAGAAAAACTTGCGATGTTCCAAAAGGCACTTTCGGATGAATTTGTGGAAGTGGTTGTACGAAGTCCGGGAAGAAAATTTGATTCACTTGCAAAACTTGTCAAGGGACAGGCGATTGAAAATCAAAAACTTCGTATTTCGAATTCGGATGATTTGTATCAGGGGCTTCAAAAATTAAAGGAACTTTTGGGACTTTGGGAGACACCACGTCTTTTGGAATGTTTTGATGTGGCAATTTGGCAGGGAACCTCACCAACTGCTTCGCAGATTGTTTTTCATGATGGTAGACCTGATAAAACCCTTTACAGGCACTATCAACTTCAAACCCGTCCCGAGGGAAACAATGATTTTGCCATGATGAAAGAGCTTATGAAAAGACGTATAAAGCACGGTGATTTACCGGATGTTTTTGTTGTAGACGGAGGCATGGGACAGGTTAACCAGTTTTTGGCGGTTTTAAAGGATGAGAAAATTGAGATACCTGTTGTTGGAATTGCCAAGGCAAGGGCAAAATCGAAAACGGAGGAAAGATTGATTATACCCGGGCGGAGTAATCCATGGCCTCTTTCAAAAAACAGGGGAATGATGAATATTTTGGTCAGGATGAGAAATGAGGCCCATAGATTTTCACGACGTCTCCATCATAAACACGAAAAAAACCGTGTGATGGCCTCATGGTTTGATGATATTCATGGGATAGGAAAGGTCACAAGAGAAAGGATATTAAAAAAACTGGATCGGAAGATTGAGGATTTGTCCCAAATGGGTGTGGTGGAGCTTTGTGATTTATTTGATATTAGAGAGGAACTGGCCTGTAGAATATTGGAAAAATTGAGGGATCAGTGAAGAACATGAATCATTTTTCTGTTTTTATTGCCGCATTCGGGGCAGGTTGCCGATTCCTGTACAAGAAGATTTGTATAGTCAGCAGAATGTGACATTAGAAGCTTGTTTCCGCAGATTTCGCAGACATCAATAAGCTCTTTTACTTGTTTGATGTCCCCATAGTATTCTTCGTACGTTTCGAATTTGAAGTTTGAATCAAAAGCAGACATAGCATTCTCCTGTACATAACTTAAACAAATACTGTTGCTTCATTCATCCTGAATGCTATTCCGTCCTGGATATTAATTTATTCGGATGTGGTTGGCCAAACTTTACTAAATATGGGCCCTGTGAGAGTAATGATATTTATTTCCTATTTTGTAGGACGGGACTCGGGAAATGGATGGTAATTTCAAAAAATTAAGAGAGGATATCCGACTTTTTGATGAAGGAGATCATCCATTGAGCGAATCTTTTGCCGGTGCCTTGTTAAAGGAAACTCCATGGTTTGCGGTTAATCTGGATGTTGTTGAAAGTGGTGATGAGGAGACAGGTTCGACTTTTGAATCATCAGATGATTCCGAAATAGTTCACGATCTTACTGAAAAGGACAAGACACTCGAATCTTTTTACGATTACGCCTCCAGTGAAATAAAGGAAACTGGAGATACCATCAAGGTTGAAGGTGGTAATGTCGCCATGGAAATAAAATTAAAAGAGGAAACGGACGATGGGGAGATTTTGAGTCTGGATTTTGAACCGGGAGAAGGCTTGGAAGAACTGTATAAAAGTCTTTCGAACTGTGAGCGTTGTGAGAGAGATTTGTTTGAGAAAGAACCAGAGGTGGTAATTGATTCTAAAATGGAGAGTCCGGGAACTCATGGAATAGATGTTCTTTTTGTCGGTGATTATCCAAAAAGAAAGGCCACGGCGTTGGAGGCATTTACTTCCGAAAAGGGGGATTTGCTTAATAAAATGATTCAAGCCATGAAGCTTGAAAATGGAAAATGGCATGTCACTTTTTCACTTAAGTGCCATCCGATAAAAGATGTTTTTACCGGGCCTAAAATTATTGTTTCCGAATGTTCAAAAAATCTTTATAAGGAAATTTTTCATTTAAGGCCAAGGATCGTGGTTGCGTTTGGTGTTTTTGCAACAAATCTTCTTTTGGGCAGAGAGGAGAAAATGTCAAAAATTCACGGCAGGTTTTTTAACAGGAAACTTGTTTTTTCAGACGGCCGTGAAGTTTCTTTCAGGTTTATTCCAATATTCCATCCGGATTTTCTTTTAATAAATCCCAATATGAAGCGTTCTGCATGGCTTGATTTGCAGAAAGTGATGAAAATTCTTTCCTGATTCTTCTTGAGATATTCTTTGACACAAGCTATCATAGTCCATGAAGTTGGAGAAATCGACCGTTCCAAGGATGGGTAGGTTGTTTTGAAAAATGTTAAATTAGTTATTTTTCTTCTTATTATTTTTTCTATGGTTCCTGTTTCCATGGCCAGTATCAATAAAAGTCCGGCCTTTGGAAAAATTCCAAAAGTGAGAATAAGAGTTGGTGAGTCGCTTGGTTCATTGAATATAAGCGGTACCGATCTTACACGATATCTTTTTCCCAAACGGGATCTTAAGGTTTTCAGCGGTCGCAAAAGAATCAAATTTAATTGTACTAATTTTTTTAAGACGGATATTTCAAAGAGAAAACCGATTCTTCTGGCCTCGCTTTCTTCAGCAACAGGTCTGGTTACGTTTGAGAATGAAAAATACAAAGGCAAACTTCTGGTTTTAACGAGTCCGTGGCAAAATAGTTGTGATGTTGTTCATGAAACCGATCTTGAAAATTATATCCCATCCCTTCTTTCCAAGGAGATGAATGAAAAATGGCCGATTGAGGCATTAAAAGCGCAAGCTGTCGCCGCAAGAACCTATGCTCTTCACAAAATTCATTCACAACAGGTTTCGCGCAAACTTGGATACAAGGCACATTATGATCTTGAAAATTCAGAGAAACACCAGGTGAGTGGAACCTTTTTTGATATAACCGCAACAACCAAAAATGCCACAATGGAGACAGGTGGTGAAATTCTTGTAACATCAAAAGGCAGGATGACTCCCATTTTTTTTCATGCGGAGAGTGGAGGGAAAACGCTTCTTCCTGAACATGTCTGGGACAATCATGTGGACGGTTATGGAAGGGTGAAAAGGCCATACAAAAAATGCCATTTTAATTGGAAGACAAAAATTGGAATAAGAAAATTCAGGCGTTTTTTAAAGTGGTATATGAAAAAACATGTTGGCAAGAAGTTGAAAAAATCAAAAATCTTCGGCAAAGTTCTTGTTGCGCCGGACAGGAAGGAAAATTTAAAGCTCAGGGTGTATATCGGTGACAGGGTTTATCTTATCGATAAGACGTTTTTTAGAAGATTTTTTGGAAGGAAAGTCTTTGGTTCCAATACATTTGAAATCAAAAAAAAAGGCGGAATTCTGAGAGTCAGTGGTTTGGGCCGGGGGCACGGAGTTGGAATGTCGCAAATCGGGGCGAAGTATCTTGCAAAAATTGGTTGGGACTACAAGCAGATTCTTGGATATTATTTTCCAGGACATCGTTTGAAGAAAATTTATTGATATGAGATCAGGAATTATTTTTTTGTCTTTATTTTTTTTGATTGTGTTGCAGGCAAATGCCTACACAATTCTTCTGGACCCGGGGCACGGAGGAGAGGATCGTGGTGCAACCAGAAAAATAACTTATAAGGTTAACGGTAAAAAACGCGTAAAGTATTACTTTGAAAAGGATCTTGTGTTGCCGTACGCCAGGAAAATCCAGGAAAAATTACGCAAAAAAAAATATACGGTTCATTTGACCAGAAGTCTGGATCGCACAATAAGTCTTGAAAAGAGAGCGGAGATTGCTGAAAAAGTAAAGGCCGATCTGTTTATCTCCATCCATATGAATTCCAATTTTAGTAGTGTTTCAAAAGGAGTGGAAACCTACTATCTTGATAATCATAATGATGTGGCCGTGAAAAAGGTTGAAGAGGTTGAAAATGTTGGATTGGCCGGAGGGGATCTTATTGTCAGACAGATCATTACGGATCTGATTGTGGAGAGAACTGTCAAAAATTCAAAAAATCTGGCCCTCAATATTCATTATCATTTGAGCAAGAGAGTTATAAAAAAATTCAAGATGAAGGACAGAAAAGTCCGGGCCGGACTCTTCTATGTCCTGGCACTGTCGAAAAGACCGGGAGTGCTTCTTGAGGTCGGTTTTTTGTCAAATTCCAGCGATCTGAAAAAGATTCTCGATCCAAGGTTCCAAGATGCCTACGCTACCGCGGTAGTGAGAGGTATTGACGATTATTTAAAAAACAAAAAATAAAAAAGGGACGGTCGTCTTGACCATCCCCTTTTTTGAGAGAGAGAGAGATAGAGAGAGAGGGTGTTCTTCCCGAAGGAAGTAAGTTAATTAATTAATATTTGTTGTACGTTCCCGGGCGATGGGTTTTCTCACCCGGGGA
>JAGLPP010000107.1 GCA_023137315.1 Bacteriovoracaceae bacterium
ACTCCGGTTATTTGAACTTCCAGTGTAGTATCATTTCCTGGCGAACTTGCGGGATTAATCAGACTTAATCCATCCGGAACAGGTGGGTCTGTAAGATCAAGTTCGTAAAACACACTTGCGGATGAACAGGTTGATGAATTACTGGCCGTGTCTGTCGATTTTGCGTAAAACGTATAACTACCTTCAGACAATACTGAAGTTATCAAACTTATTGTTGTTCCTGATGCAACTCCACTTTGCACTTCGGTTGCGGTACAACTTGCATCGGAATACAAACCTACCGTGTATCCTGAAGAAACCCCTTTTACCTGAACTTCCAATGTTGTATCGTTTCCTGGCGAACTCGCCGGATTGACCAAAATAATTTCGCTTGGAGAATTAACTAAAATGATTTCGTCTAGAGAATCGGTAAATAAATTTGGATATATTATTTCAAGAGATTTTTTAGAACAACCACTTATCAAAGATAAATTTGATATCAACAAGATAAAAAATAAGAAATTTTTCCTCAAGGAAACATGCAAACGCATAAACACTATCCTTTGAGATCACGTACCTATTCCTAATACACGCACTTAAATCGTACCCATCATTATATCACGCACTCATAACTACTACGTTATCGGTACAATTTTTAATAATATTTAATGATTTTTTATTGAGTTATACATTTTGTCTTTTCGAGTAGTTAAATTATTCACTCTATAAAAACAAACGGTTGTAACTCAATTAACAATCAATTGGATTTTATTCGACATGCCTTATATTGTTGGCAGGTCAAAATGCTCTAAATACTCCAGACTCTCTTTTTTGTGTTTTCGTTCATCGACACCAATTCTGCGAAAAACATCACCATAGGTTTTATAATCTCCATAGACCGATTTAAAAGTGCTATCAAACTCCATTTGATCAAACTGTGGATTCTCCTTTGTAAATAGCATGTACTCATGTTCCGCATGATCTTCAAACCAGGCATTGAATGTAAAACTTATCCTTGGATTAATCTTGTATATCAACCAGGAGGCAATATAGTACATAAACGCTGCCAGTTGAGGGAATATCCCATGATATATATAATTTTCTTTTATATTCATATTTTGAATCAATTCCTCCAAAATCAAAAGATGCCATAACTCATTATCCTGCTGCTCGCGTGTTTTTTTGAGAAACTGATGAATTTTATATGCCCGTCCGGTATTTTCGTACTTACGGGTAATATCGCAATAAGCACCCTGTTCCCACGCTTGATACGGAATTCTTGCCAACAATTCCAATATTCTGAATTTCACCAACGTTCTTTTTTTTCCATAAAAAACATCCATCATAAAAAATAGAAGTCTGGCAAACAGTCCGTAATTCATTCTTTGACTTTTCAAAGTCTTTTCTTGTTCTACTCCAAGATCCATAACCATCCTCTCTTTATGTTTTTACATCTATAAATTTGTAATATGTTAAGTGACTGCAATGGCCCATAATATGTGAAGTTCAAGTTCGCACTAAAAAAAGAAAGTTTATCTTTCTGAAAGCATTACTTCATTCGAGCTTGTTGCTGCTTGAATTGCCAACATAGCTGCATCATGCTCCAGTATGTGACAATTTTTATGATTTACATTATTATCTTGATGGAATTGTTGCAAACGTTTTTCCAACTCCAAAAATTGATTCTGGGAAACCTGTGAAACGCACGCCCGAATCCCTTCTTTTCTTTCACTACCAGTGGCCTCCAGAGAAATAGCGCTAATGCCATGGAAAAAAAGAGCTTTTACCAATTCTTCTCCTGACATACCTTGATATGAGACTGTAAAGAAAAAGCCATCTGCCAGAGGTTGATCCTCGTCTTTGTCATAGACTAACTTGAATCCATTATTACAAAAAATAGATTTCATGATTTTAGCACGCTCTGAATACTCGTTTATCTCATAGGTAAACTTGTATTTGCCATCATTTACGGCCTTTAAAATAGCTGCCAATCCATATTGAGATGAATGGGAAACTCCTGCAGTAGTTGGGTAGATTGTACCAAAAAGCACGGCATGACCAAAATTGGATGAGGAATAATATTCAAGAAGATCTTGAAAATCAGCATCAAACAATTTATCTGAAATCAACATCATCCCAATTCGTGATCCAGCATAATTGAAGGTTTTGGAGCTGGAGATTAGAAGAACGTAGTTATCAGTATACCTGGCAACAGTTGGCTGAAACGGGGCCTTACCTGGAACAGATAGATCCGTACGGGAATCCATGGCAAAATATGCTAAATCCTCAAGTACTGTAATGTTATATCTATTGGCCAGTTCGCCAATGATTTGAAGCTCTTTTTCGGTAAAGCATATCCAACTGGGGTTGTTTGGATTGGAGTACAAAATAGTGGATATATTTTCACTTGCTAAAAATGATTCCAATTTGTCTCTTAGCTTTTCGCCTCGATAATTATATACATCAAAATTGGTCTGCTTAAGTCCCAACATTTTTACCAACTGCTTATGTACAGGAAATCCCGGATCTAAAAACAGAACCGTATCCTGCTTTTTATGTGCCCTTCCGGCAACCATAAGTGAGATAAAAGCACCATTTATCGAACCGACTGTGGGAATACAGCTTCTGGAAGAAACTTCTATATCAATGAAGTTTTTAGCAAATCGTGAAATTTCATATTTTAGTTCGTGGATACCATCAATGTCCGGATATTTAGAACTAACTTCGCTTTGTAGTGACTCAATTTCAGCTTCCATGGCCACCACTGGAGGTTTTAGTCCTGGAACCCCCATTTCCATTCGAATAAATTTTTGCCCACTCTCTTCTTCAATTTTGTTGATTATTTTTCTCATCTCTCGAATTGATGCAAGCCCAATATTTTTTATCCCTGAGTTATTTATCTGTCTTTTGATAATTTCAGAAGAAATAGAAGTATTATTAATCATTATCTCATCCTCGCTATTTTAATTCTTCCATCTACCGCCACTACTTTTTCCCGGGTGCCAAAAAGAGGGTTTAGATCAAGTTCGTCAATCTCTGGCGCAATGCTGAGCAGAGATGATAAACGTTGAATAGTATCGGAAAATGCTTTTATATTTATACCTGCTTGCCCTCTGACTCCTTTGAGCAGTGGGTATGATTTAAGAGACTCAATCATTTGTATGGACTGCTTGTTTTCGACAGGACAAAGAGCTGCTGTAAAATCTTTTATTGTCTCAATAAAAATACCTCCCAGACCGCAGAGAATAAGATGGCCAAACCTTTCTTCCGCCTTACAGCCGATAAAAAGCTCCAGTCCATCAATCATTGGTTGGATTAATACAGAAGTGGCTTCTTTATTAATCATTAGTTTATCAAAGGCTAAAGCAGCATCATCTGCACTTTTAATATTAAGAATTACACCACCAACATCCGTTTTATGAACCGGCCCAACGATCTTCATCACCTGGGGATATCCTATCTCTTGAGAGAATTTAATGGCGTCATCCCTGTTGTCCGTAATTTTTTCATTAACTCTGGATATCCCTGCCAAATCCAAAAGTTTTTGAACGTCCTGTGGAGGAAGATATCCATTTCCACCACTTTCAATAATACTTCTAATTTGATCTTTTTCTTTCGCGCTAAACTCCTGGCAAAAAAGAATTTTGTTATCTGTCTCAAACTTATCAGCATGTAAAGTAGTCACCACATTTGTCAGAGCATTACCAAAAGATACTTCATCAGAAAAAAACACTCTATCAAGGGATTTAAAATAATCGATATCTTTCTTCCCTGAAACGATTGATGGAAGAACAACAAATATTGGTATTGAACAATCTTTCATCTTACTATTGATAACATCGTAAACCTGGTGTGAATCAAACAATCCAGGCGAACCGAAAATTATCACCATGACATCAATGTTATTAAAATGATTTTCAACATCATCAATTATGTTTTCCAATTGTTGGGCGGTGCCAGTAACTAAAAAATCCACTGGATTGGAAACAGATGACCCCGGATACAATTTGGAAAGAAGCTGGTCAGCATATTCTCCTTCCATTTGGGGAATACACAATCCTCCCTTTTCCAAAGAGTCTGTTAACATTACCCCTGGTCCACCTGCCTGTGTAATGATTGCCACATTTTTTCCTCTGGGGATATCGTGCATAAATATTCCAGCAGTAATTACCAGTTCCTCTCGGCTGTAGCACCTCACTATTCCCGCTTTTTTAAATAACGCATCAACCACCAAATCAGATGTGGCCAAGGCTCCGGTATGAGACGAAGCTGCCCTTGTTCCCGCTTCAGACGTGCCGGACTTAATAGCGGCAATTCTACACCCCTTCTTCACCAGGGAAGAAGTATGTTTTAAGAGTACCTGAGGATGGTCAATACTTTCCATATACAGAAGTTTAACCCTGGAACTTTTTTGAGGATCAAAGGTTTCATCCCAATATTTAACTATCTCTTCCACACTAATCTGAGCACTGTTACCAACAGAAAAAAGACTGGCAAAGGTCAATCCCATGGGAATGCCTTTTTCAATGACAAAGACGGCAGTGGCGCCGGAACAGCTGACAAAATCACATCCGTTGGGATTTTGTTTGGGTATAGGTCCGGCAAATATTCCATTATAGCTGGGAGTAATCACTCCAATACAATTTGGTCCTATCAACGAAGCATTATGTTTATTAACAATCGCAACAATTTCTTCTTCTAATTTTCGTCCATCTTCTCCCATCTCACTAAAACCAGCACTGAAGACGATAAAAGCCTTAACATTGTTTTGAGCGGCCAGCGTTTCGATATATCCTTTAACAAATTTAGCCGGAAG
>JAGLPP010000108.1 GCA_023137315.1 Bacteriovoracaceae bacterium
AACACGTCGGTGAAAAAACGCTCAAAGTGAGTCTTTACATTAGAAAGGCGGTAAAAGCGCAGAATTTGAGAGACGGAATTGCCAAGGCAGAAAAAAGCAGGGCGGATTATATTATCCTCAGAAACAGCTATCCGCACGATCCCTTGAGATATGAATATTATGATTTGAGGGTTAAGCGCATGAGTGAAGTCATATCCAACTATTATGATGCCCTTGAAGAAATGCTTTCTTTTGTGACGATGGAAGAAACGGTCATGTTTGTTCAGGAATAATCACAAAACTGGAGGTAAAATGGCAAAATTAATTTGTATAATCTCATTCGTGGTTTGTTTGACGAATCTCTCATATGGAGACGTTCAAATAAACGATCCCAATAATATTCTGAATCAAGTGGATACATTCTTGGCAATTTCCGACTTTGATCAAAGTTTCAAGGTTGGAGATTTAGCACGGTTTGAAAAAAAGAACTGTAAATTCATTCAGAATTCAGATGGTACAGTTACTGCAGACTGTGAAGGATCACAGATAATAGAGGATGCTGTTATTGAAAAAACCGATCAGTATGCCAAGACCTCCTCTGGTGAAATTATTGCGCGTGATAATTTTACAGCATTTTATGGAAACTATCTGAGAAAATATCTGGGTGGCTTATCTGACGCTGATGAAAACATAACGGAAGTTACGGTTGATATGGAAACATTATCCCACGGTAGTGTGATAATTTCATCGGTAAATATTCAAACGGTCATAATTGATTTTACTACCAGAATTTGCAAACAATATGTACCGGCTCCAGTTCCGATTCCGATCGATGGCATGACTAAGTGTTTTAGGATGCCTGCAAGAGTTGTTCTTGGTAAAGGATTACCCTTTATCGCACAATTGGTTGAAAATTATTTCGTTAGAGATATCGTGGGTGTCGGCGCGACAAAGGTCCTAAAGGGATTTAGTTACGACAATAAAAGGATCGAAAAATGATGAAACGATTATTTTCGATTTTTGTTTTATTCGGGATTGTTAACAGTTCTTTTGCAAATAACTCTCTAGAGTATTCGATTGAAAAATTTCTCAAGAAGAATTGGGATATTGGAAAGCTCAAAAGATTTGCAGAAAATAGTGGAAAACATAATTTTTTGCAGATTTATCCCAATCATCAAAATCTCAAATACGATGTTGGAGAAAAAGCATTCTTTGTTTTAATGATAAAGGGGGAGACCTCCTCATCCTTGCTAAAGATAATTCCTGTTGGATTCTTTCCAAACAGGAATAACCCGGTTGAGATTAATAAAGTTGGAGAAACTTACTATTACAGGACTCCGAAGCTGTTAGCTCATAATGAGAATGTTTTTACGGGGGAGGCGTGGCTTGTTTACAAGGAACAGTATGAAAAAACGACTTCATATTTGCGGAGATTAAATCCAAACTGGAAAATTCATAAGGAGTTGATCGAAAGGTTGAGGCAGAAATTAAAACAGAATCACATCACTCTGGATATAATTGATTTGGCACTCAAGGTGAACAATGCCCCTGTTTTTCAGTCCGATCAAAATTTCGAGGTGTGTAAAAACGAAATTTCCACGATCACACTTGCAAAAGCGAGTGATGTTGATGGTGACGAATTAACATATAGCCTTGTTACCGAACCGAGTGTAGGAAGTCTTACAAAATGTCTGAATAATAGTAATGATCTTGAATGTGAATTTACTCCACCGCAAGGTTTTACGGGAGAAGTTGAATTTACTTATAAAGCTTCAGATGGAATCGAAGATTCGGAAAATGTTTCAAAAGTTGTGATTTCTGTTACGCAAGTTCGTGTAACCGATATTGCGGCGGGTCTCCTCTATAGCTGTGCACTTCTATCAAATGGAGAAGTGAAATGTTGGGGATTCAATAATTATGGACAATTAGGTTTAGGGCACACTCAATATATTGGAGACAATGAAGTGCCTGCTGATGTTGCTTCAATTTTCCTTGGAGGAAAAGCAATTCAGATTTCATCAGGTTTTTTTCATACCTGTGCATTGTTGGAAAACGGCAATGTAAAATGTTGGGGACGTAATGACTATGGACAATTGGGACTTAGGCATACGAATCTTATTGGTGATAATGAACTCCCAGGTAATGTACCAGACATTAAATTAGGAGACAGGGTAATTCAGATTTCAACTGGTGAATTGCATACTTGTGCGATCCTTGTAGGCAATAGATTAAAATGTTGGGGGTATAATTTTCATGGACAGCTTGGACTTGGACATCATCTTAATGTTGGGGACAATGAATATCCAGAAGATGTACCAGATGTTCAAGTTGGAGGAGAAATTATTCAGGTTGCAGCGGGTAGCAATTTTACCTGTGCTTTGCTTGTAGGAGGAAATTTAAAATGCTGGGGGTGGAATAAAGGCCATCATTGTGTAGAGATAGACGGAAATTCTTATTGCAGGAGTTTTAATTACGGTTCTTTGGGGATGAAAGATGTTGGAGTAATAAATGAACCATCAGATGATTTTGTGAATGTGGATACGGAGGGAAGAAAGGTTATCCAAATTGCAGCGAATTTGAGTAATGCATGTGCCCTTCTTGAAGATGGTGAAATGCGTTGCTGGGGCCCTAGTGATACGTGGAAGCTTGGTCTTGGATATCCGGATATTTTGGTTGTTGGAGATGACGAAAATCCGTCAGAGGTTGAAGTAATCAGCATAGATGAACAGGGGGAGAAGGTAAGAGATATTTCTGCCGGGGGAGGATATCATATATGTGTTGTATTACAAAATGGAAAGCTCAAATGCTGGGGATATGGTGCATTTGGACAGCTTGGGCAAGGATACGTTAAGTATATAGGCGATGATGAATTTCCCAGCTCTATAGGAACGATTCAGTTGGAAGCAGATGTTCAGGCGGTTGCATCAGGAGGCCACCATACATGCGCTTTGCTGGTCAATGATGAGGTGAAATGTTGGGGGGGGAATTGGCGTGCGCAGCTCGGATTGGGACATAAACGGAGTATTTTTTTTCCAAGCACCGTTGGATTTGTTGAAATCTACAGAGAGAAAAAGAGAACGGATTATGTCACTCTTTGAGTTGGCAGTTTTATAAAATACTAATAGTCGATAAAAGGCGGCAGGGGAAAACAATGAAAACATTACTTTTGATTTTTATTTTGCTTGGAATTATAAATAGTTCTTTTGCCGATAATTCTTTGGAACGTACTGCCGGAAAATTTCTCAAGAAGAATTGGGATATTGTAAAACTTAAAAGTTTTGCAGGGAATAGTGAAAATCATAATTTTTTGCGAATTTCCCCCAATCATCGAAATCTTAAATATACAGAGCGGGAGAAAGCATCTTTTGTAATAACAGTTGAAGATAAAATTTCACATCCGTTATATAAAATAATTCCTGTCGGATTTTTTTTAAATAAAAATAACCGGGTTGAGATCGAAAAAATCGGTAAAACCTACTACTATAGAACACCCAAATTATCTGTCGGAGATAATAATGTTTTCACTTGTGAGGCGTGGCTTGTTTACAGGGAACAATATGAAAAATTTGTTTCACATCTTAAACGCTTAAATCCAAAACGCAAAGGGCATAAAAATCAGATTAAAAAACTTACGGAAAATTTGGAACGATCACACATCGTATTGGATAAGATGGAGTTCGCTCTGAAAGTGAACGGTTATCCCGTTGTTGGTGAAGATCAGATAGTTGACACGCCTGAGGATCATGTAGTTCAATTTCAAATTAATACGGCCACAGATGCAAATGGTGATTCGATAACGTATCACCTTGTGAATCCTCCTTCGGAAGGAACGCTTGTAAATTGTCTAAATGGAACAAATAATTTAAATTGCGAATACATACCGAAGGCAAATTATTTTGGAAAGGTCTCTTTTACTTACAAGGCAAATGATGGACAGCTTGATTCCGAGGAGACAGCAACAGTTACAATCAACGTGAAATCAGTAAATGATGCTCCAGTAATGATTGGAAACCAAAACGTTGAAACCAATGAGGATATCGCATTACCAATTGTGTTAAGCGGTGCCACGGATATTGAAAATGATAATCTTACTTATAAAATTGTCACACCACCAACTCGTGGAATAATTGAAAACTGCCTTGGATCAACGGGCGATCTTGAATGTGACTATATCCCCAACGAAAACTACTCTGGTGAGGATAGTTTTACTTATATTGCAAATGATGGTGTAGGCAATAAGGTTGATGCCGCGACTTTCGCGAAAGTTACAATTAATGTAGTAGCTGTGAATGATGCTCCAGTAATGATTGGAAACCAAAACGTTGAAACCAATGAGGATATCGCATTACCAATTCTGTTAAGCGGTGCCACTGACGTTGAAAACGACACACTTACTTATAAAATTGTCACACCACCAACTCGTGGAATAATTGAAAACTGCCTTGGGTTAACGGGTGATCTTGAATGTGACTACATTCCCAATGAAAACTACTCTGGTTCGGACAGTTTTACATATATTGCAAATGATGGTGTTGCCAAGGTTGATGCCGCGACTCCTGCGACGGTTACAATCAACGTAAACCCGGTGAATGATGCACCTGTGATGGTTGGAGATCAAAGTGTTGAAACTGATGAGGATATGGATGTTGTGATTACCCTGAGAGGGGCGATAGATGTTGATAGTGATACTTTGACTTATAGGATTGTGAACGATCCGCAAAATGGTGAATTAAAAGATTGTCTTAAAAATACATCTGACTTGGTGTGTACTTACAGTCCAGGTTTAAACTTTTCAGGAAATGACAGTTTTACTTATATTGCAAATGACGGTGTAGGCAACAAGGTCGATGCCGCGACTTTCGCGACGGTTACAATCAGTGTGAAATCAGTAAATGATGCTCCGGTAGCAAGAGTTCTTATATTTGGGCAAAATTTGTATGCACCAACAAACTTAAAATTTACAGGAGCAACTTCCAGCGATCCTGATGGACATATTATTGATTATCGTTGGGTTCTAAATGATGGGAGAACATATTTTGGAAAAGAAGTTGATATCCAGTTTCTTGATGTTGGTACATACATGCTTACTTTGGTAGTGACTGATGATATTGGTGAAGAAGGTAGAATAGATTATTTAATCGAAATTAAGGAAAATCATATTCCAATTGCTGATTTCACTGTCAGTTCCACGGAAGTTGAGGAGTTTGAGATTATTACTCTTGATGCATCCAACTCAAGTGACCCCGATGAAAATCAAAACATTGGATATACCTGGACCTTTGATGATGGCACGATCAAAACAGGAAAAATAGCTTATCATTTTTTTGAGGATATAGGAATTCAAAATATAAGTTTGACGGTGACGGATGAAAGTGGACTATCTTCCACGAAAAATATATCCGTTAACGTAACTGGAAATACGGGCACGGGAGCAATTCCTGAAGCAGTGATTAGTATTGCTGGCGGTACGGATGCAGATGGAAATTTTAGAGGGCAATTAACATTGGACTCATACATGTCATCTGTTGAAGACGGATATATTTCGGATGTTTATTGGGATATGGGAGATGGGACAACTTATTACGAAAGTAGAGTTAGTCATCAGTATCAAGAAACAGGTATCTATGAAATTAGATTAATGGTTCATTCAGACTCCAATCTTGTTGGAACGGCCACAAGGTCTGTAACTATTTCCAGTTTGAATGACCCTCTGAAGATACCTTCCGAGTTTGATGTTAATATTGAAGGAGTTAATCCCAAAATTTTTAATCCACAAAATCTAAACCTGTCATTTGAAGTGTTGGGGGGGGGATATCTTGATGACCATGATTTTTCCATATTCATTAATGGTGAAGTGGAGATTACTGATAAATTTCAAAAAACATCTAATAATAAGATAGAGGGGACATTTGAAGCTCTTGACGGAGAAAATAACGTAACATTTTTGGCATATGATCAGAATGAAAATTATATCTACAGAACAATTCGTTTTTTTGCAGGAGCAAAGACGCTTGATCTTCAGATTATTGATGAATCTCAAAGGGTTGTTCCCAATAAAGAATATGAAGTGTTTTTGACGAAATTCGATGAGATAAAATTTAAGGTTTTTAGTGATGCTGTGGGAAAAATTAGTATAAATAATGCACCGACATTGGATCTTTATGTTTGGGGAATTGATGGTGACAGTATTGTGCATGATCGAATCCATAAAAATGAGAGTTCTAAGACGCTTGTTTTAAATAATATTGGGCAGCCAAGTTCAGTAGATAACAATGATTTAAGTTTGGGACTTCAAGGGTGGGATTATACTGAAAACCATGTTTATGTTGATGATTCAGATGGACAAAGAAAACTGGCCGTGAATGTTCCTGTAGGACAGGATGTTTTCTATTCAAGGATATTTGTTCACCAAGGAGATAAAAAGTTTCTTTCGCATGAAATTACTTTTTCATCTGCCAATATGGAAAATTACGGTGAAATTATTTTATTGAATAAAACCAGTGGGGAAATGGAATTTTACACGGCGAGTTCCGAAGATCTTGATTATGTGGAATCATACGAAATTAAAAAAGAGGTTTCTGTTCTAGCCGATGATGGAGATGTTATCTATTTATTTGTTCGCTATAAATCATTTATGGAAACAAAAACGACCTGGGTTGATTCACTTTTTTATGAGAGTGAACCTTTAAAAACTCTCCTTCCTACATATGTTGAGACAACATTTCCAATTTCTGGTTTTGACCAAAGAATTCGGGTTAAACTTAGAGAGATTGATTCAACATCCATGGACAATAATTCAGCGACCAGCTTTTACCCTCTTGATTTTTTAAGTGTAGGTGATTTTAACAAGTATTCTCTTAATCTTAAAAATACGATTTATGGAGAAATAGATTTTCAGGAATTGGATGATGATATTGCGTCAATCGAAATTGATAATTTTATTCTCCGACAGGGGAGTACGACGTGTACCATTTTTCCAGGTGATTCGATAGCGGGGGTTCATGATTTAGCCGGAATCCAAGCCAGACCTTTTTATTATAGATATCAATCATCAATTGATGATTTGGATTCATATTTATTTGATTTTCGCTGTACCGGGATAAACTTTACACAGGATATGGGAATTTCGATAGAAATGAATTATACAACCTATTCAAAATCAACACCAGAAAAATTATTTCCCCATAGTAAAGTAATTCAGATATTTAAACCAGTGAACATTTTAAGAAGTCACAATCTTGATAAATCAAGTCATTATGGCGAATACAATCACGGATATCCTGACTTCGGTGATTTTTGGTCACAGAAAAAAACGATTGAGATTCTTGATGTTCTAAAGGATATTAGTGGTCTCAATCTCAGAGTGGGTGATGTTTCAAATATCAATGGTAGTTATAAGGGGAGTTCTCCTGAGGGTTTTTTTAAACCACACGGCTTTCATCAGGATGGCTATAGGTTTGATTTGATGACAACAAACTTCAATTTAGACAAACGCAAAAATACAATTGACTTTAAAGCGATGGAGGATCTATGGGAAATGATGGAAGAGTCAGATGCAGCTGATTGGATTTCTAAAGTTTTTGCTACCCAGTCTGATGGCTATCATAAAAATCTTGCCAAGTTTACATGTCTTCTGAATCTATCGGGAGAGAAGGTTATTGCTTATGATAATATACACAAGAATCACTGGCATATAAAGGTTGCAAGATTTGACGGAGAGAAGATTTATCCAAAAAACTTAGAAGATCCAAATCTTGACTCGATCGTATCCAAAAGAGGGTTTGAAAATGGCAAGTTTTATAATGAATTTGAAATGGATTCAAAAGCAAAAGAACATTCATTTATCGTTATAGATGAAGATAAGGAGGATGTTGTTTGGGAATCCTATAAAACATCGAATAATAATTTGTCTGATTTGGTTGTTACGAAGCCTGAATCTAATTCGAAAAAAATACGAATTGAGTTTGATGGTGATCTTGATATTGACAAATACATGGTTAGATCGGTTGGAATAAACAGTAGCTTGCATTGTTCAGAAAGACAGCATCGGCTGGTGCATATTATTGATGATTGCAACAAAGATGGAAATACCGGGGATTATGCGGTAAAAACCGATCCGGCTGGTGGGTTTATTTCTTTTGAAATTTTATTAGATTTATATTGTGATTCTTCTTCGTGTGACATGAATGATTCTGATGTTATATATAGCTTGCTTGATTCTCTCAGACAGGGAGATATTAATATTATAAATAATGCAAGACTTTGTGGGGATGGGCCAATTAATGGAAGAAATATTTTTCTTGATGGAGAATCGGTGATGTTGGAAAATGTTGCCATAGGTGATTATTGTGATTCTGTGAATATTCAAGGTAATGTGAATATTTCTTCCAGCAGTATTTGTACAAGTGCCAAATCAGATCATGTTGATTCGTTGGAATCAACTGCGAAGGTTATTATTTTTAATAGCAGTCCAACACCGTTGACGATTAATAATTCAAGCATTGTTGGAAATGTTGCTATTGATGGAAGTTCAATAATCACTGGTACGGAAATTCATGGCGATAAAATCAGTATTGGAAATTCAACAATTTCAAATACTAAATTGTTTCAGAATCTTATAATATCGGATGCCACAATTTCCGACTCTGAAATTATAAGTTATGTCCCCAGTTTATCAAATAATTTTGCACACCTTTTTATTAACGGTAATGTGAGGAACAATTCAGATGTTTCTGGCCAAGGGATCGTTGAGGGAATCATTGATAACAGTATTTTTGATGGAGATAAAGGGTTTTGGAAAGGTGGTGTTTATCATACGCTACATCTTTTTAAAGGAGGGAAAATTATTAATGGTGGAAAAGCAATGAGCCAAGGGTGGGTGGCCGGAACAATTAATGGAGGTGTTGGGGATCTTTACAGCACCTCTTACCATCATTCAGGTGTAAACTTTAATGCGTCAATAGGTCCATCCGGTCACGCCAGATGCTATAACTATGTACAGGCTGGAACATTAAACAAGGAGATATGTCATTTGGTTTATGACGGAACACTGACACCGAATACCATGAATATAGGTGATTGGATTAACGGGGAGCCTTGGCCAGAGCCTGAGCCTGATGAGCTTACGAATGTTTCTTACGCAAAAACCATGGAATATGTACGTGATGTTACCAGAAAGAGCATGAAGGAGATAAATAGGAGAATTTTACTTGTAAAGAAAAGAACTATAGAATTGGAACGGAAGAGGAAAATGATTTCAAAAAATAATAATAAAAAAAATAAGAAGAAGTAACTCATGAAATTAATTTTTGCAATTTTTGCATTGTCTTTTTTTCTTGTGATTAATTTTGTAACAAGTTGTAAAAATTCTACCGATACGAAAAAGATCACAGAAGTAGTGAAACCCCAAAAAACTGAAAGTCAGATAAAACAAGAAGGTATTATTAATAAGCCAATTCAGAGAGAGTCTGAAGTCGGGTCGAGTAAACATCATCCGTTTTGGATGTTTGTTAAGGCGGGAGATGTTGAAGAAGTAAAGAAAATTTTACGAGAGGAACCAGATTTGTTTGATCGACCTTATGAAGTTAGTCAGAGTTTTGAATCCCAAATAATTCTTAGTCTTACCCCAAAGGTCTTACGTTTTATTGTATCGCAAAGGCCAGAAAAATTTAAAAATTATGATTTTTTCAGGAGAATTATTAATTGCACTAATCGAGACAATGAAGATAAGGTTATTGAATCGGTAAAGGTTTTACTTTCTTTGGGGATGGATATAAATAAAGTTGATCCACGTTCTTTTTTCCAGAGTAAGATTTTGTCTTTTGCAGCACCTAAAATGAGCAAAAATTCTTTGAAAAAGTTAATTGACTTGGGAGCTAAACTGGAAACGAAGGATTTTGAAAAATTAAGCAAGATAAGTCTTGAAGTTAGAAGTTTTCTAGAGGAAATATTTAAACCGAAATTTGATTTTTCTGAGTTAAAGAAAGTACAAAAAAATGAACTCAACGATCTGGCATCCAAAGCTCTTTGCGAAGGAAACTATTATAGGTTGAAAAATATTATTGAATTAGGTGGCTATCCAGTTAGAAAGAATCGGTCATCTTGTGGAAAAGGTTGTCCTGTTTCTGCGTTAGTATTTAAAAAATTTGAGGATTTATTGGATATACTACTTGGGAAAATATCTATTTCAGATTTTGGTTGTAAAAAAGAGACGTTGATTTCTGTTTCCGCCTTGCTTTGTAAAGAACGTGTTTTTGAAGATATTATTAAATCAAAAATCATTGACGATTACAAAACAGCGTTAAAGAAATTTATCTTCGACTTCTCTTGTCATGCTAAGCACTCATTTAGAATGAATAATCAAGTAGCCTGTCTTGGATTTATGAAAGAACTTTTAAAAAACATTAAGGATGATAAAGAGGTTTTGAAATTCCTACCCGAAAGGGGAGATGAGGAATATAAGCAAAAAAGTAGGCGCCTTATTTTGGAACATATTGGATTAATGAGTAAGAAAGATTTTTTCGAGGTAAAAATAAAAAGTGGGCCAATGCAGATTGAACCTTATAATCTGGTTGTTCATAAAAATATGAACTATCATATTTGTGGATTAAAAAATACTATCCAGCTTTATAAAGAGCCCAGAGAAGAATCCAAGGCGCATAAGTTAATTCATTGCTATCAGCTTGAATATGGTGGAGATTGGAATAATTTAGAGGATTTTAAAGTTTTGGAGGTAAATAAGAATTGGATTAAACTTGGGAAAGGTTCGAAGATGATGAAAAACAATGGACATCCTACAAACTATATAGATGATACAAGGCTGCTTTCTCATAGAAAGGTAAAAAAAATTGAAGAGGTTACAAAAATATTTTGGATTAAAACCAGAGATTTTTTTACTCCTCTATCTTTGGCAAGTAAAAAATACTTGGTAGCAATTCCTAAATTTGCAGAAGAAGTCACAGCTAGAACTCAGATGAATTCGATTGGTAAGTATGTGTTATTTCCCACATATGGTCATGCTAGCTGCATTTTTGTGAATAAACTTCCCGCTTGGCTTAAAAATGAATGGTATGAAAACAGATATCTGGATTTAATTATACCGAAAAAGGTAAAGTTAGATGAATTAAGAAAAGTAATACTTCTTTTTAATGAATTTGATAACTTCAAGTATTGCACACCTTAAATAATTCAGGAGCGAAAATGCTTAAAAGATTAAGCTTGATAATTTTAATAATGATTCTTTCATATAAAACACTATCCGATTGCTATCTCTTGCATTTGGGAACACATACAATAGCTAGAAAACTAAATGAGAATGATACTGAAAACAGCATTATTTCAGATTTTGAATTTGTACGGTTTAAAAATGGGCCAGGGACTGTATTTCTTGAGACCGATACTATCCATGAAAAAACTAGCTTATTGTATGCGGGGAAAACGTGTGAATATGGAAAGGTAATTAAAGTAGAGCATAGAAATGCAAAAAAGAAATATCTTAAAGTGGAATGTCCTAGAGCACAGTTTGGGGAATGGGGGTATGCAATATATTCAAAAAGCAGGAAACAGGTATCCATTCCAAGACTTCTAAGTATAACGCCTGTCGAAGAATTTACGAAGATAAAAGAAATTGAGGAGAAAATGAAAACTTCTTTACCTCGTAAATTTCAGTTGGCAGATAATTTTTACAGCGAAAGAACAAGATACAAAATTAATTCATTTAAACATTCCCGTTTGGGAGAAAAGGAAGTTTATTTTTCTGTGGCGAAGGGAACAATAAATCTTAAGGAGCCACCACTGATAAATGAACAGTCACTTAATTTTGTAGGAAAAGATACCGAGCACATGAGGGAAATTTTTTTTCATGTTGCTTTTTTAGTGCATGAAGGCGATGTTTGGTTTATAGCAGATTCTGGTTCCAATTTTTGTGGAACGGGTTTAGTATCTCAAATTAAACGAGATTCAAGTGGAATAGGATGGAGTCTTAATAGGCCACCCCAAATGTTTCATGCTTGGGATTTTGGAGAAGATGGACTTCCCGAAATGTTTACTTTAGGAAAGCCTGGAATTTTTTATTATGCAAACTTTAAAAAGGATTTGATTTTCTTTGAAAATTTTGATCCTAGAGGAAGTAATTGGGATGACGGTAGTGTCGCAACCTCTGATACTGCCAAAAAATAAGAGAATTTTGTGCGTGATTCTTTTTCTGGAGGGCACGCCAGATGCTATAACTATGTACGGGCCGGAACATTAAACAAGGAGATATGTCATTTGGTTTATGACGGAACACTGATACCGAATACCATGAATATAGGTGATTGGATTAACGGGGAGCCTTGGCCCGAGCCGGAGTCTAAGAATGTTTCTTACGCAAAAACCATGGAAAAAGTATATGAAATTACCAGAAAGTGTACGAAGGAGATAAATAAAAGGACTTTACGCAGAAAGAAAACAGTGATTGAATTGAAAAGGAAAAATAAAATGATTTCAAGAAGCAATAAGAAAAAAAACAAGGAGAAATAAGTGATGAGAATTTCTGTGATTTTTTTATTGTTTTTTCTTGTGCGAGGCAATCTTTTTGCGCTTTGTAATTATTGTGACAAATCTAAACAAAGTAATCTTGAAACAGATGAGCAAGAAATTAGAAAACAAATAAAACAAATGGAGAGAGTTAAAAAAATTACACAACCGGGTTTTATTCATATGGAGGGGGCTATCTATAGTGACCCTGTTAAGTATGATTACTACAAACACAAGTTTTATGATAATTTTAAAAAGGCAAAATCCAATCCCATCGCAAAAACAAATAGTATTGAACAAGACCCCGGTTTTAAATGCTATTTGTCCAACGAGGATTTGAACATAGAAGGATTGAAAAGGTGTGATACAAAACTCTATCAAATTACCTCCCTTGAGAAAACAGGTTTGGATTTGAAAGTTAATCATTGCAAAACTGGAAAAAAACACGATATTAATTTCAAGTATTATTTCAGCCTCCAGGATATGACGAAGCTAAAGAGATATAAGATAGAAACAAAAGAACTCATAGATCAATGTGAGGAAAGTTTTAAATACATATATGATTTCTCGTACTACAGAGCGGAAAAAAGTATTTCCCAATTTTTGGGAGTTATTCTCACCAATCCCATTCCCATGAGAAATGTGTCGTTGCTGCTTGATGAGAGAATTTCCTATAGACTTGCGAAAGATGAAAAAAATGACAAGCTTTTTATGCTTAAAGAGAACGCAAAGGAAAAAAAACGTGTAAATATAAGGCATACAGGTAATTATAAGAGTCTTTTAATTCAGAAAAAGGGTTATATAACTAATGATGTATATGTTGCGAAAAAATATGATATATATAAGGACAGTGAGCTTATTTATGAAATTAAGCCACAGTATGATGGAGGACACACGTTTTTTGTTCCACTGATGAAGTTTGACTCCAATGGTATTTCATATACGATCTTTCTTTGTTCTGATGCAATAGATTATCACTTTTGTCTTTATTTTTTATATAATGGAAATGGTTATTTTGTTCCAGTACGTTATCTGTGCGGATATGACCGTGGACCTTGCTAAAGTAATAATAAAAAAATAAAGAGATGTGGTTAGTGAAGACATTTTTTAAAATTTATGCATTGTCTTTTTTTCTTGTAATGGGTTTTACTATCAGTTGTAAAGATTCTACTAATACTGAACGACCTGAAGATGTGACGAAACAAAAAAAGAAGATAAGTGAAATGAAGTATATCAATAAGATACCAAAACCGGATTTTGGTCATATGGAAGGTACTCTTTACAAGGATTTGTCACATCATGAGTCTTACAGCAGAAGTGAACTCAATGATAACTTCGAGAAGGCGGATTCCCGTCCTGTTCGGGAATTCAATGAGATTAAACAAACTCAAGGCCATAAGTGCTATTTATCAAATAAGGATTTGAATATAAAAGGATTGAAAAGGTGTGATACAAATTTTTATAAAATTACTCCGTTTGAAAAATCAGGTTTGGATTTGAAAATTAATCATTGCAAGACAGGAAAAGAACACAATATTGATTTCAAGTATTATTTCAGTCTTCAAGATATGACGAAACTGAAAAGATACAAGACAGAAACCAAAGTGGATCAAAACGACGAAAAATTTAAACGTAAAATCAATTATTCGTATTATAAGGCAGAAAAAAGGATATCACAATTTCTTGGAATTATCTTCACCAATCCCGTTCCAATGAGAAATGTTTCACTGGCACTTGATGACAGGATTGCATACTGTCCTGTAAAAAAAGGGTATGAAGAGAAAACATCTGTGATTGATAGTGGTAGATACAAAAAAGTTATGTTTAACGTCAAACATAAAGGTCATTATCGTGGAGTTGATATTATAAAATACGGACAAATATCTTCTTATTGTCGTGATATTGATAAAGTTGATAAAGTTGATTTTTTTTCTTATCAGACAGATAGATATGATATCTACAAGAACGGTAAGAAAATTAAAGAAGTTTTGTCAAAATTTGATGGAGGGAGTACTTTTTTTATTCCGCTAGTGGATTTCGATTCCAATGGAATTTTCTATATGCTATTTCTTTCCTCGGACGCAATTAGTTATCATTTTGATTTTTATTTTATATATAATGGAGAAGCATATTTTGTTCCTGTATATGATCTGTGTGGACACTCTGAGATGAGTACGGTGCGATAGAATAGATACTAAAGAGATATCCCGTCAGTACGAGTTGCAAGGGAATAATAATTTCTATTCTGTCCGGTACCCGTGATATTTGGTGGAAGTACATCATCATACGAATCATCATATCTTCAACAAATATATCGTTTTTCGCTTCCAACTTCTGGAAGTGATATGAAACAACCTAATTACAGTGATTTACAAGATGTAAGATTCTGCTTTTTTGTCCCAAATGAAGGAGGTTTTTCATGAAAAAGTGGGACTCACTGGTTGAACAATTATCAGAATTAAACAGAGCAAGAGGTCTTAGGGAGACCATTAAGGTCAGGTGGGTTATAAAGTGGTTTTTTTGCCCTGAAAGTGGTGTTGGTCAGGTGAAAATCGACAACTAATTGTGGCGTGTTTTTTTTATGATCATACAAAATCTCGAATTATTGTGGCAACGGTGTTGAAAAAAACAAATTCTATTTTTGAAAAAAAATACATGACCATACCGCTGGTCAGTGACCAGCAAATTGGTCACGCAACCTGCTGTTATTATTTATGTGTGACCAGCATTTTGGTCGGCCTTTAAATACAAAACGCAAAACTATTTGAAATTCTTGGAAATATTATAGCTAAAAAGTTGGCACACGACTTGCCTTATATAGAAGCAAGAAAACTTAAAAAAGAATTTTAAGGGAGAAAGAAGATGAGCAAACTAGCGTTTTATTTGGAAGATGATGAGTTGATGAGAATGGCAATGGAAAAGGATGCGAAAAGAAGGAAATTGAATTTTAAAACATTTTCAAATCCAGAGAATTTTTTCAAGGCCGTTAATAAAACTTCAAAAGATACAATTTTGTTTCTTGATTCAAATATTGGAGAGGGAATCAGTGGCGAAGAAATTGGTAAGATTTGTTTCGAGAATGGATTTGAAAATATTTTTCTGATTACAAACAGTGACAAAAAAGATTTTCCTCCAATGCCTTGGATAAAGGATATTGGAGGGAAACTGGATATTTTTAAATTTTGGAATACATTGCAATAACTAAAAACAAGGTACTTGGAGAGGTTATGAGAAAAATAATAATTATGATGTTTGTATGTTTAGTGTTTTCAAGTTGTGCTCAGATGACAGAGACAGGCAAAAGTGATCTTGCCAAGGAATTGGAAAAGAAGCATTTGTTCATCTTGAAATAAAGTGAGGGAAGAATGGAGCAATTTATGGAACGAGTAATGAATTTGTTTCTTGAAGTTATCAGTGAATTATCAGAGGAAGAAATCGCCGATGACTTCGCTTTAAAAGAGTGTTTGCAAAGGATTGAAAATCTTTTTCTATTAGGATGCGAGTTAGATTTTTAATCTTTTGGTGGAAAAATAAAGGGAGAGGGGGAGCAATGAATCAATGTAAGCAGCTTTGTAGTGAATTCGCAACACTTGGAAAGATTCTTTCAAGGAGAGACAAGAAGGACAGTCCAGAAATGGTGGATAAGCTAAAGCGTATAGTCCTAGAGTTTAAATTGAAACTTCGCAAAACGAAAAAGAGATTGATTGAACTAATGATTGAAGATTATTACGTGGATGAAGTGATTGAAAGGGATTGTTTGGAAGTAGATCAATTAAATGGATTTGCGTTTGGTTATCCTGTTCCGCTTGATGTTTATTACAGGATTATTAGCGGTTTTTAGTTTTAATAATTTTTAAAGGGAGATTTTTAAATGAAATTAATTAACATTTTGTTAATGGGGATTCTTGTATTTAATTTTGCATGTGGACTTCAATCAGATGAAAAACAGGGAACGGTGCCACCATCTGAAAGAAAATTAGTGGAGCAAGTCGCATTGACTCCTTTAGGGGATTTTGATGGTGATTCGATTACCAACGAAAAAGAGAAGGAGTTGGGGAGAA
>JAGLPP010000109.1 GCA_023137315.1 Bacteriovoracaceae bacterium
CAATTTGCAGAGGGTTTTGCTGCCGGAAGAGAAAGTATGTTTGAAATTAATACATCGGTTGGTAGGGATGATCCCGATTTTAAATATCGGGTTGGTGATATCTTTGCCAGACATAATACATATAAGGTTTTGGCAAATGTTGGCCGATTTTTCGGGCATCATTGGGGTGATATTAACGATCATGATTTTTCATGGGTAAAGTATCCGTCAATTGATCCGGCCTTTTTTCATCAAATGATGATTGAGGCAAGGCCCTATGTGAGAACTCCAGAATTCAAAATCAAGGATATTACAATTGATCTTGAAAATACTGTAAAATTAAAGCAGAACAGCTATTTTAAAGAGATCAAAAATTTGGAAGTCAGCTTTTATTTTTATAATTATGAAACAGAAAACTACGAGTTAATCAAGAGGGAGATAGTTGAAAGGCACTTCAACGCAGGGGTTACGGAAACCTTTAAGATTAAAATCGAAGATGCTCCGGTTAATCTTTTAAGAGACAACTACCTATCAAAAGGTGAGTTTGTTATTTCTGAAATAACAAATTATGAAATCCCAGAGCTGGAAACAGATTATAAAACCTATGTCGCCAAGATCAAACAAAAATCCATTCCTGTGGTGGTTAATACGCCAATGGAAACAAGTCTTTTTTATGTTGGCGTTAATGGGAAAAGCGATAGCTTTATTGGTATTTTAGAACATTTGTTTCCCAAGATGGTAAAAGTTAAAGAAAATAAGCTGGTAAAGGTTAAACAGTTTGAAAACAATCTTGGAAATTATACATATCTTAAAGAGATAAGAGACAAAGACAAGAATGGTCAATGGTTTGTTTTAACCAATAAGTTAACACAGCATTACTTGGATCATGGATACACAATCAATGATCGTATTATTCTGTCATATATAACAGGACAGGAACTTGCCACTCAAAAAGATGAGATAATATCTTCCCTCAAAAGGGGGGCATCAGGAGGGGATGATTTTGAGCTTTATCCCATAGGCAATATTTCACCGAACTCGCAAGTTGATATTCAGTTAAAACCATTAACTCGATCTGGTCAGTCCTGGGAACGAAAAACTGAAATTCTTGATGTGCCAAAACATAGTTGTGGAACAAACTGCATGAATCTTGGAATCTACTGCCGTTGGGAAATCAATGTCGTGAAAGATTATGAAGAAGGTTTTAGTTTTGATAAAACTTTGCGGGGAGACACCTCTTTAATCGAATTGGTGATAAATGATACGGCATATTCTCTTTCCACTCTTTTGGCGCAAGAGAAAATTTCGATACGCTGGCAAAAAAACGGAAATATGCATATTTCAATCAAGGATATCGAAAAAATTCAGGAATTGAATAACTTCGATACCAATCTTGTTCAATTAAAGATTGTTACCAGAAAGAAAAATGATTTCTGGGGTGCAAAATTGATAAATGTAGGAAGGTTTTGGCAAGGCATGAATGGATGTGGTTACAACACACCGGCTGTTGCCAGTAAATTTGGCACTCGTTATATTTCAAAAGAGAGTATTCACTTTAACGAAATCCAAACGGCCTATGACCATGCTTTAAATGATGCTGG
>JAGLPP010000011.1 GCA_023137315.1 Bacteriovoracaceae bacterium
GATGGTGAGTGGATTGACCTCGACATAGTATTCTGTCTTTTTTAAAAACAGTTTTTCCAGTGATAAATTAGGAATGATTCCAAGTTTATTGTTTAATTTTTTCCGGCACACAAGGCCTGCATTTGAATTAATCCACTTTTTGTAATTATCAAGATCCTTGTTGGACAGCGAAACGCCCTTTAGGGAAAATGCGAACATCTCCGGCGGAAGCTTTGCGTAAGTTGTGATGCCCTTATATATATAATAACAATAGAAATTTTTGGTGAAAATTACCGGATCATAAGTATAGGCCATGGTGATTTTTCGATCAATATTCATGGGAATGTGGACTGCTTTTTTTCGTGAATCCCAAAACTCCTTTCGTATTGATTTGCTTCCTTTCCACGGGTTGTGTTCTTTGAAGGATCTCCACCAGCAATAGCTGTATTTCAGTGGGTGATTTACAAGATCCCTTCTGAGTCTGGATGGGCCGCATGGTCGTTTGGTGGAGGGAGCTTTTGTTAGAAATTGAATGGCCTTGTTCAACTTGTCTCCCTTTCCAGGTAAATCGCAATTCGTGATTCCATGAAGAAGACATTTTTTGATCAGACAGCTTGAGGTCGGTGAGGATTCAGTACAGGACTTGATCATAAGGGCATCGGCTTGCATGAGGATTCCACCAGGATATCCCGGAAAACGTTTTTTTCTTGATGGATCAAGTTTGTAGTTTTTGCCGAATGAAAGTTCGATGGATTTTTCCCTTCTTGTGTCGTCAATGTGGATGGCATTTTTTTTGAAATCAAAAACATAACGTTTGCCAAGAAATTGGGCACCAAGATTGCCGTCAACAAATTCATGCGCAAGGGCACCCGTATGTCCGCTGTATAAAAGTGCATTGGCCTTGACGTGGTTTATTCCATGGCATTCGAGTTTTCCAATATCCAAAAGTGGCATGGTTGGGTGTTTTGGGTCCTGTTCATAAATTCCGGCCATTAGATGATTTTTTTTAATGAATCCGGGTTGAAGAATAAGTGGGGCCTCGGCACCTGAATCGAGTCTGAGTTTAAGTTTTCCGGTTACTGTTGATTTGCATTCGACAACAGGGATATCACGTCCGATAAGATTCATTTTAAGTGTTTTGAAGTGGCCTTTGGGTGAAAAGGAATCCATTATGGTGATCTTCTTTTTTTCCTTTTCAAACATGATGGGGTGAAGTTTCAGGAAGTTTGCCCCCAGAATACCGTCACAGCAGTCAACGCCATCACGTTTTTTGTCGAATTTTTTAAGAGGGTTTTCATAAGTGAGCAGGTCATCGAAATGTTTTTTACCCAACTTGAAATTGAGTTTGTAGGCACGTCCTTTGATTTTTTTACCGAATGTCAGGATTTTTCTGTCCTTTTCATGAGTTCTTTTTAATGAATTATTGGAAATTTTTTTTGCAAACGATGGGTCGACAAAACAGGCATTGGAACCACTGTCGACAAGGAATTTACCCTTGTGGCCATTGATTGGGATTTCCACAATAACCAGATCTCCCACATCGGCAATGATATCAAGTTCGGCAATAACTGCGCCATACGATGGGAAAAGCGTAATACTCAAAAAGAGAATGATAAATTTCTTCAAAATTTTGCTCCAATTTACAGGCATCCTCTTGTGATGTAATCCCTGTATGTTTCGATGATGATTTTTTCAAGATCCCATTTGTAGTCCAATTCGAGTACTTCCTTCGCCTTGTTTCCAGAGCAGGTCCATTTTTGGGCAAGTATTTCTTTTGTCTTATCCCTGGTCAGTCGTGGGTTGAATGTTGGAAATAACAAATTGACAAGATTGAAGATCATGGAGGCAAAGCGAAGGACAAAACCAGGAACGGAAAAGAAAAGTATTCTGTCTATTCCCATGGCCGTCTTGATGGATTCGATAATCTGGTCATATCTTACTGTTTGTGGATGGGCGGCATAGAAAATCTGTCCGTGAGTGATTTCATGTTTTTCAACTGCTTTTGTGATGATCAAGACCAGATCGAAAACGGCAACAAAACTGTAGCATTTGCTTCGACCAAAAAGTCCCGTTATGGGAACCAGTCTTCGTTTTACCATTTTAAAAATATCCAAAATTGCAGGGTCTGCAGGGCCAATGGCCATTGGAGGACGTATGATCATCCATTTCCAACTTGCCGGAGCGTTGGATTCAAGGGTTTTTTCTGCTGAAAGTTTTGAGCGGCCATAATGACTTATTGGGACTGGAGGATCATCTTCCCTGGCAATAAATTTCCCGTCAGAGGGGCCTGCGGCAGCCTGGGATGAAATGAGGCAGAAAACCAGATTACGGTGGTAGCGGTTTTTCAGCGCTCCAATAAGATTTTTTGTGGCCTTTGTATTAAACTTGTAAAAATTATCTTTGTTATGGGAATGGACAACTCCGGCCGCATGGATGACGCAATCGAGGTCTTTGGGAAGGGTGTCTACCCACTCCAGTGTGGAAAGATTGCCGTGGATTGCGGTACCACTTATATTGAATTCTTTAAATTTCTTTTTATTTCTGACAAGCGAAAATACCTGGTGCCCGCTAGTACTCAAAAGCTCCGTTAGATGTGATCCGACAAAACCAGTAGCGCCTGTGACAAGAATCTTCATAATTGTATTAACTTACCGGATGGCCTCGGGAAGATCGAAAAGTTTTTTCGCCTTGGCAAATATATTGAGAACAACGGCAAGCTCCTCTTTATTGTGGCTGGCCATGTAACTTGTTCTGATCAGGGCCTGTCCTTCGCGAACCGCCGGTTGGATAACCGGAGTGGCAAAAATGCCATGTTCAAGAAGAAAATTTGCAAGTTGAAGTGCTTTGAGATCGTCCCCGACATTAATAGGGATGATCGGAGTTTCTGAATTACATGTATCAAGATTGATTTCCGCAAAACCTTTTTTCATAAAATCAACATTACTCCATAGATTTTTAAGAATCGACTTATCTTTTTGAACAATATCAATACAGGCAGAGACTGTGGCAACCGCAGCAGGTGGCATTGAGGCTGAGAACATGAATGAACGTGCAGTAACCTTTACATAATCCACAATTTCTTTTGGCCCTGAAATAAATCCACCGATGGAAGCAAAAGATTTGGAAAAAGTTCCCATGTTTATATGAACATCCTTTACCACATTGAAGTGGTTCATGGTTCCACGTCCTGCGTCTCCCATGACCCCAATTCCATGGGCGTCGTCAACATAAACGATGGCGTTGTATTTTTTGGCAAGTTTCACCAACTCAGGCAGATTGATTATTACGCCCGTCATTGAAAAAACACCGTCAGTGATAATAACGGTTTTCTTATATTTTCCCTTTGTGTTTTCCAGAGTGGATTCCAGGGATTCCATGTTATTATGTTTGAATTTGAATACGGATGCAGGAGACAGCCTTGTGCCGTCGATAATGGAGGCGTGGTTTTCCATGTCCGAGATGATGCAATCTTTTGGGCCGCAAACTGTTGAGATTGTGCCTGTATTTGCCTGCATGCCGGTGGAGAACAATAATGCCTTTTCATGGCCGATATATTTCGCCAGTTTCTCCTCAAGTTCTTCGTGAAGTTCAAGGTTTCCGTTTAAAAATCGTGAACCGGTACAACCAGTTCCATATTTTTCTATCGCCTTTATTGCGGCCTCTTTTACCTGTGGGTGATGGGTCAAGCCGAGATAGTTGTTTGAGCCGATCATGATTTGTTTCTTTCCACTTACAAAAACATTGTTGCCAACAGTGTCCTGAATGACTCTGAAGAATGGAAACAGTTTTGCTTGCAGGAGCATGTTGCGTTTTTGGATTGTCTTATTGTTGACGAATGATTCTAACATGTTTGTATCTCCTGATTGGAGTTTAAGGCCGCTAAACTGGATGTATTATCAAAGAGTTAGCCGCGATACATATACGATGCCATACCTTATACTCATATAGGAGAGTAGTCAACTTGGATGGTTTGTTTTTACAGACGTCTATGTGAGAAATTTTTTTGTCATGATTTCACCCCTGGCTTCCATTAACACATGGTTTGAAATGGCGATATCAAGATTTTCCGGCATATTGATAAATTGTATGCATACAGTGAGGCGCTCGTACTCCTTGGCGCGTTCGTCCCTGTCGCGTACCTTGAGGATCTTGACGATCTTAACCTCGGGGATTTCGAATTTTTTTTTGTTAAGTCTGATTATGCATTTATTGAAAATTCTGTTTTTAGTTAATTTTTTTTCATCCTCCATTGGGGCCTTGAAACTGGTTCCACCGGCAGAGATATCGATTCCATTGTAAACAACATCATCGATTTTGCACTGGATGTCGTTATTTTTTCCGGCCTCAAGACGATAATCTCCTCTTTGTCGTGCGTGGTATATTGCATCTCCCAATATGATTGAATAGGTTTTTTTACCTTTTTTATGGTGTAATTGTCCTGTTGAAAAATAGAGGTTGTCATTTACGATAAATTTAAGCAGGACTGTTTTATTGGACAGTGGGGATATCGTGAATTTTGAGAAAAAAGAGCCGGCATGTCCAATGGTAATGACGTTGGTTTTCGTCACGCCCTTTGTTTCGAATGTTTCGAAGCTGTCTTCGTCTCCCTTCTCCCAAAGAATTAATTTGGTTTTATTATTATTTATGTGAATCAACAGCTCGTTTATTTCATCCTTTTTAAGGTAATGAAAATAGTGTTTTTCGTTAGCGTCGATAATATTCATTTTTCCTCCGTTTGGAACTCTTCGTCCCTCTATTCTATTTTAATTTAGTTGGTACAGAATTCAAGTATGTATGGACAAAAAAACTGACAAATGATGTTATTTGTTGACATAATCGCATGTAAAAAGGAAATAAAATGCAAAAGACACCCCATGTAAAATACCTAAAGGATTATGAAAAACCCAGTTATTCTATCAATAGTATTTATTTGACTATTGAGTTGGATGACATTTGTACAAGAGTCAAATCCTCAATGAGGATCAAGGCAAATGACACAAATGAGAGCAGGGCTTCCGAACTTAGACTCAATGGCGAAAATCTTAAGCTAATATCAGTCACGTTGGATGGAAAATTACTAGATAAAAAGGACTATGACGCAGATGGTAAGCTGTTGACCGTTAAAAATGTCCCAGTGGATTTTGAGCTTGTTATTGAGAATGAAATTAATCCGCTTGAAAACAAGGCACTTTTGGGATTGTATAAATCAGGAGAAATGTTTTGTACGCAAAATGAGGCCGAGGGTTTTAGAAGGATCACTTATTATCAGGACCGGCCGGATGTCATGGCGAGGTTCACCACTAAAATAATCGCTGATAAAAAAAAATATCCCGTACTTCTTTCCAACGGAAATCCGGTTAGTGAAGGACAGCTTGAAAATGGACGTCACTTTGTTGTCTGGCAGGATCCGTTTCCAAAGCCAGCTTATCTATATGCCTTGGTGGCAGGCGATCTTGGCATGATTAGTGACGAGTATATTACGATGTCAGGAAGAAAAATTGATCTTCGCATCTATTGCGACAAAGGTAATGAATCCAAATGTCTATTTGCCATGAAATCCCTGAAAAGTGCTATGAAGTGGGATGAGGATAAATTTGGCCTGGAATATGATCTGGATATTTTCATGATAGTTGCCGTGGATTCTTTCAATATGGGGGCGATGGAAAACAAGGGACTTAATGTTTTTAACTCTGTTTTGGTTCTTGCAGATTCCAAAACGGCCTCAGATCAAATGTTTGGTGCAATTGAAGGTGTTGTAGGGCATGAATATTTTCACAACTATACCGGAAACCGTATTACTTGTCGCGACTGGTTCCAGTTGACCTTAAAGGAGGGGTTGACAGTTTTTCGGGATGAGGAATTTTCCTCCGATATGAATTCCCGTGCTGTTAATCGAATCAAGAATGTGGAGACGTTGAGGGAGCGTCAGTTTACGGAGGATGCAGGCCCGACTGCTCATCCTGTAAAACCTGATTCCTATATTGAGATTGATAATTTTTATACGCCGACTGTTTATGAAAAGGGGTCGGAGGTTATCAGGATGATTCACACCCTTCTTGGTGTTGATGGTTTTAGAAAGGGAATGGACAAATATTTTGAGCTCTTTGACGGCCAGGCCGTAACAACGGAGGATTTTGTTTATGCCATGAGTGTGGCTAACAATGATTTTGATTTTTCCCAGTTTGAAAAGAGCTGGTATTCACAGGCCGGGACACCCAATATTGAGGTTTGTGGCATATATGATGAATCAAAATGTGAATATCGTTTGAGCGTTGAACAGAAGCTTTCAGAGGGACAAAAGACCCCATATCATTTCCCATATAAGATAGGGCTTCTTGGAAAAGATGGCCGTGATATAAAAAATGAACTTCTCATTATTAAAAAAATGAAAGAGGAGTTTATCTTTCAAAATATCAATGAAAGACCTGTTCTTTCGGTGAATCGTGGTTTTTCCGCTCCGGTTGTTTCCAGGCAGGAATTGTCGTTTGATGAATCTGTATTTCTTCTGGCCAATGATAATGATGAATTTGCGAGGTATGAGGCCCATAGAAATCTTGCCTCTGACATTTTGATGAATCTTGTGAGGGATAAGGATGCCGAGGTGCCGGAAGAATACATGGATGCATGGGGAAAGCTTCTTTGCGATGATTCCATTGATGACGCTTTTAAGGCCCTTTGTATGTACATCCCATCGGAAAATTCTCTTCATCAGCGACAGAATCCTATTGATGTTTATGCCACTCATCGTGCCAGAAAGAAGTTGAGGAGTGAACTTTCAAAAAGATATCGCGGTGAGCTTGAGGAATATTATAAAAAACTGGATTTTGACGGATCGTATGTGTTTGATCCGATCAATGTTGGACGAAGACAACTTAAAGGACGGATTCTTTCCATGCTAATGGCAGATCATGATGCGAAACTTTCCGAATTTTGTTTTTTTGAATTTAAAAAAGCGAACAATATGACTGAGGAATATACTGCATTTTGCTTGTTGGCCGGAAATGATTGTGAACAGAGGGATAAGGCCATATCGGATTTTTATGAAAAATGGAAGAACGATAAACTTGTTCTTCAGCGTTGGATGGCGGCCATTGCCGCTTCTCCGCAGACTGATACCCTTGGGCGGATCAAGAGGATTATGAATTCAAAGGACTATGACAGGACGGTCCCCAATATTGTTCGTGTTCTTTTCAGAACATTCACTGAAAACCATATAAATTTTCATGCTAAAGATGGAAGTGGATACGACTTTATTGCACAAATGGTGGTTGAGATGGATGATATTAATCCCAATGTGGCAAGTATGCTCACAAAAAGTTTCATGGTTTTTGACAAGGTTATGCCCGAGATGAAGGCCCCAATGAGGCAGGCGCTTTTAAAAATCAGAAACAAGGAAAATCTGTCCCAAAATACGATGGAGATTGTGGACAGGATTCTTCACTAGGGTTTTTTGTAGAAGCAAAAAAATTGCCCGGGGGGACCGGGCAAAAACTGTAATGATTCGAGGGAAATTTGGGGTTGTACAAAATAGATCGGGTATTATGGGAAATACTTTAGAAAAATACTCGGGAAAAGTTGAATATTTCAATAATATCGAATACTTTTGTGGTGTTTTTTTAGAAAGGATGTGGACATATGGCCCACACCCCAAGCTTTGAAGATTAGCTTTTACGCTAATATATGAATACAAACGGCCAAACCCTTGTAATTAATGAAAACCAAAACACCTGACATGTTTTGGAGGCCGATTGTTGAATTCCTAATTTTTAATGAGAACCAGTCCTCTTTTCTGAATTGGTTCTGATTTTTTTACACATTTAATATCTGAAAGCTCCTTAATGAAAGTGAATCTGATGCTTCCTTTCATTTCGGATGAAACAAGTGAAGTTGCATTAACGCCGATAAGATTAATTAACGCCTCTTCCCCAACATTATTCCTGATCCAGATTTGTATTTTGTTTGTTTGTTTGTCTCCAGATTTATCCATGAGTGTTTCGAGCTGGTCCATGAGTTCCGTAAGTGTATTCATGAGGGACGGTTTTTCGGATAGATGTAAAAGTGTATCCTTGTCAAATGTTTTGTTCTCATCAAGTAGTTTAGAATTAAATCCCATCCAAATCTCCGGTTGCTCTGAATTCATTGATTACATATTTTTAGGTCAGAATGTGTTTGTATTCAATGACTTTGGAAAAGTGAAAAAAAAAATATATTCATGGTGAATAGGTAGCACTGTGGATGTGAAGTAATAAACTCCAAAACAACTGAAACAATTGGGTTTGGATTGTTATTCATCATGAATAAGATGTATGACATTTAAAATTTGGTGATTTTTGAAACTATGAAAATATTACAATGTTTTAATATTCAAGGGAATAAATTTCATACAGGGCTTTATACGGGTTGTGTTATCTGGTAAAGAATTCTTTAACAAAACTGTATGGAGCGTTTGGAGTATGCCACAAAATATGACGTTAGATGATTCTAAAAGAAAGTGTGAGATTCTGAATTGCTTTGTCAGAGAATTCAAGAAGAGGCACCCGTATCTCAGCTCCAACCAGGTAGCACAACGACTTGATATTCCACAATCATCCTTGAATCGCATTGAAAATCTTGCGACAAATCCTTCACTCGAGAACGTGCTTAATATTCTCGTTGGTACAGGTAACGAGGGAAAGATATCGGAAATTTTGGGAAAATGTTTTCCCTCCCATAAGAAGCGTTATGAGCAGATTTTTTCGGCCAATATCGACACCCCTATGCTGGATATGGTTTCAAGTGGTTTTGCCACAAATGAAGAAACATTCCTGATCGTACAAATGGCCTTTACAAGGGGAGGGGTGACAAGGGAACAAATACAGGAACGTTTTGGTAGTTATGGGCTGGAAAGGCTTGAAAGCATGGTTAAAAACGGTGTACTTGTTCAGGATGATGATGGAATCATTCATGCTGATCATGAAAGGGTCAACGTTACGTTTAGTGATCTAAAAAAGATAGTTTGTCTGGCCGTTGAAAAATGTTACGAACCGGAGTCAGGACATCTAAGTTATCAAACCGAAGCGGTAAATGATGATGGACTGAAACTTATTTATCGAGAGCTTAAACGTACACAGGTACAAATAAGGAAGATACTGTATAACGCTGAATATTTTGGAGATAACAAGATATTTGTTGGAATGGTTGCAGATAAAATGATTAAGAATATTATCAGCGATAATGAGGAATCAAATAACGGGGAATTGCAATGAGGAAAAGGCCGATCAGGAATTTATTTCTAGCGTTGTTTATGGTTTTTGTGGGGTCGGTTGCATTTGGAGGTTTCGATGCCGGTGGTAATGGAGGTGGCACAGTCGCCATGTTTGTTGATGGCAATGTGATTACAGTACCTGATGGTGGTGGTGATTGGAGTATTGATTATTCCAGTATGAAGTTTACCGTTAATTTGACAAGAACATCAGTGAAAAACGTTTCTCTTGGAGAAAGTGGTGATATCAATTGGAGAAAAGTCGTTGGTTCCATGCATTCACGATTGATTGGTATTGTTGAAAACTGTGGTGGAGATAAAAAGCAGTTTTCAATTGTTATTTTGAAGTATGAGAAATATGTTGTTGATGGTGATCAATTGATTATCGATTTGGACAACATAAATTTCGAACTCTACGACATTAATACAGGGGATATCTTTGTCGAGGAAATTGGACGTTTTGTGGAGATGGTACAAGACTCTAAAAACTTACTGACACTTTTTGTGGAATTTTTGAAATAGTTTCAATCGGTATTTTAGATGCTGTGCTCCTTTCGTTTAGCATCTGCGGATTATATATTGGCAGGTGCATTAATAAATCATCAATAAATTATCTGGATAAATTATATGAATTTGGAAACGATGGAAGAAAAAATACATGATGTGCAGGAGGAGGCCACTAAAACAACCGATGAAACAACTGAGCCTTCTGAATACAAGGTGCCAATTGCAAGTAGAGGGGATTTGCAGTGGGGGAGAAGGTTTTTTCATGCTGGAATAGGAACTTTTGTGGCCTGTGCTTATTGGATATTTTTTACGCATCAGCGTGCAATTTATCTTTTGGGATTCGGGGCCTGCATATTGTATTTATTGGAACAAATCAGGATAAATTATCCAAATACTTCGTCAAAAATAAAGCTGATTAACAGGTATTTTCTTCGAGGAGAGGAGTATCTCAAGGAATCATCGGCCATGCCGTACGCTATCGGTATGTTGCTGACAGTTGTAAGTTTCCCACAACCT
>JAGLPP010000110.1 GCA_023137315.1 Bacteriovoracaceae bacterium
CTCGCCAAAGTTTATGATTAGAAACGAAGAAGCAAAATTGATCTCAAAGTTTGCAAGTTCTTCCATAGATACAAGTGATGGGCTTTTTAATTCATTATTTGTGTTAACGGAGAATAATCCTGAATGTGAATTTCTTGTAGACATGAATTTGGATTTGGTTGATGAGCAGGATGTGAAGCTTTCTCAATTAATTGAGATTTCCAAAGAGCTCTTTTTGTTTGGTACTCTCGGTGAGTACGAAATTCTTTTTACCGTTTCGAGGGAGCATGAGGGAAAATTCAAGAATAAAATGGATTTTGTACGTGTAGGAGAGGTTAAAAAAGGTGAGGGGATATCGGTTTTATGTGGTGATAAGAAGAGAAAGTTGGACAAGGCATTGCCGGATCCAAGAAATATGGAGATATCGGAGTATATGTCAGAGTTATTTGGATACATTCATGGAGTGTTGAAATGAGCGGAAAGCTGTTCACTTCTTTAATGCTCGGACCTGTGGAGATAAAAAATCGTCTCATCAGATCATCGACATTTGAAGGTATGGGAGATGTTGACGGCAATCCCACGAGCGAACTTTTTGA
Source organism: Bacteriovoracaceae bacterium (assembly GCA_023137315.1). GTDB lineage: Bacteria > Bdellovibrionota > Bacteriovoracia > Bacteriovoracales > Bacteriovoracaceae > JAGLPP01. The sequence continues at coordinate 576 of JAGLPP010000110.1, forward strand.
CATGTATGAAGAGCTTGCTAAAAATGGAACATCTCTGATTATTGCCGGCTTTAATTACACCTCAAAAGAGGGGAAGGCCATGCAACCGGGAGCATGTGGAATGGACGAGGATTCCAAAATCGCTCACTGGAAACCAATCGTGGAGATGGTTCATTCATATGGCGCAAAAATAATTATGCAGATAACCCATGCAGGAAGACAGACTGTAAAAAGGCTGTCGGGAGGAGAGGTATTCTCTCCGTCCAAAGTTAAATGTACTTATTTCAGAGAATCGCCAAAGGTTCTAAGTGATGAACAAATATTGAAGATAGTGTATGAATATGCTTATGCAGCACTTAGATTAAAAAAGGCCGGCATGGATGGTGTGCAAGTACATTGTGCTCATGGCTATCTGATACACCAATTTTTCTCTTCACATACAAACAGAAGAAAAGATAGATGGGGTGGAGGTTTTGAGAACAGGTTTCGCTTTGCATCTTTGATATTTGAAAAAATCAGAAAACTTTGCGGAAATGATTTTTTAATTATGGCAAAAGTCAGCTCGGGAGATGAAAGGGGTTTTACATTTTTAGATTGCTTGAAATTTTGCAAATTAATGGAGAAGTCAGGACATGTCGATAGTATAGAAATCTCCTACGGAACCATGGAATATGCCATGAACATATTTCGTGGTGAAATGCCTGTGAAAATAGCAATGAAGCACAATCCTCTTTTTAATAAATATCCCAAAATTTTAAAGTGGCTATGGTTGAAATTGTATTACCCGTTATTTTACAAAAATAAAATAATACCTTTTAAAGAGAACTACAATGCTGAATGTTCTGAACTTATTGCCGAAGATATTAATCTTCCAGTCGTTGCGGTTGGAGGAATCAGAAGAAAGAGTGAGATAGCAAGGATTCTTGAAGGAAATGTCGAGGCAGTATCTTCATCGAGAATGTTCCTGCATGACCCTGATATTACAAAAAAAATGTTACACAATGAGGAGTATCAGTCAGGGTGCAGTAATTGTAATGTTTGCGTGATGATGTGTGATAGTGGCAAATCTACAAAGTGTTGGTTGAAAAATGGTGAAAAGGATATTGGATAGATTTTTAAATTACAACAGGTTTTCGGTGTGGGTTGTCTTGATCGTCACTGCATTTTTGTTTGTCCCATTCTTGAATACGAAAATAGATAACAGTTTGAAAGTTGTTTACGAGCAGGGAGGTCCCCAGGATCTTGTCAATAAGGAGATCAAGAAGGATTTTGGAAATCTCGATGAGCTGGGTGTTCTGGCGTACAGGTCGGATGATTTATTTACGATAGAGGAATTAAAATTCATAAAAGAACTTCAAAAGGAGTTGGAGTTAATCGAAGGTGTGAAATCCTGTTATAGTATTGTAAATATTTCTCATTTCTGGAAGAGTGTTGTCGATGGTGAAGAAACAACAAATTCAGGAAAATTTTTGTCTAAAATTCCGGTAAATCCTGAAGAGTTGTTGGAATTAAAGAAAAGAGCACTGAAAAATCCATTATACGAAAAAAGTCTGATATCACGTGACGGTAATACTGCCGGTTTTAATATTGTTCTTGAAAACAATCTGTCTTCGGAAGAAAAGGCCCTGGCGACCCAAAATATTATGAAACTTTATAAATCAAAGAACAGAAGTGATCGTTTCTATTTTACGGGGATGCACGCGTTTATGGATTTTAACGGAAGGTTTATTAAAAAGGATATCGCATTTTATACGGTATTATTGATAGTCGTAATGTTTATAGTTTTAACAGTATTGTTTAAAAGTGTGCCGATAACGATTGCTATTTTGTTGACTGCTGGTATCTGTAATATCCTGACAATTGGAGCAGGTTCACTTTTTGGACTACGGTTGACTTTGGCGACAAGTGGAGTGCCTGCGATTGTATCAGCTCTATGTATTGCTTACACCGTGCACATATTCTGTAGCAACAAGGAGATGATGAAGGAGGCACTTGTGTCAAATTTGCTGGCAGCAGGTACCTCAATGCTCGGTTTCTCAACGATGATAATAAATCCGTTGCAAACAATAAGAGATCTTGGCATCTTTCTCACCATGGGTGCTTTTTTCGCTGTGTTTGTATCAACTTTGTTTGCGATACAAGTGAAACAAAATTATTTTGAAAAGATAAAAGAGAATGAAACAGTTACAGAAATAACCTCCTGGTTGAATAATTTTGTTAAAAATAATGGATGGCCGATATATTTGATTTCATTTTTATTTTTTGCCATCTCTCCATTTATTTTCAAGATGGAGATTGATACAAATTATTACGGTTATTTCAAGAAAAAAGTTGAGATTGTAAGGCATGTGGATTTCGTTAATAAAAATATTTCCGGGCAATATCCAATAGTTGTAAAATTGACAAAACCCGGAGGAATCAAGGACAAAAACGTTCTAACATTTATCGAGGAATTTACAGAACATATCAAGAAGGTTCCAGGAGTGGATAAGATAGTTTCATACAATTCAATTTTGGATGAAGGACAAAAAGCATTTGTGGATAAGTTGGAAAGGGGTTGGTTTAAAGACCTGCAAGCGGTAGAGGAGACAACCATGCTTTTGGAGGGGGAAGATGAGGACATGCTACGCTACTACCTGTCCCTTGATGAAAAATCCACGCTGATTTTCATAAGAACAAATGTTATCAGCACGAGGGGTTTTAAACGAATAATAAAAGAGGTCGAAAATTATACGAAAAAAAATTCATTGGATGATACAAATGTTCTTATAGGGGGGACATATCTCAATATAGTCAAGTCTACAGATAAAATGTCCAGAATGCAGCTGATTTCAACGATGTTCGCAGTTCTTGCAATTCTGTTGGTGGTCTTCCTGTTCGTAAGAAACTTGAAACTAATGATTTATGCAGGGATTGCAAATATTTTACCTGTTGTTGCGATATATGGAATTTTAGGAATAGTCGGAGAGTCCATTAATATGGGTACCGCTATTGTTGCTGCAATAGCTTTCGGACTGGCCGTGGACGATACAATACATTTTATCACACGATTCAAATATTCATATGAAAGAACCGGTGATGTGGATGTTTCAATTCAAGAGGTGTTTCAAAGAGGAATCAAATCCATAATCTTTACTTCAGTTGTAATTGGGGCCGGTTTTCTCACGATGGCACTTTCATCTTTCGTTCCTATCTATCAGTTGGGTCTGTATACCGCGATTACAATGATATTATGCCTTCTTGCAGATGCACTTTTACTGCCTCGAATGATCCACGATACTAAAAAAGGGTTTGGAAAAAATTAAATTAACGGAGTGTTTTTCTTTAGGACGGAGAAGGTAAGATTATTCATGAAAACAAAAAGTTTCCCGCTCTTTGAATATACCTTGATATCATAATTTGCTATTTTATTTCTCTTTATGGAGATAAGGCATTCTTCACTTTTTGACATTATATCCATATTAATGAAACAGGAATTGAACGATAGTGGAAGAATGTAGCAATGATCAAACTTTATAGCATTAAGGGCCGCCAGTTGAAGACACCCATCCAGAAGAGCAGGATTTAATGCAAGATCCTTCAGCTTTTGGTTTTTGAGATAATCCAGGTCATTATTGTAGCTGTGTTGTCTGGCTTCGACGGAATCTTTTTTAAATGTTATTACGTCGAAATTATTATGGAAGTGGGGGCCATGGGGTAATATATTCTCGTAGAGATCATTGGTGAATTTTTTTATAGTATTCTTTTCATTGAAATCGAAATTTAATGGATCCCTTTCAGTTGATCTTATTTGGGATCTGGAGATGACTTTTCCTGAAATATAATTTTGTTCCTCATCGCTCATGATTTCTACAAAGTGACCGTATTGATCCTTCAATCTTTGAGTTTTAATAAAAATCGGCTTATCACGATCTCTTCTTAAAAAGATTGGGTTGTTTACAGAATAATCCAGATAAAGAATTCCTGTTGTATCCGCAATATCTGGACAAGCTTTTAAAAGATATTCCAGTCCCATGACAAATGGGAAGAAAGGGATTCCTTGTAGTCGATGAGCATCAAGATATGGATCGCTTTTGAGAGAAAGTGTATGTTTGTAAATATTTTTGTCTTCTGTCAGCTTAATAGTATCCATGGTACTAAAAAGCTAGCATGGTACGATATGAGCTGTATCCGATATCCATATACTGTGTATTTTTTCCAGTGAACATGATACAAGATTTATGTAATATTAAGTAATTGGAGTGTTTTTATGTCAAAACGTCGTGTGGTTGTGACCGGTATGGGAGTTCTGGCACCCAAATCAATTGGTCTGATTGAATATTGCAATCTTTTAAAATCGGGAAAAACTGCAATAAGCTATATTGAAAAAATGAGGGATATGGGATTTAGATCCCATGTTGGAGGAATGGTTGAATTATCGGATGAATATATTCATAAATTTATCAGCAATAGTGATCTTAAGCGTATGAGTGAGACCATGATTTATGGGTTGCTGGCCTCATATGAGTGCGCAACAGATGCAGGTTATAATCTGGAAAAGTTAACGTCAAAGGATGGTGAACCTCTTTGGGATACGGGTTGTATTCTGGGGACTTGTTGCAACGGTATAGAGTTACTTGTTGAGGATATCGGCCCGAATATTTTGAAGAAAAAGATTCGAAAACTGGGAATTTCGGCCATAGAAAAAACCATGACCAGTGGAGTGAGTGCAAAGGTTGCAGGATCTTTTGGTCTTGGAAACAAGGTGAGTACAAATAGTTCGGCATGTAGCACGGGAGGAGAAGCGGTTCTTGACGGATATTTTCACATTTTAAGTGGAAGAGCGGATGCGATGTATTGTGGTGGAGCGGATGGGGGAGCACCATATACATGGACTGGTTTTGATGCAATGAGGATGCTTACCAGCGGTTTTAACGATAACCCACATATGGCATCTCGCCCGTTTTGCAGTACTTCTCATAATTTTGTTGCGGGTAGCGGGGCAGCAGTTTTACACATTGAAACTCTTGAGCGGGCACAAAATAGAGGGGCAA
>JAGLPP010000111.1 GCA_023137315.1 Bacteriovoracaceae bacterium
GGCCAATTGCTCCAACTGCTCCGTCTACACCTGCGGGGCCTTGTAATCCTTGTAGTCCCTGCGGGCCAATTGCTCCAACTGCTCCATCAACACCTGCTGGGCCTTGTAATCCTTGTAGTCCCTGCGGGCCAATTGCTCCAACTGCTCCGTCAACACCTGCCGGTCCTTGTAAACCTTGCGGACCTATCGGACCAACCAATTCAGGAACATCGGCGATACTGGTTGCCATCCAACTATCACCGCTCCAGAGAAGTAAATCGTTGATGTCATTTCCGTCAACAACACCGCTACCGTTGTTATCGGAAGGGATCCAAAACTCTCCATTAAATTTTAATATCTGTCCCGCAGTTGGATTAATCCCCTCAAAGATAAGACCATCTTCCGGCTCATCGTGCGCAACCTTTATCTGGGCCATAAAATAAGTTTTAGTGAAGTAATACCTCGCACGGTCGACTTTGAAGGCGATCTTTTGTTTCACCTCCACTCTGTCACCGCTCTGAAGACCGCCAGTGCACTCTTTTAACTTGAGCTTCTTCTTACCAGTAATTTTCCGTCCGTCGTAATAACAAAACACATCATCATCCACAACGATTTCCGCTCTCACTCCACCAAACGGACCGAATCCCTTTGTTATTTTGACTTCCTCAGGGATAAAAATAACCCCTTCAAATCTTTTTTCCGTGTTAACCTGCTTCCCTTTGCCACCATTATGCTTCAATTTAAGCACAATAGTCTCACCGGAGACGGCGACACTGCAAAGGAAACAAAGCGTAATAACAGACGTGATAAAAACTTTTGAAAATTTCATAAAGTCTCCTACCGAAAACGTCCAAATTGGCAGACTAAATCAATACCCCATTTTACCCCATGACCATGCCCACACAGACATTTTTGGGGTACAATAACCACAATTCCCTATATTTTCAGATAGTTGGAAGCAATATTCTCTAACTAGAAAATTATTATTTATGAATCGCAAACTGTTGATTGGTAATTATCAGCCACAAATTCTTGGCAATTTTTAGATCTGAGAAATTTACATGCACTTCCACTAACGTGATAGCATTCCCTGTAAATAAATGATCTTTGTAAAGTTTTTTACTCGAATCCGGGCTATTGCGAATCCATCATCTTCAAGTAGAATTTCGACGTCGCATTCAATACAATCCTGCTAAACTCCCTATTATGTCTTTTAAGCACAACATCGGAAAAGACATTTGTAAGTTCTTTGAGTTCAACGTCAGTCAATTTGAAAACATGCACATAAAGAAAAATTATATACTGGTCCTTAACCTTGTCTATCTGCTCCATCATTCTGTTTTTAGTTTGAGCGTCAGTACCTTCCGTCAGTTTATCAATCATTGGTTTCATCTGGACCATCATAAAATCATTCATCATCTTCGTGTATTCGATCTGATTATCCAAATTTTTAACCAATTGCATTCTGGAAGCTGGAAGCTTGCGGGACTTTTCCCCCATCACCTTCATAAGCTCACCTTGATCAAGTTTTTGTTTTTTAAATTTCTTCAAAACCGTCCGACTTTCAAGCTCTTCAATCCTCTTAAGTTCCTTGATATGCATTCTGTTTAAATTACCACGTACAGCTATATTGACATCGTTGGTAAATCTCTTAATAACTCCCTGTCTCTGTCCCTTAGTACGCCCTGAGACCTTCGAACCTTCAATCATTTTTGAAAAATCTCCAACATGTGAACTTCCCATTGAATCCATAATTTTATCGATAACCTGCTCTTTCGTTTCAAATCCCATTGACAACGACGGAATAAGAAAAAACAAAAACATAAATAAATACTTCATAATTGTACCATCCTCTTGTTTTTGTAATAAAAAACAATATCAATAAAAACCATACTTGCGTTTAGAACATACAAAAAAACAACCTCATCATAGCGAAAATAAACCTTGTGACAAATCCCCATAAAATATCCAACAAGCACGACAAACAGGAACAGGACACTTTTTCCGTCATTTCGTCCGGACTTGCACGAACGATAAATGGAAAAAGGCCATGCCGCTCCAAAACAGACAAGCATGACTATCTCAAAATAACTCATCCTATTTTACCCATTCGCAAAACGTGCTCCTTTAGTATTTCAACATTCTCATCACTCACGGAACCATTGAGTACCAACGGATAAACCGTTGATGGATTTCTTTTTACTTCAAGTCCATAATTATAAAACTTGTCATAATACTCCAGAAGAATTTTACAAGCACTTTCGTAATCACCCTCCTTGATAAAACCGACAGTTTCTCCCAACCTCCGATCACCAAGTTTCTTTTTGATTCTATGACAGGACTCTATAAGTTCCTCAATATCAGTATTGGCATAATCCCTCTTTAAACGCATGATTCTTTCCTCAAATGAAACTTCCAGACAGATCACATGAACATTTTGCATTTGTTTATACATGGGATCAGGAATTCTCACTTTCCCGATAAAAACACTTTCATCTTCAAGAACAACTGGTTTTTCCAGATCAAGACCGGCCCAGATTTCGAAAAGATCATTTTCAAACTGCTCATTCGTCGGTTGTCGTTTCTCATTAATGTGTCCAAATGCAGACCCCTTGTGATTGGCCAGTCCTTCAAGATCAACAATCTGAACGTTTTTCCCACCTAATGATTTCAAATAATCTGTTTTACCGCTTCCAGTGCGACCACCCAAAATGATTATATTGGCAGGTCTTTCAAAGTATTCCCTGATATATTTTCTGGCCGTTTTATAACCACCATCAATTTTTTTCGCATTAATGCCTGCAATATTCAATAACCAGACAAAGCTTTCACTTCTCATCCCGCCTCGAAAACAATAAACATAAACGGAATTATTCAGGATCTTCGATTTTGACTTTTCAATAAAAGACGACATTTTGGGGCCAACAAAATCAAGTCCTTTTTTCAGGGCCTCATCCTTTCCATTTTTTTTATAAATTGTTCCAACAATTTCCCTTTCTTCGTCGGAAAACAGCGGAATATTGATAGCACCATGAAGGTGCCCATTTTGAAATTCGCCAGGTGAACGAACGTCAATCAGCAGAATTTCACTTCCAATGGTCTGGTCAAAAGGTACTACCATTTCCAAATCCACTACTTGACGATGATCAGAGGATCGCTTTCGTGATGACTCAATGCTTGTCCAATCACACATGAAGATTTCAAACCTCTCTCTTTAAGATCAATTAAAACATTTTGGGCCTTATCTTCAGGTACGGCCATGAGTATTCCACCTGATGTCTGCGGATCAAGAAGAAGTTTGCGGTACTCTCCGTACACTGAACTTTCAAAACAAACATCATTCTCAACATAATCAGAATTTTTTCTTATGGAACACGGTGAAAAATCCTGTCTGGCAATTTCACAGGCCCCTTCAAGAAACGGGACTTTCTTGTTTTCAATTACAAGCTTCATTCTGCTTCCGCGTGCCATCTCCATGGCATGTCCGATAAGACCAAAACCTGTTACATCGGTTGCTGCCTCAATATCATAAATCTGCATAACTTCCATGGCGGTTTTATTCAAAAGTTTCATCGATTCAATGGCATTTTGATAAATATCAACAGAGGCTTTTTTTGATTTATAAGCTGCCATAATCTGACCGGTTCCCAATGGTTTTGTAAGTATCAGCAGTTGTCCATTTTTTACCCTGTCATTTCTAATAATTTTTTGTGGATGGACAATACCTGTCACCGCCAAACCATATTTTGGTACTTCATCATCTATGGAATGTCCGCCGGTAAGAATAACACCGCCATCTGCCGCCTTGTCCGCACCACCTTTCAGAATTTCCTTCAAATACACCAGATCAACCGTTGTAGCTGGAAACATAACCAGGTTCAATGCAGTAATCGGTGTTCCTCCCATCGCATAAACATCACTTAGAGCGTTGGCAACCGCAATCTGGCCGAATTCATAAGGGTCGGAGCAAAGAGGTGGAAAAAAATCAGTTGTCTGGATAATGGCAACATCATCATTAATTTTCCAGACGGAAGCATCATCATTGGTTTCGTTTCCAACCAAAAGATTTGGATGAGTTCCAAAATTCAAATCAGAAAGTAGGTCAGCTAAATTCTTCGCAGGAATTTTTGAGGCACAACCACCACGTTGTACAAATTGTAATAAATCTATCTTTTTAACCATGAATAACTCCATAAATGACGTTTTATATACTGTTCAATCAGATTGATAACTTGAATAAATTTTTTGAAAGACACTACCGAAAGAAGCATGTTTTTCATGCAACGATCTTGAAGAGGATTGTTCAAATTCCACCACATATTTCGGACCTGCATTTTCTGTCACCCATTTCGCAAGCTTGTCCGATCTTGTAAGCAAATCACCTTTTGCGTATAAATAGTAAAAATCAGCCTTGATCATTCCAATATCCGCAATGGCCTTTTTTACTCCTCCCCAATCAGCACCACGCATTTTGTATTCCCTTAAAAACTTCTTTATCCCGGAGGATTTCTCATGCAGACCATATTTATACTGAATTCCTTCCTTGATCCATCCAATCCATCTATCCTTTCCCCCATAAAATTGTACCAAAATATCACGATCGTTCTTGAGTTCCCTTAGAACAAATCTAATCTCTTTTTTAGTCAAAAGCTGGGGAGCGGAGATACACTTCTGATAGAAAGACCCTGACTTCCCACCATCCACATTCGAATGAAATTTCCACATAAGCCTGCAAAATGATTTTAATTCGCTTTTTGACATCCTATCCATCTCAATATTTCCCATGAGCCGGTAGAACATACGGGTGTATTTCTGATTGTAGAAAAAACTTTCCTGATAAAATTTTTCCAGCATATCCTTCCATGACACCAGTGGATCAACTGTAATAACCGAATAAATTCTTTGAGAATTCAATGCCGCATACTTGGCAGCACAAACACCACCAAACCCCTGGCCCATGATAATTATTTTTCCAACACCAAGATGGTTCAATACATTATTTATATCAAAAACAAGCTTCAGATAATTATCTTCCATTGAAACATTTTTACCACATATTTTAACAGGTAGATGGATCACGTTTGCACGAAAATTCAAACTTTCCGTAATAATCCTCTCTTTACCAGTATGCAGGTTTTTTAAATCGGAACAGGTATCAAGATAAAGAACATATGGATAATCCTGATTGTATACCACTGTACGAAATTGATATTCTCTTCCATTTATTTTTTCGCTGTAATTTTTATAGACAGGCTTCTTCTCCAAAGATTTTTTAAATGAATTCAACTGTACGGTTTTTTGTGAAGGTGAAGTACCACATGATTGAATAAACAAACAAACAAACAATAAACAAATTACTATCGAAAACCTTCCAACATTCATTATTTTGTTCCCGCAAAGGTTTGAGCAAGTTTCCCGACTGCATAGGCAATCTGACTTATTGATTTGATCGTAATATCAGGCTGAACCCCCTCCCATTCAATCTTGTGTTTTACAGTCGGAGTCCTCTTTATACTCTCCAGATATTTTTCCTCATACTCATTACGTGGAGAAAAATATTTTTGATCGTCCTTTAAATCCAGCCAAACTGTTTTCATCCCGATTTTAGAGGCCGGAACAATATCCAATTCAACACGATCGCCTATCATTATGGCGTTGGAGGGGTCGACATTTTTCTGGGACAATGTAAGAGCAAAGAACCTGGCAGATGGTTTGGACACTCTCATATCTTCACTTACTGCAACAATCTTAAAGGAATTCAAAAGACCTATATTTTCCAATGCTTCTATAGACCGTCTTACATGATTTGCAGCAATTCCAAGAGAATATCTCTTTTCCAGATCATGAATCTGGTAATCAACACCAGGCATGACTGGGTTATACTGAAGAAAATTCTGCATCATCTCATCAAGGCACCCCTTGAAAAAAACATCGAATTCACTTTGTTTAAGATATTTTTTTGCAACAATCTGATGAATCTTCCCTGTCTCCCCCTCTTCAATCAATGCCTCCCTCTGACTCAAAATCTCCTCAAAAGAAACTTTCTTCCCCTTGTTTTTAAGAAGTTCATGCAATCTTTGCAAAACAAGGGCAAAGCAAGGCTCATCGTTAAAAACAACATTATCAAGATCGAAAAAAACCCATTTAATCATCAAATCATCCAGTCAAAAAATTCGCTAAATCGGCAATTCTACATAAACAACGGTTTATGACAGAAAGCACGAAAGTTCCAGAAGATTCTTTTCGCTGACTCAGAGTGTCATCCGTCAGCAAAAAGTGCCTGCCCCCAATTGATTCCCTTGAGAGTTATAATCTCAGCAATAACGATTATAAGGAAACTATCATGAAAAAAAGAGGACTTCTTTCCATACTCGCCATTGCCCTCATCCCACATCTATGTCTGGCAGTATTCAAAGTCTCACCCTACAGCATTACAGACAATCAAAATATGTTCCTGGCATTTGAACCCAAACAAGATTCTCTTCTGATCATCGACATTCAAGACAAGACGGGAATAAAAAAAATAACCAAATTATTCAAAAAAGACCAGATCGCCAAAGTCAATCTAGGAATCAGACAATGTGATAATCCAATCGATTACAAAATTACAAAAAAGAATTCCAGGAGCGAAATACACAGAAGCAGCATCCCACCATATTCATGCAAAGTTCATGATCAGGTAAGTTTTTTATTTGTATCGGATACTCATAACAACCACGAAAAGCAAAGAAAAATGGCCGGTTTTATTCTAAAAAAATTACCGCAAAATACCTCCTTTGTGCTGCACGGAGGGGATTGGACCCATCACGGAGGATACAAACGGGAATGGTATGGCATTTTCGATTCATTTAAATCCATCTTCTCGAAACTTCCAATAATCGGCATTATAGGGAATCACGATTACAAGAAGGATAAGCTCATAGAATCCATACCCGAAAACTACCATCACTTTCTGGGAACCTCCCCCACACAAGATAATTTTGGAAACAAAATGTATGGATTCCCACAATTCAATATAATTGCATTCAATTCAAATCTAAGAGAAATGGATAATGAATCCCGCAACATCAACATCACATGGCTGAAAAGAGCACTAAAAAAAAGTCGTGAGCAAAATAAAAAAGTCATTTTCAGCATGCACCATACCCCCTATTCCTCCAGCGTAGATGCAATAAGGGAAAATTCACGGCATGCCCGGAAAATGATTATTCCTCATCTTGAATCCTCCGGCAACGTAATCATGGTCCTTACCGGTCATCTGCACATGTATGAGAGAAGCTACAAAAACGGCATTCATTACATCACAACTTCCTGTATTACAGGAAAACGAAATATCTACTCCCGTCACAACAAATATGGCAATTTTCTCAATACACTGGCCTGCACTTTCTCGATAATAACTGCCGGAAACAACTGGTCGAAGATTCTCACATACGATGACAAAGGACAGATTGTGGAGCGTTACTCTTTTTTATATTAGGATACTACTTGCTTTTTCCAACTTTCATTAAAACCGTTCTGGTCCCAAGGTTCGTCAGAGAGCTATTCATCCTGTTGAATTCCCGCAAAACAGGTTCTATATTCTTTTTGACGGTCATCTTGGCCATACCGTCACTTTTATCCTTGTTTACGCTCTTTCCACCACCGAAAAAACTCTGAAATACTGACACTTTCTTTTCCTCGTCAGCAAGCCATGTAATTGTAATATTTCCAAAATAGGTCTTGGTCATTTTGCCGTAATTATGAAAGTGTGCCCCCGTGAATAGATGAACATACGGGGCATCATCCATGCATATAACCCTCTTAAACGAAATTTTTCCCATGGGGGCCTTAACAGTGATATATCCCGACTCATCCAAAGCATATTCCGATTCCCCATCTTCCTGCTCAAAAACCAATGAGCAATTTTCGGTAAATTGTTTGCCATTGAACATTATGTCCACTTTTCCAAAAAATATCCCTTTTTTGTCGGCAAGACCGTCCGCATCAAGTCTTCTGTTCGTAGAACAACCAACCAAAAACAAAATAACCATCATATTGAAAATTTTCATACCGCACTCCAAGTAAGTCAGTTTAACGGCAATATGAAAAAAATTCAACTGAATGGGAATTTTTAAAAATAGATGCAATACTCCAAAATACTGGAGAGAAAATTGCGACCATTAATATTAAGAAATTCAAGCTTCTTCTTTGTCTGGATAAGCCAGGTTTTAAGCCAAGGTGGAACCAGAATGTACCAGATGGCCATCATCTGGTGGATCATCACCACCATGAACGGCGGTGGGCCGGAAATCGGAACCTTCATGGTTCTCGGTGCTTTACCATCCATTTTATTTGTCAAAAAAATCGGAATTATTATTGAAAAAGTCAGAAGTAAAAAGGTGTTTATCTACTCTGAACTTATCGGTTTTATACTTGTTTTAGGAATTCTTCTGACCGTAAAAGCCGGTTATTTCAAGATGCCTGCCGCCTTTGCCGCCGGTTTTTTTCTCTCACTGATTCAGGCATTTATTGATCCAACCCTGAACAAATCCGTCCCTGAACTGTGTGACAAGAAGGACATTACTTCTGGTGTGGCATTCATCACCTCTACCCAATCACTGGCAAATTTCGGCGGTGCCATTGCAGGTACCATATTAATTGAACGACTTGGCATTTTTGGAGTGGCCTGTATTAATGGTCTAAGCTACTTTCTTGCTGCCTTTTTTGTGTTCTGGGCCCGCTTCGATAAAATCAAAATTTCCAATGAAGAAATTCAGACCATTGGCCATGAAAAACCAATGGAAATCTTAAATCAAATTCCACTAATTAAAAAACTTCTCATCGGGTTCGGACTCACTAACTTCTTTTTCACCCCAATTTTGGTTGTCCTGCCGCTTTATACAAAAAAACTTCTTCTCGGAAATGCGAGCACTCTCGCCTCTCTAGAGGCATGCCTGTGGGTTGGAATACTGCTTGGTGGTTTTTCTGCAAAATTTATCAGAATTCTGAAAAATGATGCCATTAAAATTGTCGCCGTCGCCTTGGGGCTCATTGGAATAAACCTTATATTCAGCGGTCTTGTAATCAACAAGATCATCTATATGCTGATTCTTCTGTCCTCTGGGTTCATGCTGGGAGTTCTCAACGTAAAAATCATCGACTACTATCAGAAAAACGTTCCAGAAAAATACAGGGGACGCTTTTTTGCGATACTTGCTGCTCTCGTCAGTTTTACATTTCCCATCGCTTATTTCTTTTTTGGATTTATTACTGAAGTCGTCAATATACCAGTCATATGTATTTTTCAGGGAGTTGGCGTTGCCTCACTGGCCGTATATTTTAAAATTCTTTCAAAACAACAAGTCCTAATACCATACTATGTAAAAAATACACCTTAGTCACTTAGTTGCTGCGCTGCGTCACCTTCTCCCATATAATAACCATATTATAAATTCGAAAAGGTGGAACACATGAAAAAAACAATACTTTTCCTCATTATCGCACTCATCACCAGTATGGCCCATGCCGTAGATGAAAAGAATGTTCTGGAAATAACCATAACACAAAAGACAAGCTATGATTTTTTGGGAAACAAACTGATTCCCGTGACATCACAAACCAGACATATCAAGGCACAGGTTTACAGGGTTGTGAATGGCCAAATTGAAGAAACTCAAGATTATATTGAAGAAACTGAATATCCAAAAGAAAACCAATCCTTTGAGATTTTATCCAAAAATAAAATTAAATATAATATTGAAGGATTTGTTTTTTCAAAAACAACCGCAAAATTAACTCCAAAAAAGTTGGACTATAACGAGAACCTTCATGTCAAAAAATTAGTTATAGATAGAAATGATATACAAAAGGCCCTTACAGAAAATCACGTAAATGCCATGGCCTCGTTAATAATTCTCGATTATAAAGCCAAACTAAATATGTCCACACCTGGTGTTACATTTGAACATGCTGATATCAACTATTCAGACATGGTTTGTGAGAAAGAAGAAGACCTCATGATGTGCCAACAAACAATAAAAATTACAAACGACATTCAATAGATAATCTTACTCGCCAAAAAAGATTCATACAATTGTAGTCACAGTCACACTATTTATCCAAAAAATCATCATTTACACTCGGGGAATGGGATTTATCCCTAGATACACCTTCGCAAACGGGATCTATCCCTGAATTACGCCTTGTTTGATAGGCATTTTTAAAATTAATTATATTATACAAATTTCCATATATAGTTGTATAAATTATGAAAACGCTTACATTTTACTGATAAAATACCGAAAAAAATCAAATCAAAGCTTATAATTAAAAGATGAATACAAATATGATAAATGTACTCATAATCGACGGAAACAAAAAGGATCGCGACTTCTATAAAGTCCACCTTGAAAAATCGGAACAGAAATTTAACATAATTGAGGCCGTAAACCATAGTGATGCAAAAAATCTCCTGGAGATATATGATATTGACTGCATCCTTATGGACTACATTCTTTCCGATCATGGTGGAATAAATCTCATAAAAAAAATTCACGCTGACAATAAATATACTTTTTTACCTGTAATAGTACTCACCAGAAACGGCAACGAAAGGATCGCCGCCGATGTTATAAAGTCAGGTGCCAGTGACTATCTTATCAAGGATTCTTTTGAGTATGACAAACTGGAAAGCGTGGTAATAAACGCCATTAAAAAATCCGTGATTTATAAAAAACTTGATAGGGAAAAAATTGATCAAGAGGAATTTCTTGCAATTGTATCCCACGATTTAAAAAATCCAATATCATTTATCCTCACTGCGCTCGAACATATCATGACATCAAACGGAGATATCGCATCCGAATCCAATTTGAAACTCATGGAAAAATCCATATCAAACGCAAAAATGGCAATGGAATTAATCAGGAATCTTCTTGATAAAGCACGTATCGAAGGTGAGATAAAGCTTGATATGAAAATTTTTTCCATTTCGGAACTTATTAATGATTGTATCAATCATCTCTCATTCAAATTTGAAGAAAATAATATTGATGTACATACAATGTTTGATGATACAATTTACATCCGTGCTGACTACGGAAGAATCGCCCAAATCATCAACAACATACTTACCAACGCAATAAAATTCAGTCCCAAAAATGGAAAGATCACCATCATGCTGTCATCTGAAAGCGACAATTCAGTGGAAACTGGCGACAAAATGGCAAAAATATCCATAAGTGACACAGGTAAAGGCATTCCCGAAGACATGAAAGACGTAATATTTGATGAATTCAAACAGGCAAACATCGAAGACCGTAAGTCCGGGAGCGGGCTTGGTCTCAATATATGTAAAAGAATTTGCGATCTCCACAAGGGAAACATCTGGGTTGACTCAAAAATAGGAAAAGGTTCTACATTTCATATAACTCTTCCCAAAATTGTCGAAAATGAAATAGCGACAAACGCAATAGCGGCAGTCGTCGAAGATATAATGACAACTGTAGCAAAAATACTGATCGTTGATGGTTCAACAAACGGCACACACGTGCTGACAAAATTTGTAAAAAATCTCGATTACTCGGTTATCAAGGCAAAAAACACAAAAGAAGGTCTACAAAAGACCATGGAGAACAAGCCCGATATTATTATTATTGATCACAAAATACCAATTGCTGACGGAAAGAAAATGCTCGAAGAGCTGAAGACAAATCACACAACCAAAAATATACCGGTTATTATCTATTCGAACTACGAAGTTGATAATCATATTAATGAACTTGCCGATTGGGCCGATGATATCATGCAAAAACCCACGGACAAATTTGAAATAGACAAACATATACGGGAAATTTTAAAAAACAACATCGTCTTGTCCGAAAAACAAACCATACTGGTTGTTGATGATGATACCTATATCAGAGAACTTCTGGAACAAAAACTTAAGGACGAAAACCATAATGTTCTAACTGCAAAAAACGGAATGGAGGGGGTTTTTTGGGCAAAAAAAATAAGGCCTGATATTCTCATTACTGACATCAGAATGCCGGTAATGGATGGCCTTGAATTAATCAAAAAGGTAAAAAAACTCTACCCTGATATAAAAATTTTAATTATCAGTGCCTATTTTAATAAAAGTTTGAGTATGATTGCGGACAAATATGAAGTCGATGGAATATTTACAAAACCGTTTAGCCTTAATGATATAACCCAGGAGGTTTTAAAACTTACAACCATGCCCACGGTTGCATCCAAATCAATTCCAAAACGTGTAATCGTAGCTGACGATTCAAAGGAATACCAGTTTCTCCTTAAAACATTTATCGAAGAAATAAAACTTGGACAAAAAATAAAAATCGATGGTTGCTCAAGCGGCATTGAAGTGCTGGAAGCTGTTGAAAAAAACTGTATTGATCTGATTGTAATGGACGTCAACATGCCTGGAATGAATGGTTTTGAGACACGATGTCAATTAAAGAAAATGGGACACACTATTCCAATGGTTATGTTCTCGGCACAGTCCCGTGAAGAAATTGAAAAAAAACTTCTGGAATACAACGTCGAGGATTTTATTCAAAAACCATTAAATAAAAATCTTTTTAAGAAGAAAATCAAAAAATATCTTCAAAAGTAGGCTTTATCGCCTGATCTTAAGCCTTCAGGTTGCTTGGTTTTATTAAGCACTTTGTTCAATAGATAAGGGAGCACACCGTTTTCATTTGAATTAAGATTAGCGGCCATAATAATCATGTCAGCTTCTTTCGTTAATAAAAGCCTTACCGATTTTTCAAGACCGTCTTGCGTAGAGCATGAAAATGGAATACTAAAAACATAATTGGTACGACATACCGAAGGCCTGTCATCGTAAATGGAACATTCATCATTATCGTTCAAAAAAACACATTTTCTCATCTCATACGGAAGTAAGTACCATTTTTCTGAATTATTTCCGGCCTGACTTTGGATATAGAGCCTGAAAAAATCAATTTTATGTCCTTTTATAACTTTTTCTGCAAAAAGTTCCGCTTCATCGCATGTAACACTAACCTGCGTATGACAACAAAAAGAACATCCCCTCTTACATGATATTTCCGAGGTCACATGATTTTCGTCAAAGAGTTTTTTTAGTGATAAATCAATTTCCCTGTAAACAAATCGTGACCTTTTTACTGCACTCTTGATTTTCTGAAGTTTATCCAAAATTTTCCGTGTAATCTGTAAGTATGATGGATCATTTACAAGCCTGTCATATGTTTGTTTTGCGATGGCAGGAAAATGGATATGCTACTCCTTTTTCAGTCGATAACATCCGTACACGCATAATCATACGCGCATAAACATATTTTGTATTGCCACGGTAAATATTGCCTATTTCAAATAGATAAATCCATCGTTGCCTATCGACAAGCCACCTTTTGGAAGTTTATTTCTGATCTTGGAAAATGTTCCTCTTATGTGATTATCATGTCTGGAACCATTATATTCCAAGTTCCAAATCAATTGAAAAAAAACATCTTTTTTAACCGGCCCTTTGGAAAGTGCCAATAGTATTTTCCTGGTAAGAGGTGTTTTACTAATTCTTGAAATACTCTTTGGAAGCAATACCAAAATCAAATCAAGACGTGGAAAATATTGCCAATTTTGAAAACTCAAAACAGCATCCAGACTCTTGTTTATCTGTTTCTCACATAAAGAATAATCTTCAACAAGCCTTTTAAAATCTTCATCACATCTTTTTGCCGTATCATGTTCACCAAACCAGTTTGAAATTCCTTCCGCCTCTTTAAGCCGAATCATGGCATCATGAGGGGTGTCGAATTTGGAAAAAAACGTATACTCGGCACGTAGAACGGAAAGAAGTCTATCAAGCCATATTTCATCATCCTTAAAACCATCAAGAAGAAATATTAATTGTTCAAGAATACGTCTGGCCTTCTCTTTTTGCTCTTGCTCAACATATACCTTTAAAAGTGATGTTCTTGCCATAAAGCCGGAATTTGCGTTTGGAAATAATTCTGATAATGCCACTGCCGCTTCAAGTTCATCAACAGCACCAACAAAGTTCTTTAGCGTTATCATTGCATGTCCCCTTGCCTGTAAAAGAGACATCCTTGAAACAGGTGGAGCATCAGCAAGTCCTGATTTTTCACTTGATATTGCAAGCGCTTCTTCATATTTTCCCATATAAACCAGGGTTCTTGTCATCTCCAGTATTAATTCGAAGTACTCAAGCTCACATTTGGGATCAAGCTTGGTCAAAATATCATGTGCACGACTAAAATCGCCTTTTCGAATCATATTTTTGGCCTTTTCAAGACCAGAAAGAAAATTTTCCTTACTGCTGCTTCCAACTGCTGTAGCTAAATCCGTTCTATTTTTATATGCTCTTAAATAATATGAAAATATTTCCGCACCATTTTTCTTTTTATCAATAACAATCCGTGAATCATCCTTGCCGGCAAGTTGTTCCTCAATTGAAATATAATTTTTCATTATACTCTTCTCCCTTTATTTCTTTTTCTTCAATGGAACTATTTCAATTTGTGGATGAAATAAATACACAGGGTTAAAATTCAAATCCAACCTTACCCCCTCTGATCCAGGAAAAAATTCAAACATTGAATCTCGATAATCAACATACATGTTTAATATTTTTCCACGTATCGACTCATCCGCATATTCCTCATATATTGGACATTTTGAAAGTTCATCTTGCGAAATTGTTATCCATTTTATAAAAGGTGCCATTTCTCCATTAATAACATCACTCAGTAAATTTTCACATTTTGAAAAATAATCGGATTTTGAAAATATCAGACGTTCGTAAAAGCGATCCGTTAGAAATTTGAATACCTTCTGATCAACCTCCCCGTCTTGGAACAGAAAATCAAGGTTTTTGAAGTACGCATACTCAAGTGCCTCGGCAAATTTCTTGTGAAAAGCCAGATCAAAGTTATTACACAGATTTAAGACCAATCCATCTTTTTTGGTAACAATCAATTCATTAAAGTAAAAGGCCGTATCCTTTTCTCCCAAATACAGATGGCCCTGATTTGAAGGGACTTGATCAATTAATGGAAGAATTTTATTGAATCGATGATTACCTATCCTCAGCGTTATTCCCAGAGTAGCAATGGCTCCAAACGATTTAATCATTGCGCTTGGCACAGATGCCCTTTTTTGCTCATTTTTCCATAGATCATTTTTGCTTAAAGACAATTCATACCAATTTGCCTGTGCCTCATAATAAAAATTCAAATATTCAAACAAGTCTTCTTTTTCAAGAAGAGATTTTCCATTCTTGTCTTTTTTTTCCGTCAATTGAATAATACCCGCTATATCCAGAGGAAAACGATAAGCATACTGAAACGCATGCAAAACCTCGTGATATAAGGAAAATGCAAATCTCGTTTTTGAAAGATTCTTTTTAATAAAAATTACGTTTAGAGCAGGGATAAATAATGCCTTTATGTTCTCACATGCCTCTTTTGAACTTTTGCAATTTCCGGTTTTAATATTTAAAAATTTTTCCATTCTTTCATCAAGCTCATAGATATGACCTCTTTTCAAAAGAAGGTAAAACATTTTATCGACGAGAGAGAACATTCTTCCATTTCTAACTCCGCCAGGTTTTGAATGTAAAAGATATCCATATTGTTCTGCAAAAATCATTTTGTGAACATAATCCCATGAAGAGACAAGTCTTTCATGTTCAAATTGTACCGGTCTCATTAAATCAATTTGCTTCTTTAACCATTCTGATTTTCTTATAATTGTTTGCTTGAACGCATTGATATCGCTTATTGTTTCTACGCCCACTGCATTGATTGACAAAAAAATAACAAATATGAACATACATATATAAATATATCGTCTACTTTTTTTACACTTGTCGTTTTTTAAGTCTTTCATATCACCGCCTTGCGGATAGTTATACCCGTCAATATTTATCTTGCAATCTTCTTGCCATTAATTCTCCATATTACATATTCGACACATTTTATAATGAAATTTTTACATACCAACAATCAAGTCTCGCCAGGTTCCTCGTGTACGGCAGCATTTCAGTGTACTTTCGCACACAACAAACAAACGCAAACAAAAAGGAGTTCGTAATGAAAAAAATGAAAAAAATAATGTTGAGTATGGCCCTGCTTGCATCCCTTTGGACTGGAAGCTCTATAAACAACAGAGCCGAAGCTGGTTTAATGTGTATGCCATTTAGTTATGCTGGTGGATTTGTGGTTGTTATCAGCTCATTCAGTTACGGCCTGTTAACAATTGGATTAACCTCTGCTGACTTCATTGAAGAAGATCACATCATGAACAGGGTCGGTGGAATTATTTTTTTTGGAGGAATTTTTCTTGGAGAAGAAGATACGGCTGATGAGGGAATTTCGAATTTACTGATTCAAATTGCCAAAAATAAACATGATCTGGATCTTGATGAAGATACTGCCAGGGAACTTTCCTTGATATCTGTTATTACAGAACATCAGGATAAGAATTCAAACAAAGTACTTTGGATATCAGCATCTGAATCATCCATTGAAAATGTCCTGGAATTCACTGATTATAATGATGAAGAACAGAGCGCCATAATAGAAATATTAACCGCTACAATCAGATGATTTTTCAATCCAAGAGGTTTTTATGAGAATATTGACAATCTTGACTTGCTTAATGTTTTTCTCTCTTTCTTTAAATGCAGAAGAAACCCCATTCTGTCGTGATTTATTGGCACAAGAGAATAACAAAAATAAATTATATCTCTGGCAATCATTAAAGCTTGCAATATTTCCAGGAAGCCTCTTTAAACCAAAATTCAATAAAATTGCACCAGTATCTGAAAAACAATTTTCTGATTATGAAAATAGCGATGGAACTCTTGTTGACAAAAATAGTTTAAAAAACGTCATTTTGGTATTTGATTCATTGAATCCTGGTTTCAGCGAAGAAGAAGAAAGTCAATTGGATCAATTCAAAGAGGATGCACAAATAATTAAAAAAAAGATGAAAAGACTCAAGCGTTCCTTGAAAAAACGATGTATTGAGGATATTCACACAAGCAGCCACAATGGAATGTGCATTCGTTTTGAAAATGAATCCACAAGAAAATCGCGATGCTACACTTTGGAAAAATCATTGGATTTAAACCATGAAGATTTCTACAAAAAATACAATAACCTGAATTTTGAGATTTTCAAATACAAACAACAAATCACTGCCAACTTTTACTCAAAAGTCTTTAAAAAGAAGCTAAGAAAACTTAAAAACAAATGGACTGTCATCTATGGAGTAAACCATAATACATTTGAAAAATACATTTCATCAAACCAGATTGAGAATATAATAATCATCGGTCATTCCAACCAAAATCACGCACTCGTTGATACTGACAAATTTTCTCTAACCCCGAGATATTTTTTAAAAAACATATCTCCAACCATTCGCTCCATCGCCATCTTTTCCTGCGAATCAAACAAGGTCGAAAACAACTACAAATTAAGTCATCGACTTAAAAACACACCCAGTATCTGGGAAAAAAGATATTCCATCACAACAAAAGATAAAAATATTTTCGGAAGAGGAAACATTGTCTCCCCACTGGGATTATCATCTTTTTTAAAAAGGGTCGATAAGTTCTTACATCATGAAAAGAAAAAGTTTCATACTCATCAAGAGATCAAACTTTATCAAAAAAAGCATTGTTCCATTCGCTTGACGGGAGTATCTTCCAACTCAAAAAATCCTGTTTTTGCCACACTAAACGGCAATTATATTGTCACCATTCCATTAAAAGACAATGTTGATTCCATACTTCTTAAATTCAATTGTAACATATTGAATAAATACAATGACAATGTGTTGCTTGTTAAAACCGCTTCATCAGACCATTCAAATCCACTGAAAAACATCTTTGCAACCCTTCGAACGCCCATTGAATTATTTACCATTCCATCCTATCCAAAAAGCACAAGACGATATAAAGATCAAAACAGATATATCACCCGGATGAAATTTTCGTTCTAATATAATTTCAAATTATTTTTCTAACAGTATAGACCCTGGTTTCTTTCGGCGTTTCAAGCTCAAAACTTTCACAAACCTTAAGCCCCAGAACTTCACTACCTATTGGAGAAAAAACAGAAATAACCAATATCGCTGTACCATCAATATCCAGAAGGGTTCCCCCAGCTGTCGACGAAATAAAATAATGCCGCTGTTGTCCGTTTAATTCTATCAGAACAATTGCACCAATCTCCACTTCATCATCAGAGGAAAAATCCCTGACATGAATCTCTCCAAGAAGCTTTAACTCAAGTTTTAACTCCTCCAACCGTTTTTGATGTGCCTCGGCCAGATAACTTGCTTCCTGCTTGCGCATATCCCACTTGCTCTCTGCCTTCATTTCCTCATGGGCAGCAAGCGCCCTTGTTGTTGCAAAGGTTTTTTCGACCTTTTTTATTTCCATATTAACATTGTCGACGAGCTTATTTATAATTTTGATTTTATCCATTGATTCACCCTACACAGACAATCAAATTGGAAATGGACGGGACAAGTGAAAAAGTCAATAACACTCCAATTAAAAATAAGCCGATCATACACACAAAAGGTATGGCCGGCTTATTGTCTTTTTATCTATGTTATAGAAAACTTTTAAATTTTGGAATAACGATATCTACGACTTGACTCTTTTTTCTTACGTTTTGCCGCCGCTTCACGTTTTTCTTTAAGTTTTACTGAAGGCTTCTTATAGGCTTGTCTCTTACGATATTCCTTGATTACACCATAAGATTCACATTGACGTCGAAACTTTTTAAGGGCCCAATTGATATTATCCGTTTCTTCAATATCTACCGTAATTGTTACTGTATTCTTCATAATAGTGGTCCCCAATCCCCTTTTTTACCAATTTCTATTGTAGCCGCCGCCGCCGCCACTTCTGTCATCTCTTCCGCCTCTTTCTTTTTCCTGAGCTTCATTAACCTTTAAGTCTCTTCCAAAAGCTTCCTTACCATCAAGTTCATCAATTGCCTTCTTAGCTTCTTCGGAAGTTCCCATTTCAACAAAAGCAAAACCCTTGCTTCTTCCAGTCATACGATCTGTGATAACTCTTACTGAGTTTACTGTACCAAACTGGGAAAAGAGATCTTCAAGATCCGATTCTTTTGCATCAAATGACACATTACCAACATACAATTTATTAGTCATAGAAATCTCCTTTAATAACGGATCCGACTATACAGTCTATAATTCACAAGTGCTAGTTTTTTTTTAGCTCGCACCGCATTATTCAAGTTAGTCGATAAAATATCCTCCTCCACCAGGAAATCCTTCCCGGATTAATGCGAAGCCAGGACCGATCCCGCCCTTTTCCTCTACATTTAAGTCTTCCTTGTTTTTTCATTTTAAGAAGAACTTGCTCCAAATCCTCCATGGTCAGATGAGGCATTGAGGAAATTTCATCTGAGTCAATTTCAAGAAGGATCTTTTCAATGGTTAATGGTTCATAAAAAGAAAGAATTTTAAGAAGAATAATTTCCAAGGATTCCATTCGATTATATTATGAAAAAATGACCAAGAAGACCAATCATAAGTCATACCACACCTGACCTTGCCGGAAACATGTATTTAACATAGGATTGAAAAATATCGGAAAACTGGGAGAACCAATGGCATTATGCAAATTCTGCAGAAAAGAGATTATGTGGATCAAGGAAAACAGGAAAAATGTTCCAATCGAAATGGACGGCACAAAACATGACTGCGAGGAAATGAAAAGGGCCATGAAATCAATCAGGCAACTCGACAGAAATTCCCTTTCCGAAAAAGAAATTAAACGCTACGAACAGGCCATCAACGAAAAGGCAAAAAAGAAATAGTCGCATAATAAATCCAACCATTCTTTTAATTTTTAAACTTGATCTATCAGGTCGGTTGTAAATTTAAAAAAATACGTAACAGAAAATTACCCAATTTTCTCCATAATATAATAAAATCAAAAATTAATAACACAAATGTTTAACCAGACAAGGAAGCGCTTTTATGAAAAATACCAAAATTTCAATTATTGGACTGGGTTATGTTGGCCTGCCTTTGGCTTCGGAATTTGCAAAAAAAATAAAAGTCATTGGTTTTGATGTTGATAAAAAAAGAATCTCGCAGTTAAAAGAAGGGATTGACTTAAAAAAAGAAGTTACTCGCGAAGATGTCCTCAATCCAAATCTATTTTATACTTGTAATCCCGAAGATCTTAAAGAATCCAACTTCTTTATCATCGCTGTGCCAACTCCTGTAGACAATGCAAAGCAACCCGATCTTACTTTGCTCCTTGGTGCTTGTAGACTGATTGGAAAACACCTGAAAAAAGGTGATGTTGTTATAACGGAGTCCACTTTATACCCTGGAGCTACCGAGGAAGATTGCATGAAAGCTCTGGAGGAAGTATCAAATTTAAAAGGCGGAATTGATTTTAAGATGGGCCATTGTCCTGAAAGAATAAATCCCGGCGACAGGGAACACGGCATAGACAGGATTATAAAAGTTGTCTCCGGCCAGGATGAGGAAACACTCGATTTGGTTGATTCAGTTTATAGTTTGATTTGCACAAAAGGAATTCATCGGGCAACAAGCATTAAGGTAGCCGAAGCTGCCAAGATCATCGAAAACACACAAAGAGATATAAATATTGCACTGATGAATGAACTGGCGCTGATATTTGACAGGTTGGGTATTAATACCAAAGATGTTTTAGATGCAGCCAATACAAAATGGAATTTTCTGAATTTTCGCCCCGGATTGGTTGGCGGCCATTGCATTGGGGTTGATCCTTACTACTTGACTCATAAAGCTGCAGAACTTTCCTATCATCCTGAAGTTGTTTTATCTGGCAGGAGAATTAATGATTTCATGGGAATCTTTGTCGCCCGTAAGGCCGTAAAACTTATAATTGAGTCAAAAGGACAGTTAAAAAATCAATCTGTAATAATTCTAGGGGCAACCTTCAAAGAAAATTGTCCTGATATTAGAAACTCAAAGGTGTCCGATCTACTTGAGGAGTTAAAGCAGTATAATCTGGACATACAATTATATGATCCTGTTGCTGATGCTGAAGATCTGACAAATAAATATCCTGATTTGGTTTGTAAACGTCATGAACTCAAAAAAGCATCTGCCGTAATTCTGGCCGTACCTCATAAACAATTTGAAGATTTGAATATTAACGAACTGCTAAAAGAAAATTCAGTGGTTATTGACATCAAGGGATATTACAATAGGAAAGATATTACTGAACAGGGACACAAAATATGGCAATTATAGCAAAGTGGAATAGATGAATTACGAACAATTGGTTAATCATTTAAAAAATCATCAATACAAATGGGGAGTAACCGGCGTAGCTGGATTTATTGGTTCCCACATATTGGAAGAGCTTCTTAATTTAGGACAAAAAGTAATAGGTATTGATAATTTCTCAACAGGTACTCAAAAAAATCTGGACTATGTTTTAGACTCAATTGACGATCATCATAAAGAAAATTTTACCTTTATCAGAGGAGATCTACAGGATCAGGATCTTTGCGGGCAAATTTGTGAATATGCAGAGTTTATTCTTCACCAGGGAGCGTTGGGTTCCGTGCCAAGATCTCTTAATTCTCCAAGAAACAGTCACAATAGCAACGTAAACGGTCAATTCAATTTGCTGGTTGCTTCACAAGACTCAAAGATCAAATCATTTGTTTATGCCTCAAGTAGTTCAGTCTACGGAGATAACCAAAATTGTCCAAAAAAAGAAGACTGTACAGGAAAACCCCTATCTCCTTATGCGGCAACAAAAAAGATTAATGAGATATATGGTCAGGTTTTTTCTGACTGTTATAAATTAAATATCCGTGGATTAAGATATTTTAATGTTTTTGGGCCAAGACAGAATCCGAATGGCCCATACGCAGCAGTTATTCCAATTTGGATAAGATCACTCATAAGAAATGAAGAGGTTTATATATTTGGGGATGGTTCAACAAGTAGAGACTTTTGCTATGTAAAAAACGCCGTTCAGGCCAATCTTCTTGCAGCATTTAACACCCAAAATAATATTGGACATGAAATTTACAATATTGCTTGTGGAAGAGAAACCTCTCTAAATGATCTATTCTCCATAATAAAAACAGAGTTGTCGCAGTTTATACCTGATATAAAAAATAGAGGGCCATTATATAAGGATTTTAGAGAAGGTGATATTAAAAATACTCTTGCCTCAATAAACAAGGGGAAAAAAGATTTCAATTATGATTCTCCTTTTTCAATAAATGAAGGACTAAAGGAAACGATTAACTGGTTCTATAATCATCAGGAAACATACACCTGATTATTAAACCTGACCAATTGGCCTTATTTAAACCCAAAATAGCCTATTAACAATAATTTGATTAATTTATTATCTTTGAGTAACCTTAATATATTACTATTATTGTTTGAGTCAATTCAAGAGAGCGTTTATGACATTGAAAATTCTTGCTGACGAAGGACATCAGGCTCAAAACCAGGATGAAGTTCCAAAAAGAATAATCATTATCGACGATCAGGAAGAAATTCTGGAAATTCTGGAAACCTTCTTATCCCCCGAATCCTGGGAAGTTCATACTGCTCTAAATGGAAAAGAAGCAATGGCAATGATGAAAAAGTTGGATTTTTCCATTGCATTGGTTGATATAAAAATGCCCGGCATGACAGGATTGGAGCTAATTAAAAAATTAAATAAAAACAAGATTAATATCAAAGTAATATTAATGACCGGTGATCCTTCCTATGAAACACTGAAAGAAGGTTACGAAGAACATGTGTCCTATTATATTGAAAAGCCATTTGTAAAGTCTGATGTGATAAATAAAGTCGACAATATTTTTTGTGAAATTCTGGAAGAACATGAGGAACAAAAAAAGGTTTCACAATTAAGTGATAAAGTAACTTTCATGCGTCAAGTTGTCAGGCATCTCGAAGAAAGCAAAAAAGAAAAAACCAATAAGATATATCGTATGATACTGTTTTTCGCCATTATTATTACAGTGGTCGGTTTATTGTGGTTTTCTCTTGCAATAATCAAATGATAAAAAATCACCATAAAAAGGATTCTAATGAAAATATGCACTCCTGAAGAGC
This sequence comes from Bacteriovoracaceae bacterium, assembly GCA_023137315.1. GTDB lineage: Bacteria > Bdellovibrionota > Bacteriovoracia > Bacteriovoracales > Bacteriovoracaceae > JAGLPP01. Next base: position 23,128 of record JAGLPP010000111.1, read on the forward strand.
TAAGAGAGAGGGCTGCAAAAATTAAATGTATCATTTCTGATGTGGACGGAACGCTGACAGATGGAAGTGTTATTATTGATCACAAGCAAAAGACATATCGAATATTTAATATGAGAGATGGCCTGGCTATTGGATATTTGAAAAAAGCAGGACTTAAATTTGGTATGATAACCGGTGATTATTCAGATGCTACAAAGGCACATGCTAAAAAGGTTAAGGCCGATTATATCTATCTCGATTGCGTGAAAAAAAAGAATGCCATCATGGAAATAATTGATCAAGGTGGTTACTTGCCGGAGGAACTCGCCTATATTGGTGACGAACTTATTGATATACCGGCACTGCGCTCAGTAGGATTGGCGGTTGCTGTTCAGGATGCTGCCATTGAGCTAAACGACTGCATCCATTATCGAACCAAGGCCTTGGGGGGACGTGGCACATTGCGAGAACTGGTAGAACTGGTTTTAAAATCCAAGGGAGTCTGGCAGTACATCGTAAAATCATACTATGAGGACTAGAACACCAGGATATGTTATAATGTCGGTTGTGATAGTAAAATTTATACTAATATTTCTTTTGATAAATTGCCACTTGGGTTATGCCATCACGGAATACTTGTTGGATTCCAATGACATGCTCCAAATTGAAGTACTACAGGATGAAAGTCTGAACAAAAAAGATATCCTGATTGATAAAGATGGTAAAATCGAGTTGGGATATGCTGGTAAAATTTCACTGAAAAATATGACTGTGCCGTCCGCCAGGAAGAAGATAAAAAAACATCTGGAGAAGGAATTTTTAAAAAAGGCCAATGTAAAAATTGAAATTATGAGCTATGGCAGCAAGATGGTTAAGATATATGGGGAAATAAAAGTTACGGGAGAGAAGTATCTCAAAACAAACAAGTCACTGATTCCTGATATTATTGCCTTGGCAAATGGAAAAACAAAACTCGCCTCTGAAATGGCGTATGTCGTAAGGAATTACAAGGATAAGTCACCATTTAAAATTATAGAAAAAAGAAAGTACTCAACTCCTAAAGGAAAAATAGATTACATATATAAGGAAGTTGTGCAATCAAAAGGTTTCGAAGTACTTCCTGGAGATTTTATATATATACCTCCGGTTTTCAGGATTACTCTTGTAGGTGAAGTTTTACAGGAGGGAACTTATACATTTTCTTATAAACCTGATATCGTCCGTGCCATAGCAGCAGCTCGTGGCTTTAAAAAAACCGCCGGACAGAAAAATATTATCGTAAAAAGAAAAACCCCGGATGGAATTATTAATATTCCAGTCAATTACAAGAATTCAATTAATAATGACAAGGAATCATTTCTTCTTTTAACTAATGACGTTGTAGTCGTTCCGGAAAGTTGGTTCTAACCTTGATGAAAAAGTTACTATTCCTTTTTATTCTAATTTTATTATCAGAGAGAATTTTTGGAATCGAAAAAAATGGAGTCAATTTAGGATGGACAAAAATTCATCCGTCAGTCAGGTACACTTATCAATACCAGGAACTTGATAATCAAATCCACCATTTGGACACCTTTGGTTCAAACTTATTGCTTGAACAAGGTAAAAGTATATTTAAATTCAATCAGGCAGTCGGTGGCACCAGAACTCCCAAGACCAGAAATCCTTACGATTATTATTATAATGCCGGAATATCATACAATGCATTGAGCAAAGTATATCTTAGTGCCAATGGACAACGTAAAATTAATACACAATATCTCAATACGATGTGGCATCAAACAACACGCAGTCGAACAGATGAACTGAAATTCAAGGCCGGTTATGATTCAGGATCGAAATTTTCAATCAACTCGGATTATCAAACTGATAAAGAGGAAATATCCTTAAAGGATGAAAATGTAATAGTTAATCGGAAATCCATAAAATTGGGAACAAGCTATGGCGGTTATAGAAAATTACTATTCAATTTGAGTAATAAAATCCTAAGCAGCTTCCAAACCCAGTCTTTTTCGAAGCAAAGTTTTACTTCCTATTCAGGGGATATAAGTTATGGACCGCTGGCCAGGCTGTTTTTCGGATTGGGTTATACCTACAATTTTGACAATACAGATAGAAAAGAAAAAACGCCTTTCCTGCTATTAATGAAGAAATTTTGTCCCAGATCCGATGCCATCATAAGGGTCGGAAAAACCAAGACCAACAGAAATCAAGATAGCAAATTTTTTGGAGCAGGATTTAAATATGAAGTAAGTCCAAAAACATCCATGAATGCCTTATATCAATACGGCTTTGGGCGGGATGCCTTGCAAAATGTCACTAAAAGCCATGTGTTTGGAGCTGGAGTTAAATGGCAGGCAACAGATCGTCTGAATTTTGCTTTCGCGTTTTCATCCACGGTGTTAAAAACAACGCTTTCTGATTCCACTAATCGGCAGGAAACACTGCTATCCACTTTAAAATATTATTTAATCCGTTATCTAGCATTTGAACTGGAAAATAAATACACAACCGATGATCAATATTTAAAGTTCTCTATAATAGGATTTATATGAAAGTTTGCTTCATTTGTTCAGGGTTTGGTGAAGTTCACGGCGGGGCCCAAAAACAACTTACCAAGCTTATTCACAAACTAAGCACGAGAGGATGTGAAATAACACTCTTGTCCAGAAAAAGCTTAACCACTAAAAATATCCCAAACGCACAACTTGTCTTGATTCCGGATTATTTCTCTAGCATACGTATGATAGGCAGTTTGAGCTTTATTATTTTTGCATTCATTTGGGTTTTAAAAAATAGAAAAAACATAGACATCATTCATGCAATCCAAATGTACTCCAATACAACAATAGGTGTCCTGGCAAAAATATTTTTTAAAATTCCAGTAGTTACCAAGATAACAGCAACCAATGAATTCGGAGAAGTAAAAACAATCAGGGAATTACCTTTTTTCTCCATAAGAAAAAGACTCCTGGCAGGCGTTGACCGATTTATTGCAATTACAACCCAGGCACAAAATGAACTGATCTCACTCGGAATAGATAACAGTAAAATAATATTTATTCCCAATGGAGTTAATCTGTCCCAAAAACTCAGCTTCAAGCAGGAAGACAAGCAAGTATGTCGAAATGAGTTAAACATCAACAGCAATAAAATTGCCGTCTACCTGGGACGTTTCTCTGATGAAAAAAATATTGATATCGCCCTGGAATCCATTTGCAAACTAAAGCAAAATCCTGTTTTGGAAGGATTTAAATTTCTTCTTGTCGGAGGGGCTGGAAATTATCGAAGTGTTGAGGCCAAACTCAAGGATATTATTCAAAAGAATGAATTGGATAAATATGTTGGTTTTATTCCTTCAGTTGAAAATGTATATGACTACCTTGTGGCAAGTGATATTTTTGTACTACTCTCAACCTCCGAGGGGTTGTCAAATGCCCTTCTGGAAGCAATGGCCTGTGGCTGCTGTGTTCTGGCAACGGATATCGACGCAAACAAGGACTTACTTAAGGACAATCAAAACTCAATCCTCGTCAAGGTCAGGGATATTGAAGGTACAACTGAAGCCTTCAAAAAAATTCTCGGAGAAGAAGTGGATACCAGGCAGTTTGGTTTAAATGCCAGGAAAGTGGTGGAAGAAAATTATTCCATGCCGGTTGTTGCAGAACGGCACCTTGAACTCTACCGGGATGTTATTAAAAATAAGATTGTGTGAGTCTACCGTAGTTTTTCAAAAGAAAAATGGTCTTATTAAGCAGCTAACTTAATAACTTTTTTAGGTGAAGTTGAACGAGAATCAAGATCAAAAAATTTGATCTCAATCTCAAAGTTTAGCATGTCATTCACAAAGGTTCTTACCGCAAGCTCATTAACCAAGCTAAGTCTTTTATCATCATCTTTTTCCCACTTCAAAATTGCGGCACTTGAAAAATCAAAGTTACGAGCAAACTTCTCCATTGACAGGCCCAAGACCTTTCTTAGAAATTTTACCTCACGCCCCCTGATCGGAACCTTCTCTTCTATTATCGTTTTAGCCACCAACTTCTCAACATCTGCTATATCCATATCTATAACTTCAACATCTTCCTCTCCAACTTTTTCAATACGAATTGGAACCTCAACGTCGATATACCCCAAACCGTAATAATTATTCATAAGTTTTCTACTCTTCATAAAATCACCTCAAAACACAGTTGCAATAAGGACGTTCCCTTTAAGAGTGCAAACCAGACTTAAAGAATCTCCTTCGACATCCTGTCCTTCAATTAACCACGATCCATGTTCTTGCTTGTTAGACGAAATGGCGAACTTTCCTACATACATGATATCCATTTTCGTAATAAATCTCTCTTGCATTCTCTGTTCAGCATGAAAAGAAACAAAGAAATCTCCACTACTAATCATCCTCAATATCTGTCTAAGTTCTTCCTTATTTTTGCCTTTTATCTCACTCTTAACATACACAAAGTCAGTGACTTTGTCAATGACGCGTAAATAGTCAAAAGAGTATTCAGCGGAATTTACACGCTCCGGAGCGTGTGAAAGTTTCAAATCAAAAAACAAGTTCCATTGAGTTCTGTTGATGATTTTATCAACTCGTTCGTCGCCTCATAAACTTCTTTGGGAGAATGATCAATGTTTTTCCCGAAAATTGTCTTGTAGTTGCCTTGTAAAATCTTGTTAAAATATTCTGACTGGTGGCATCCTGAAAGAGCAGCGTAAGCATCAAGATATTCGCCCTGTCCTCTGGCGATGTCTATTTGAAGGTTATCCAGATTTTGAGCGATAAAAACCTTCTTGTCATGTTCTGCCATGCCAATCATTGCGCAATCGCCTGTTGATGAAATATATGAACTTGAACTGCCAGAAGCAGTAAGTAGTCCTATTCCCCAATCTCGTGAAAAATTTTTCCGACATTTCTTCCAGTTAAAAGCATGCAATTGTACTGATAAAGTCATTGATACAATTATTAGCATTATTTTCATTTAAAACTTCCTTAAACCTGTTATTTTGATGGTAATCCCAACCTTACAAAACCGTCAATGAACAACGTTATAAGTAAGAGACCTACTCCAGCAGCTTGAGTGTCTCCATCATCTCTTGCTAATGCCCCTACAGCAGTAATTGCTGCCGTCGTAAACATAAAAACCAGCGAACAGATGTTAGAATTTTTTTCAATTTTTTTTCGCCTCACTGTTTTCTTTTTAAACACCTTCAAAGAAAAAAAACAAAAAAATGTCCCTCCATCAATTTTCAGCACTCACAACACTTGCCAAAGCATTTCAGCAACAGACTTAAATGTCCCATTAACGCATGGATAAAGGGCAAACCCCATTTCTTACATTTTTAAAATTGTCTTGTTTTTGGTAAGTATGGATATACTTTTTTTAAAGGAGAATCGCCAAATGAAATCGTCATCCCTTGCAACTATCAGCGACACCAACCTGCTTTTAAATATAAAAACACTGGTCAATAATGAAAGGGAACTTACGGCCAAAATTATTGATCACCTGGCGGAGATCGAGAAGCGCAAACTTTATTCAGAGTTGAAATACCGTTCCCTTTTTGAATACTGTGTAAAAGAACTTTCACTAAGCGAGGATCAGGCCGGTAGAAGAATTACGGCCATGCGGGTTTCGCTGCGAGTACCTACTATCAAAAACAAGATTAATAGTGGCGAGCTTAGTATCAGCAATGCCAACCTGCTAAGTAGTTTTTTCAATCAGGCAAAAACAAGTTCCATGGAGAAAAAAGAGGTTGTCCACAGAGTGGCCGGTACCAGTAAAAGAGAATGTGAAAATATTTTAAACAGCATCAAAAAGGAAAAGGGACTTTCGAATTCACCCAAAGCACCTCATATAAGAAATGAAACATCGGATACCGTACGTCTTTCACTTTCGATTCCAAAGGAAACCATGGCAAAGATAAAAAAACTCAAAGGAATTTATGCACATAAACAGGACATGGATCTTGCAAAAATAATTGACCTGATGGCCGATGCTCTTTTGGAGAAGGAGGAGGCAAAACAGATTTCAAAGCAAAAATCCATAAAAACTTCTGCCAAAAATGGGCGATATATTCCAAAAAGTGTTCGGGCACAGGTATTCAAACGTGCCAAAAATAAATGTGAGCTATGCGGTTCCATCCATGCTCTTCAGGTCGACCATCGCAAACCTTTTGCTCTGGGAGGTGACAACTCCATATCCAACCTCAGACTTATTTGCAGAAATTGCAACATACG
>JAGLPP010000112.1 GCA_023137315.1 Bacteriovoracaceae bacterium
GGAAAAAAATGTTTTTGCCTTGAAGATTATTATCAAAAGTAAAAAACATGCCGTAATCCAGCTTGGGCCCATCGATGGCCTTAAAATGATTAGAAAAAACTGGTTTGAAAGGTATCTTTCAAAAAATTATTCAGGTTCTCCGCAAAACGGCTACTTTCGATCTGTAAAGGGAAGAAATATCACAAATCTTTTGAGCAAGGTTCAACAAATCCTCATTAATATTAAAAAGAGTTTTCCACACGAAAACAAGGTTGTACTTGCCTTTAACGACAAGATCAAATACCAGAATATGATCTCCTCCATGAATGAAATGCGTACGCTCCCGAAGAACAAAAAAGCCTTTGAGTTAACAAACTTCATCGGCCGGAAGGAAAAAACCAGGGTTCTTTTCCCGATGGTGGTTTTAGCGGAAAACAGGTAAGGAATATGACAAAGAAGAATAGTAAAAAAATTCTGCTCCCTGACTCCAACGTAAACATTACTGCGCTATTGGATGTTCTTACTGTTTTATTATTCTTTCTAATCAAGAGTATGAGTGTAAACAGTCTATATCTTGAACCTCCAGAAGGAATCAGACTTCCGGCATCAAGCATCAAATCCGAAGCTGAAGAATCTGTCAGAGTTGCCCTCTCAAATGAAGCACTAAGCGTTGACGGAAAAACAATCGTCAAACTCAAAAGTGCCAAATTCATGCCTAAAGATCTTGGTAAAGATGGACGTACTATCATTCCACTCAAAAAGCTTCTTGAAAAACAGATTAAAAAGAAACATTCATTCTATAAGGACGTTGGGGATATCGAAAACCTCACTACTGACAAGGTCATTGTACAGGCAGACAAAAATCTGCCTTTTGGGTTAATAAAATATCTGCTTCACACAGTTGTTGTTGCCGGTTACACCGACTACCAGTTCGTTGTCATTCCAAAAGACAAATAATGGTATACCACGATCAAATCATTTCATGAGCAAGAAGTCTTCTTGAAGGTCGAAAATAAGTCCTTGGTGAATAATCCAGAAGATCTGTAATACGAGGCATATAAATACAGGCATAGCGTTCCACCTGATCCGCAAAAAAACTCTCCTCCTGGCCTGCCCGCATGAGTTCTCCCCAATAGGAATTAAAAGCCTTCTGATAGCTCTTGATAAGCCTGGCCACCTCACTGTCAATTTTTTCAATTTTTACGAACATTTTTTTGACTTTATACTCGTCCCTGTTTTTTCTTGAATAGAGTTTATTCAATTCCACTTCCAACTCTCTTTTGTCATTCATAAAGCAATCAATTTTTTTCTGTACCGTTTTAACCTGAAAAAGAGAATTTATTTCGTCAAAAAGCGGTTCCACTACAAGCGCGGTTCTCCAATTGGATTGTTTTTTAATCTTTACCACGTCCCCGTAAATATGATCGCCTATATAGAGTATTTCCTCCCCTTTCATTCCCAAATATTCCTGGAGTTTGCTGGCACCTCCTCCCTGATATATTCCATTGCCTATCGGCCCCGTCATATTTGACATAAGTCCGGTCAGGTGATCAACTTTGAGAAAACTTTGATTTTCAATGAAGAAATTGGGCTTTCTTGCCAGGGTGATTATAATATGAAAAAGATCCTTCCATGATTCATGATTCTCAAGAAATGGCCCTATTGCGTAATCCAATAGAAGCTTTGTATAGCTGTAATCGGAATTAGTTATTAAAATCAACTTTCTTTTGTGGGATTTTAGTTTTTCCAAAGTCCGAACAATTTCCGGGTCCTGAATAATATATTTTTCCAGGTTCAAAGACACTTTTTCCTTCAGTTCTCCTGATGTATGGGCCTCATCCAACATCTGCTGCAGATCATCAGTAATCTGCTGATAAGATGGCAAACGTGCACCATCATCCTTTAAATCCACCAATTGGGCAAAAAGAATACCATGTGCCAACGAAAAAGAAGTATCAAGCGGAACAATATGATCATCTCTTGGATCAATGGCAACACTGGAATAAATTTCGTTTTGCTTTTTAAAGTCAATAGGTTTCGTCCCATGATAACTTCTTTTGACCTTGCCGAATCTGGAAATCTTGATCAAATTTCCATATCGCATATCAATCATCAATCCCTGGATCACCCTTTTAAAGTTATAGCGAAGCTTGCGAATGCTTGCCGGATAATCCTTCTGTTTCACAAGTTTTTCCACAAGGGTCTTGTATGTCAGAGACTCAAATTTTCTCGTCTTGTAACGAACGATTGTATGATCCATATCAAAACCGATGGCCTTGATTTTTTTCATGTTTAAAACACGATTGATATAAACTGTCATAAAACACCTCTAAAATCACTGTCTTTAATACTGTTATTCAATTCGAGTCATCAGGCATAGGAGAATCTATGTAAAATAGTTTGTAATTTGCAGAGCATATGTATTAATCAAAATCAATCTCCATATCAAAATCAATTTTAAAATCTTCTTGATCGGAATCTATATCACCCACAAGACTGAATTCAGGACCTAATTCAAACATCTGGTACATTTTTTCAAGAAGCTGTCTTCTGCTAAAAGGTTTTATCAGAATATTTCTTATTTTAAGCTGGATTGCCTGCAACACATTTTCTTCTTCAAGGCAACCTGAAATAAGAAGAACCTTCGCCTGACTTCCTTGAATGGTTTTTCTGATATCCTGAACAAATTGCATTCCGTTCTTTCCCTGCATTGCATAGTCAACCACCACAAAATCAAAATCCTGATTCTGCATTTTTTGTCTACCGTGAAAGGCGTTATTGGCGGCAACAACCTGTTCAATATAAACAGATTCAGACAAAAAATTCTGCACCAATTCACAGATTTGCTGTTCATCATCCACAACGAGAACACTCAAGAGTTCATGTGCTCCCTTCGGATTTGAATTTTCAGGAGTTTTACCAGATTCCATTATTCTCCAAGGGAATACTTTATTATATCCAAAACCTGTGTTTGACTAAAAGGCTTCATGAGAAACCCCGCAATGTTCAATTTATCCTTGTTTTTGTTAAATATTTCAACGTTTTTTGTAGAGGATAAATAATATAATGGAACGTTTACCCTCTGCGATCTTACCTTACTCGCAAATTCCTCTCCGCTCATTAAAGGCATTTCAACATCTGTGATAATCAGATCAACCTGAATATTTTTAAGAAAACGAAGGGCCTCCTCTCCATTTGTTGAGCCGATAAAAACGTAACCTGAATCCTGTAAAAATTTGTTCATGACATTGAGAACCTCCACCTCGTTATCAACCACAAGAATTTTTTTGCCATCGCTACTACTGATCCTTTTCAAAAAAGTCTCATTATAGCTATAGCTGCTTGCTTCAACGACCGGAATTCGAATTCTAAATACTGTCTCACCTTTTTTGCTTGATTCAAGAATCAAGGTGCCGGAATGTGCACTCATTATCCTTTTGCAAATTGAAAGTCCAAGCCCGGTTCCATCCCCTATATTCTTGGTGGTAAAGAACATGTCGAAAATATCATCTTTGTCTTTATCAGAAATTCCACCACCGTTATCAACAACGTCAATGTTAATCATATCCCTTGTATAATCAGTAGTAACAATAATTTCAACTTTCCCGTTTTTCACGGAAGTGCCGTTGATTGCATCAAATGCATTTTTTAAAAGATTAACAATAACCTGTTCTATTTTTATTCTGTTAACAAGTACAACAATCTCAGTTGTTTCCATCTTTAAATTAAGTCTGACACCTGAAGAATTGTAGTACCCTGCCACAAGCTCCATGGAAATTTTTAGTATACTCTCCAACCTGCAATATTCCTTCCTCTCTTCCGAAGAATGAAGAAAATCACGCATATTCTGAACTATCAATTGAATTCTATGTATCGAATCCCTGACATTCCTGAATCCAGTCTGAAACATCTTCCGTTTTTCCTCAAAATTGACTTTCTTATCCTTGAAACAAAATTCAATCATTTCCAGATTACCTTTTGCAATTGTCAGAGGATTGGTTATTTCATGTGAAATACTAGACGTAAGTTCACCCATGGTGGAAAGTTTATCAGATTGTAAAATCTGCTGATATGCGTTCTTAAGGTCTTCAATACTTTCCTTATATTTTCCATATAATTTTTTTTCCACACTCACATCATTAAAGTAGACGATCAGAAGTTTTTCCCCCAAAACCTCTATCTGCTCACCTCTTAGCACCGACCAGCGTGATTCACTTTGAAATTCAAGTTCAATTTCCTCTGTTAAAAGAATTTGCGTGGAGGCAAATGCATTATCCAGAATTTTTTGAATTTCCAACTTTTTAGATGTCACTATTTCCTGAAATTTTGCCTTTTTCAGAATTCTCGGCGAAAGCTGACTGAATATCCTGAAATTTTGATTAAAATAAACAAGTTTTCCCCGTTCATCCAAAACAATTACAGGTTCAAAAACATTATCAAAAATCTTAAGCTCATCACGTTTTTTAAACACAAACATATTTTACATCCTACCATTCCATATTTTTCATAAAAGAGAAGTACTGCTCCTCTATCTCATCAAATTCCATTTCCATGCCACATTTTTTGCAATTAACCGACGGTGCCTTTTGGTCTTTAATATCTTTTGCTTCCAGTAGTATTTTTTGTTCCTCATCACAATCAGAACAAAAATAAGGAGCGTAGAACGATTCAATCCTTGCCTCTTTTTTGATAAATCCGTAAACCATTCCCATCTGCTCAATAACAATCTGAGGACAATTTTTATATCTGATATTTGCGTTTTCCCCCAACTTGTCAATAAGTAATATCCACTCACGAATTCCACATGAATTAAGCATCGTCACTTTGGCAAAATCAAAAACATATTTCTTTACTCCCAGTTCCATAATCTCACTAAAGTCAGAATCTTCATCAATATTTCCACTAATGAAAATTCTTGCTTCATCATCAATAATTTGTTTTTCAAGTGTCATCTTTACGTTCACTGTTCACCTCGCAAAAAAATGAAATGACGTTATTCTTTTCTTATAAGATTTAAATCTTTTATTTCTGTCTATAATGCAGATAACCTCTGTCGATCGGTTGGAATCAATATTAACTATCAACTGGTTGGCATGTGAAAAAATAAGAAAAAATCCCAATCCTGCTCCACCCGGTTTTTCCTCGAAAGTTTTTTCACGAAAAGATCTCGCAAGAGATTTGGTCAGTACCTCCCTGGTCAAGGTACCAAAAGCATCCTTTACTGAAAGTGCCAGTACATGCTCATCAATACCAATGCACACATCTATATTTCTATCCAATTTAATCTGCACTTTTCTGTCAAGCTCATTATACAGAGGATTTCCGTTTCCATCACATGCGGCTCCATAAAGAGCATTCATAACCAATTCGTTGCCAAGAATTTTCAGATATTCCGACGGCGAATTAAAAAAAGAACCAATATCAATTGAATTGATCAGCTCATCAAGTGAATCATTAACCTTGCTTGAATCATTAATAATCGCCTTATAAAATTTCCCCGATGGATTCACAATGGAATCAATGGTACAACCTTTATTTCTGCTAATCAGATCAATATTGGTTTTTATTTCATTTTCAACAGTGGTTAACGTGGCACCAATCAGATGATTAATGTCATATCGTGAAATGTAGTTCAAAAAATTATATTCATCATCATGACCGGAAACAAGTAAAACATGAGGCCCATGTTTTGTTAAAATATCTTCAAGTTCATCAGTGGTCATAGCCTCGATATCTACAAGAATCAATTGTGACAATTCAGGATCACCTCGATTACACCACTGCACATTCGCGTCCGACTTCAAAATGAATTCCAGCTCTTCCCCAAGTTTTTTTCCTAAAAAATATGAAATTTTCACTTTCGCTTTTTCCGTCATTGTCCAATCCGCGCCACAATCAAAGTAATATCATCTTCGTAAACCGGCTTTTGATAAAATCCCATAGCCTCACTTATGACAGCATCCCTTACTTCCGCCGCACTTTTATCCAGATTTTGAACAAGCGTCCCGATAAATCTGCGTTTACCCCATTGTTTTCCATCAGGGTTTTCACATTCTATAAGGCCGTCAGTATACATAATCAAAACATCCCCATCATCTATGCTAATCTCCTCTTCGGTAAATTTCCCATACTCTTCATGCCCAAGTCGCGGCCCCAACGCTCCCATCAGAGGTTTTAAGTCGGACTTTGTAATTTCCACTTCACCATTATTTTTAAACAGAAGAGGAGGATTATGGGAAGCGTTGGAAAAACGTATTTTTCCGGCCACCGGATCAACAAGTCCGACAAAACATGTCAACATAATTTTTCCACCTACAGAACATACCGCGTGATTCATAAAAGAAAGAACCCTGGAAGGAGAAAGTAGAATTTCGGGATCATACCTGGATATTGTCTTCAGATTTGCTGCACACGAATTCACCGTCGCAGTCAACAAAGCTGCCGGTACACCATGTCCGGTGGCATCCGCCAGAATCAAAATGGTTTTTCCATCATGATCAATATGTCCCCACCAATCACCTCCACATTCAGTGGCCGGCGTGTAAAATGCTGAAATTTTAATATTCTCTTTTTCAATATCAGAATCTGGAAAGAAGGCCGATTGAACCAGCTTGGCAACTGCCATCTCATTTTCAAGTCTGGCTTTTTCCTTCATGTGTTCCATATAGCGAACAATCTCTCCAGACATATAATTGAACGAGTCAGCAAGAACCCCCACCTCATCTTTCGATTTAATTTTAACACTCGACTGGAAGTTCCCCTTGGCAATTTCCAATGTCGCATTAAAAAGTTTCTGGATGTGTGATGTAATGGAGCGGGAAAAGATAATTCCTATGATGATGGCCACAGAGAGAACCAAAAGTGCAAGGTAAAATGATTTGTTAATAAGATATTGTGCCACTTGAAACGCTTTACTGTGGGAAATCTCGGAAAAAACACAAAAATCCAAAGGATACATTTTTGCAAATGCAATCAAAACCTTTTCCCCGTTTTTTCTCGTTATTTCACGCACACCCCTGTCAATATTAGCTGAAATAATATCATCAACCATTTTGCGGTCTGGTGTTTCCCCTCCAGGCATCATCCTGACCGTCTGTTCATGCAAAAAAACCCCACCGGAGCCGGTGGCAACCCACGATTTATAGATATTACTCCCGAAAATCATCTTTGTAAGTTCCACTATCTGAACGCGAACCAGAAAAATTGTTCCTGTCGCCTTATTTAAAAGCGACACCATAAAATGTGGAATCTTCCCCGGGGTTGTAAGATTTTTAACCAACATGATTCTGGATTCACGCACCTGCGAAGAAAGCTGATCCAGCACAGAATCATCGCAAATCCCCTTATTTTCCTCCTGAAGAAGTTCACTATTACAGACAGAAAACTTTTTTGAAATAATACCTCCTGTCACTTCATAAACGGAAAAATCAATAAAATCCTGATTGGCAAGAAGAAGGCTGTCAATACCGCCTTTCATCTCAAACACATGATAGGCCTTCACAAGAAGCGAAAGTCTCTGACTGACACCATGGATATACATCTTGACTTGTCCACTCAGATTCTCTGAAAACGCCAGGGAATTTTCGTAAATGTAAGCCGATTTGTCCTTCTTAAAGAGATCCAGAGCCGTATAGACGTAAAGGGAGATAGCGGCCCCTACAACAAGGGTTATCACGACGATCATCTTCAGCTTGATAGGATACCTGACCCTTCTGATCTTCACTTCACTCCAGCCCTGTAAATACGGCCCATACTATGACCATATATCGTTTAGGGGTACGATTATATTAAAGATTATTACAGAGACACAAACATTTGACAATGAAGCAATTTGGTCTTGGATGAGCTGGAAAAAAGTTGACACATATCTGTTGATAATACTCCCTTGTATAGCACTGTACAGTTTGTACAAGCTGTTATTGGTTGACTATTACACAACATTCAAAAAAAATGATGTACTTGTTGCCATAATCTCCGAGCAATACAACACCGTCAAAAAAAAACACTACGGACAACTTGCATGGACGGATGCATATCTTAACGACAAACTAACCTATAACGATCAAATATACACTTACCAACAATCACAAACCACAATTTCATTTGTAGATAAAAGCACCATAAACCTTGCTGAAAACACCCTGCTTAAAATTGGAAAATCAAAAACAATTAACGAGTTTTACCTGGAAAAAGGAATCATAAACGCAAGACTCACTCCCCTTCAAAACGATATCAGGCTCCATCTCAAAAAGAAAAACATTCTAATAAAATCCAGTAAAGGAGCGGTATTCCAGATCATTCAGGACAAAGGCGTTGGGAAAATAACTCTTTTAAAGGGAAAGGCAAAAATTGTAAGTAAAAAAAAGATCACCGTACTTAAAAAAAACCAATACATCAAATATGACGAAAAAACCAAAAAGGAAGAACTGGGTGAACTTCAGGTTTTTCTAAATTTACCGGTTGGTAATAAGAACTTTCATTTTGCAAGAAACAACCAGATAAACTTTTCGTGGGAAACCTCACGAAAAATCAAGGAAACATTCATCTTTGAACTCTCAACAAATTCAACATTCAAAAAAATAATCAAAAGGATTAAAACAGGAAAAAAAAGCATTATTGTTAAAAATCTTCCTCACGGTAATTATTACTGGCGTATTCGCACAAAAAAATCAACCAATGAGGAAATTCGTTCCTTGAAACTCACCCAAATCAAACCACCTAAAATTATTGTGCCGGAAAACAATGGTTACCTTGCTTTCAAATTAGTTGGTAAAAATATTAAAAACCCAATTGGACTTGTTTGGAAAAAAGGAATAGAAGAAAAATACTCCATAGAAATATTCACGCCAAACAACAGAAAAATCAAAAAAAATCTCGAAATAAATCGTTTTCAAATAGATACTCCAATAATTGGTAAATACTCGTTCCGAATCAGGCAGACAGTGGGAAATATTTCCTCAGGGTGGTCAAAATTACACAGTTTTAAAATAAAACAACTTCCCATACCAAATCCTCCCAAACCACTTACTCCAGACAATAATCATGAAATAACGTATTACGCCAGGAAGAATATGAAAGTTGATTTCGCATGGAAGATCGAGACGATGGTTCCAGCAACTTTTGAACTTCAGGTTTTCAGTGACAAGGAAAGTGAACCTGTATTCAAAAAAGAACTTACAACATCCAGATACACGTTACCAATACAAATACCCGGGAAATATTTTTGGAAAATAAGGGCACTTGACAGTTATGGACGGGTAAGTAAATTCTCCGATAAAAAAATATTCACTGTGAATCTGGACACAGGGGAAGATCGCCTGCCAAGACATGAAGCAAGACTTTTTTTAAGAAGACCAAATCAAAAAGTAAAATTTGAATGGCCAAAAACAAAACCAAAAAAGGAAAAGGAAAAGGAAAAATATGTTTTTGAGGTTTCTCAAAAAAGTGATTTCAAGGAACCCATGCATAAAATAAAAACCGACAAACACTCAATCGAAATAGGCTTCAAAAATACCGGAACCTATTACTGGCGAACTAAAATCATAACAAAGAAAAACAGACCTCCGCGCTTTACTGCCCCACTGAAAATAATCGTAACACCAATCCCTCCTCCCAAAAAACCAATCCTGCCGGAAATAAACGAACTCAAAATTCAAAGAGGAGAAGAAACAACAAGCATAAGGAAGACAATATTCGATTATATTATCTCCAGGGCGCACGCAACCACAACATATTTTTTCGTCCGCATGGAATGGGAAAAGCAGAAGGATATCAAAGACTATGTAGTTGAAGTTTTCAAGGACAAGGATTTAAAAAAACAAATCATTCGAAAAAAGACAGGGAAAAATTATTTTGAATGGAAAAATCCACCAATGGGCACGTTCTACTGGCGAATGGCCTATATCGACTACTGGCACAGACAAAGTGATTTTTCCGATGCCGCAAAAATCGAAATTGTCCTTGCTGACGATGCTGTCAAGCTGAATACTCCGCAACTAAAAAAGCCGAGGCACAAGGCAAAATTCATCTACAACAAAAAACAAAAAATTAAATTTGAATGGAAAAAAGAGAAGGATATACACAAATACAAGTTTCTCATTTCAAAAAACATTGACTTTGACGAAGACAACATTGTCCTTGAACTTGAAACCAAACGCAACTACATCAAACTCGGACAGAAAAAGCTAAACACGGGTGAATACTTTTGGCGTGTTATCGCTGTGGGATCATATGGTATCCATATTCAAAGTAAAAGAAGACAGATTGCTCTGAAAAAACCAAAACCAAGAATCGCAAAAAAAGAAAGAAAGAGACACAAAAAAATCAAATCACGTACACGTTATCCGCAACATAATGGACACATACTTTTTGCCGCGGCCCCATCAAGCGACTCGTACAAGATATCCGGTGGGAACTTCAATTCCAACCTTGACGGAACTACAATCATGTCTGTCATTATGGAAGGAAAAACAATAATCAAAAAAAATTATTCCGCCGGATTGAATCTCGCCTACAAGACTGGAACAGTTTTTGGCGATCAGCCATATCAGTTCATGGATATTGTTGCCCATGGCGGGTACTCACTTCTTGGTCATCTCAAATATCCACTTTGGTTCAAACTCGGCGTCGGACAATACCGAACAAGTGTATACGCCTCCCCCCCCAATCCCAAACAGAAAAACAAAAATCTTACATCCATCCTGGCCAGCATGGAATTTGACAATTACCTCTCTCAAAATCTTCGTTTGATCGCCGAAGTCGGCAAGGGGTTTTCCGGAACTTCACCACTCATTATAAAGGCACTTCTTTTATACGGACGCAAAATATTTTACACTGGCGGCATAAACTTTACGTCAAAAAATTTCAAAAACGATGCACAGAAAATAGATATTTCGGAATTAAAGGTTATCGTTGGTGCCGGAATAAACTTCTAAAAGAGGAGGAGTAATTTTCCGGGGAGAATGTTGATAGCTCTCCCCAAACAAGTCTATAAAATCATGAACGAGCTTATTAAATAACAACTGCGTAAGTAAAATCTAAAAATTAAAGCGTACAGTTCCTGATGTTTTTTCGATTACACGCTCCGGAGCGTATAGACCGGGTCGCTTCATCTTGTTTGCTCCAAAAATTTTTATCCCGGCACGTATGTTGCAATTTCTGCAAATAAGCCTGAGATTTGATATGGAGCTACTGCCTCCCAACGCAAAAGGTTTACGATGATCGATCTGTAGAGCATGGATGGAACCGCATAACTCACATTTATTTCGGGCACGTTTGAATACCTGTGCCCGAACACTTTTTGGAATATATCGTCCTTTTTTTGCCGAAGTTTTTATGGATTTTTGTTTTGGAATCTGTTTTGCCTCCTCCTTCTCCAAAAGAGCATCGGCCATAAGGTCAATTATTTTTGCAAGATCCATGTCTTGTTTGTGGGCATAAATTCCCTTGAGTTTTTTTATCTTCGCCATGGTTTCTTTGGGGATCGAAAGCGAAAGGCGGACGGTATCCGATGTTTCATTTCTTATATGAGGTGCTTTGGGTAAGTTCGCAAGTCCCTTTTCCTTCTTGATGCTGTTTAAAATATTTTCACATTCTCTTTTGCTGGTACCGGCCACTCTATGGACAACATCTTTTTTTTCCTGCTGACTGGTTTTTGCCTGGTTGAAAAAACTACTTAACAGGTTGGCATTGCTGATACTAAGCTCGCCATTATCAATCTTGTTTTTGATGGTAGGTACTCGCAGCGAAACCCGCATGGCCGTAATTCTTCTACCGGCTTGATCCTCGCTTAGTGAAAGTTCTTTTACACAGTATTCAAAAAGGGAACGGTATTTCAACTCCGAATAAAGTTTGCGATGCTCGATTTCCGCCAGGTGATCAATAATTTGAGCCGTAAGTTCTCGCTCCTTGTTAACCAGTTTTTTTATATTTAAAAGCAGGTTGGTGTCGCTGATAGTTGCAAGTGGAGACGATTTCATTTGGCGATTCTCCTTTAAAAAAAGTATATCCATACTTACCAAAAATAAGACAATTTTGAAAATGTAAGAAATGGAGTTTGCCCTTTATCTATGCGCTGGTAGACTATTTTGCCCGGTCACTAAAATGCTTTAGCAAGTGTTGTGAGTGCTTCAAATTGATGGTGAAACATTTTGTTTATTTTTCTTTTTTTAATGCTTTAAAAAGAAAACAGAGAGACTGAAGAAAAAATGAAAAAAAATCTAACATCTGACCGCTGACTTTTATACGCTCCGGAGCGTGTAATTATGATCTACAATTTTTCACATCTCTTGCTGTTGGAGGTTACTTCGGCTATTCTAATTATAGTTTGTATTATTTAGGGATGGGGAATCTATTGCAATCGAGGCGTTATTGTTTTCAAAAATTATCAACTGGTATGCAGAACAAAATTTAGGAAGATCTCTCGATCATCTAACTTTTCAAATTAAATCAGGTAAAAAATTATGGGACAAAATCTTTTAAAAGGGATTCTGGAAATGTTTAAAATGACACTTGTTTTTTTGTTACTTTGTTTCTTAAATATTTCAGAGTCTTATTCTTTCAACTGGAAAGAGTGTAAAGGTGTATTTTTTTCTGGAGCTGGAGTTGGAATATTTATATCAAGTACCTCCTATATATCTTCTATCGGTAAATGCTCTGCAATAGGGATGAATATTGCTGACAGAAAAAAGCTTTATATTGCACAAAATAAATCAAATATCCAACATGATATTGCGAAAGGAGAAGGGGAATACTTGAATGCTTACGCCAATCTCTCTGGCTGTGACCAAGAGTCTTCACTGATAATGGCAAGAACGTTTCAAAGAAGTTACCCCAGCATTTTCAAAGAAGATAGTAATAATTCTGCTAAAGAGATTTACGAAAATATGAATGCTGTAATGTCATCAGATACAATTTTGTCAACAAAATGCATAGTCTTATGATGTGGCGTACTTTTTTACGATCATAGCACCAATCTTATGTGTGTTTTATTTTTCCTGAATATGAAAAAATTTTCAAGAAAACCGAAACTTTCTTATAAACGTAAAAAGAAAACTTAAAGACAGAACCCCTATCATAAGGGAAAATATAAAATCATTGCGTTCATCATCGGCAATGGCAATGGAACCACATGCCGATTTTATTTTTGAATCAATCTGAACAACTGTTTCCGAACTGGATACTGCACCACCTGCAACAACCGCCTGGTATGGGGCAGGATTTACGGTTCCTCCTCCACTCCACGCACCATCGACATCATCAATTCTTATTCTTCCATCACCACCATCACCACCATCACCATCATTTGGCGGAGTAGCTGCATCTTGTGATCCAATACCGCCGTTTCCACCTGTCGCAATCACACTGCCTCCCAATTCCACAAAAATATTTCCCTCTGCCTGCAGAAAAACAGCACCTCCTGAACCTCCGGCACCACCACCGCCGAAGCTGGCGGCGTTACCACCATTTCCACCAATTGCCTCAATACTTCCTGCAACAGTGATATCTCCACCAGCAATAATCCAGATTACACCACCTCCACCGCCACCTCCGGCACCGACAGAAAAAGCTCCTCCGGCATCACCGGAACCACCACCACCTCCTCCTGATCCACCGGAAATTGTGGTTGTAAATGTTATTTGTGATCCATAGCTTGCTGCACCTGCAACACCTGCAGTTCCTGCAGAATCAATTCCATCATTTTCATCATCACCAGCAACCCCGTCAGTAGGTAAAGCTGTATCACTATATCGTCCGCCGCCACCGCCTCCGCCTGTTCCATAACCCATTACACCAGAACCAAGACCACCACCGCCTCCGGCACCAATACCAACACCAGTACCACCATTTGCTCCACTACCACCGTATCCACCTGCACCTGCAGCCGGACCTCCGGCACCTCCCGGCCCGTTAGGGCCACCACCATCCGCACCGTCACGGAGGCTTGCTGAAGCGTTAACACAAAGTGCCCCGTTAATGATTACATCTCCTGTCACCTTGATTTTTACAATCGCTCCACCATTAGGGGCAATATCCTTGTTTCCTGTTATTGTTAATGAAGAACAATTTAAAGCAGAAACGGCAACGGCATCACCAAGATCCACATCAACACACGGACCATCGGCTCCAGTACCTGTATCCAAGGCAAAAACTTGAAAAGAAAATACGAAAAGAATCGCAAGAACAAATTTATTCATGGAAAAAAGCCCAACCAATATGCTGTTACATAAATAATTATACCACCGGTTGTTGATCCTAATCAATCCTAGACACTATCACCTGGGTATACACCTCCGCTGACGCAAAACCTGTACCCAAACCAAGACCAATGTTAAGCCTCTCCATATAGCACTTATGTTTGATATAATAGGTGGTCGGTTCAGTAAGTTCAATGACACCATAAATTTTCGACGTGGTGTTGGAACCATAAGTGGGATGCGATCTTTCAGAAGAACCAACAATGGCTTCAATCTCACCATTTGTTTTATCAACAAGCACAGCTTGATGCGTGTTAACGTGGAAACCAGGAACATGAATTTCAAAATTATATTTACCTGGCTGCAGCGTAAACTCATTGTTGGCAAGAGTTACAAACGAAGTATCCGTCCCGGAGATAGAGTTCAAGTCGCGTTTCACCCAAGTCTGTTCAGGACAGGTTCCCCCATGAGTTCCACTTGGCTTAACGTCTTTGATATAAACTACGTAACTGCCACCATCTTCTCCATCTACTCCTGCCGGACCTTGTAGTCCCTGCGGGCCAATTGCTCCTACTGCTCCGTCAACACCTGCCGAACCTTGTAAACCTTGTAGTCCCTGCGGGCCAATTGCTCCTACTGCTCCGTCAACACCTGCCGAACCTTGTAATCCTTGTAGTCCTTGCGGGCCAATTGCTCCTACTGCTCCGTCAACACCTGCCGAACCTTGTAAACCTTGTAGTCCCTGCGGGCCAATTGCTCCTACTGCTCCGTCAACACCTGCCGAACCTTGTAAACCTTGTAGTCCCTGCGGGCCAATTGCTCC
>JAGLPP010000113.1 GCA_023137315.1 Bacteriovoracaceae bacterium
GAGAGTCAAGGTATTGGATGGCAGGCAAGAGGAGCTGTTGCGATTGATCCGGCAAATGATTACAATAGCTGTACTCAGACAGCAACAACGACAATTGCTCCGACTGAACCAACAAATTTAAATTCAAGGATACCATTTCCAATGAAGAGTCTTTAGGTATCAGTTATGTGACCAACAAGATCGTATTCATGATAATCGGAGACCTGGACTGAAACCAGGTCTCCTTTTTTTACCTGCTTTCCATTTAGATCATTGATAATAACCTCCCCGTCAATTTCTGGGGCCTGTCCCTTGTGCCTGCCTCTGACCAATAATTCCGTCTCCTCGTGCAGTCCCTCAATAATGACCTTAATATTTTTACCAATCATATCCCTGTTAATTTCTTCGACAATTGTTTTTTGAGCTTCATGGATTTTCCGATATCTTTGTTCAATAATCCCCTCATCCACCTTGTCCGACATTTTTTCCGCGGCCGTTCCCTCCTCGTCGGAATAACGAAACACTCCAAGATTATCAAATCTGGCTTTTTTGATTCCATCCAGAAGAATATTAAAATCCTCTTCTGCCTCTCCTGGAAATCCCACTATCACTGAGGTCCTGATAATCACTTCAGGAATCATCTCTCTCATCATTTTTATCTTTTCAGAAATCTCACCACCTGTAATTCTGCGATTCATCCTCTTTAAAATACGATCTGAAAAATGCTGTATAGGCATGTCAAGGTAGTGACAAATTTTTGAAGACCGACTCATCTTTGCAATAAGATCTTCGTTTAATTCGTCCGGATAAAAATACATCAATCTGATCCACTCCAGTCCATCTATTTTCTCCAAACCAGAAAGCAGCTTGATAAGCGAGTCATTATCTCCAAGATCAGATCCATAAACTGAAAGATCCTGTGATATAAGGTTCAATTCCTTCACTCCACCCTTGACAAGTTTTGTGGCCTCCATCAGTAGTGAATCAACCGTTCTTGAGCGATATCTCCCTCTTAACTTTGGAATAATACAAAATGAACAATGTCTGTCACACCCCTCCCCAATCTTCAACCAGCTTGAATAGTATGGTGTGGTTATAACCCTCGGATCTTTTTCTGAATGAATAAAACGCGGAATTGAAACATGATTTTTATTTTTTTCGTCATCGGTCTCCATAAGCTCAACAATCCTGTGGTATTCGCCGGTACCAACAAACAGATCAACCTCGGGCATCTCCTTCATTAATTCCAGTACATATCTCTGCGAAAGACATCCTGCCACAACCAGTTTTTTACAGCATCCATTTTCCGGATTCTTGTAATCTGCCATCTCAATAATTGTATTAACCGATTCCTCCTGTGCATCACGAATAAATCCACATGTGTTGACAATTATTATCTGCGCATCCTCCGGTCTATCCACAATTATATAATCATGTTCCTGTATACTTCCGAGCATAACCTCCGAATCAACCAAATTCTTGGAACATCCCAAAGAAACCAAAAAAACACTGTTCATCCTGTTTGCCATAAATCCAGACCCCGTGTAACAGAAATTTTACAAATTCACATAATTCATTACAATGGTCATTATGTCCATTATACCTGTCTTTTTATTGCTGTTTTTCACATCCTGTGCTTCAAAACAAATACTTCCTCCAACGACAAATATTATTCAAAATATCACACATAACATTTCAAGTCATACCGTCCCTGCAAATGAAACAACCGAACAACGTTGGACCAGGGAATATCTTACAGGAATGTACTATTTTAAAAAAAACAATAATGAACAAGCGTGTTCCTGGTTTTCAAAACTTTCAAAGGAGGACAACTTTCCACTAAAAGCACTTGCCATGGTCAAATCCCTTGAAACATGCAATTACGATTATAAAATTCTTGTAAATATATGGGAAAACAGATCAAACCAAATACCGCCATGGATATACGAAAAATTTCTTGAAATATCCATAAAACATGCCCAGAACAATAAACTTCACCGGTTTACGGCAACATTTCTTTTTGAACTTTCCAATTTTAAAAAAGTACAAAATGAAAAAATTGCACTTCTTAGGAAAGCCATTGATAATGCCAAGCTGGCTGATGAAAATAATCTTGTAATGCAATTTAGTGAAAAACTCCACACTCTCGCACCACGCTATAATCCGGTTATTACAAAGGATAAGATATTCGAGACGGCAAGGGATTTTGAAAGAAACAGAATGTTTAAAAAAGCACGCATTCTCTATCACAGCATAATACAGGATGACACATTCTCCTTCGATACAAAATTAAGCGCATGGAACCGCATTGCCAGAACATACAAACTTGCAAGAAATAATCACCTTTATCTGGAGACAGTAAAAAAATCCAACCGTTACTTACAAAATATGCTCAATAAAAATCCTGACGATGACGATCTTGTAAAAATATTTTGGAAGAAAAAAATACAGGAAGCACGTGCCGTATGGACAAAACACAAACCAAAGAAAGCGCAAAAAATACTTTTAACCCTGCTTAAAAAACCCAGTAAGGATCGTAACCAGGTGGCAATGGCATATTTCATCCTCGGCAATATCGCACAGGAGTCAAAAGAACGCATAGAGGCTGATGAACAATATCTGCAGGCACTGGAATTTGAAATCCCGGATATTGAACTCATGGAAAAAATAACATGGTATCGTGCATGGAATTTATATCTTGCAAACAAACTAAACGACAGCATCGATATATTGGACCGGTTATACGACAATACGGATAATCAATCCCTGAAATTCAAAGTGCGATATTGGCAGGGTGAGGCCTACGCAAAACTCGGCAGACATGATCTTGCACGCGATTGCTGGGAGGAAGTTTCCGGGAAAAATAAATATGGATATTATGGTGCCATTTCCATCATCAAACTCGACGGAATTTTTTCACCAATCAATCCAGAGAGTCATCATCCTGAAGAAATAAACACAACTCTTGAATGGTTGCTTGCAATGGATGAGAAGAATATCGCAAAAGATTTTCTTACCTTTAATAAAAAATACATTGATGAATATATGGATTACATGATTTATTGTCACCGATCCGGCGCTTATGACAATGCCATTTATCGTTTTTACAGCATGGCCACCGATGAACGCGACGAGCTTATTGAAGATACACTCTCCTATATTTATCCCACACCCTACGAAAATCTTATAAGACAATACAGCGACAAATCCAAAAGCTATGTCGTCTGGTCCATCATTCGTCAGGAATCGGCATTTAATAAAAACGCCAAAAGCCCCGCACATGCCTATGGCCTGATGCAGATCATTCCTGAACAGGCAAAAAAGCTTTCAAGACGATATAAAATTCCATACAAGCATTTTGTCGATCTGTATAATCCTAAAACAAATATTAAAATGGGAATATCACTTCTAAATGAACTATTGAAAAAATTCAACAATAACCTTGTTTACTCAATTGCCTCATATAATGCCGACATTAATGCCGTTTACGAATGGATAAAAAAACGCAAGGCACCTGATCTTGTACATTTTATAGAAATGATTCCATACGCTGAAACACAAAAATACATAAAACTGGTCTTGAGAAATTTTTTCATCTACAAACAAATTATTGAAAAATCACCTTTTAAAATTACCGACGATAAATTCGGTCTTATTGACTGATCTTTGTATTGGCCGGTGGTGTAAAAATAAACCTCTTTGATCCAAATTGGACATCTCTTTTTATGGACAACATGTTAAAAGTAACTTTTTTTCCATTAAGCTTGGTTATTTGAACCGTCTTTAAACCTTCAAAATTCAGGTAGGCACTGCTTTTAAAAACCAAAATCGCATTACCAAACCCCATCCTCTTGGAAAATTTATCATTAAAGACAAGCTTGAATGCCTTCTTTAATTTTTTCACCTTATAGAGCTTGTTTGAATTGAGTCCCCTGGTCAGAGCATCGAAAAACATGGACAACGGAAATTTTCCCTTCATCGGATCCAGTTGCAGATCACCTGGTTGTCCCTTGATAAATGGTGGCGTGTAGTACCAGGATTTATTTTTATTGGCAACGAATACAATTTTATCCTTTTCCTCGTATCGAAAATTACCGGGATATTTATACTCGATTGTTCCGTATGTTTTCGTCTTTTTACCTTTATCAGACAAGGAACTTACAATAACCTGCTCAACCTGCGCCTTGAATGTTTTCGGGATGAAGGCCAGAACTTTCGCCTTTTTTCCAAATGCATTCGTAAAAATAACAATCAAAAATATAGATACGGATAAATTAAACTTCATCATAATTTACTGCAATTGAACAGAAACCGCCTTGGAGATTCCAGGCTCCTCCATGGTTATTCCATAGAGAGCATCATTCATTTCCATCGTTTTCTTGTTATGTGTAATGAGGATAAATTGTGAATCATGACTCATTTCCCTCAAAAGTTCATTAAACCTTCCGACATTCGCATCATCCAATGGGGCATCCACCTCATCCAAAAGACAAAATGGGGATGGCTTCACGAGAAATATGGAGAAAATAAGACTGACAGCTGTCAGTGCCTTTTCCCCTCCTGACATTAAATTAATATTCTGCATTTTCTTTCCCGGAGGCTGCGCAACAATATCAACACCACATTCCGGATCATCGCTGTCTCCTGTTATCTTTAAAAGAGCAGAACCGCCGCCAAAAATAATCGGAAAAACATTCTGAAAACGTTCACTGACTTCATGAAATGCCGTTTTAAATCTCTCTTTGGATTTTACATCAATATGTTCAATGGCCTTTTCCAAATCCTCCAATGACTGCAAAAGCTCCTCTTCCTGTTCCTTCAGGAAATCAAACCGCATCTTCTGGCGTTTAAAATCCTCAATGGCCTGCCAGTTAATATCACCAAGAAGGTGATACTCATTTTTTGCCTTTCTCAGTCTTTCCTCTGATTTTTTCACATCACGGTTTTCCAAAACGTTAAATTCGTAATCCTTGCTCTCAATCTCTTTTGGACCTTCCTCCGTTTCAGTAATATTCATGGAGGACAAATCCTTCAATCCAGAATATTCCTCATCCGTATAACCAAAATACCTGCCAATGACCTCCCTGAGATTGATTTGATATTTCTCGAAAATATTTCTAACGAGCTGTTCTTCATCAAAAATATTTTGCTCATGCCTTGCTTCGACGGAAATAATCTTCTTTTCGTTGTTGTTAATATTTTTGTTCAGAATCTTGATC
This sequence comes from Bacteriovoracaceae bacterium, assembly GCA_023137315.1. Lineage (GTDB taxonomy): Bacteria > Bdellovibrionota > Bacteriovoracia > Bacteriovoracales > Bacteriovoracaceae > JAGLPP01. Next base: position 5,199 of record JAGLPP010000113.1, read on the forward strand.
TCATCCTCGCGCTCCTGCATGGCAGACAACAACTGTGCGAGCTGATCCTTGTGGGAAGACATATTTTCCTCCCGACAACTTAAATCCTCCGCCTTGTTTTTATTCTCACAAGACAGGGTGTCGTATTCATCGTTTATTTGAATAATTTCACTGGAAAATTCTTCTATCAAATTCCTGTTGTATAAGAGCTTTTCCTCATTTTTTTGAATCTGCTTGTCAAAATCCTCAACCCGCGAAATTGCAGTATTTAATCTGTCCATTAAGGAATTAGCTTCCACTTTCCTTGTAAGAAGATCCTCTTTTTCATGCTCGTAGCTGACTTTTATGTTCTGTAATTGTTCGCTGACTTCAGACAACTCTCCTGTTTTGGATTCTATCACCTGATTCAACTCATTTATTAATGAATCAAGTTGTTCTTGGTCTTCCAAAAGACCAAGACGCTGTCTGGACACCTCATTTTTTCTGTTCTTTTGAATTTCCAATCTTGTACTTCCAATCTCAAAATTGGAGGTTTTTGAGTCAAGACTGGATTTTTTTGCAGCAAACTCCGCCCTCATTTCTGCCAGATTATTCCTGACAACATCATGCTCTTCCCTGGATGCATCAAGCTCTCTTTTGCATTCCTCGAGATTTTTTTCCTGTTCCAGAAAATTCGCCTTGATTTCCGACAAGCGACTTTCCAATTCATTTATCTCATTATTTCTGTCAATAATTCCATGTGAAAAATCATCACATGATCCAAGTGACAGCAATTTTCCGCCGTCAAAATTCCTTATTACAACATCCCCGTCAAGTGATGCCAGTGCCTTGAATTTTATTCCTGAATCAATTCCCTCAAAGGATTCCTTGTTCAGCTTGTTTACCAGAAAATAACCGTCAAATATATGCAGGATCCTTTCGGAATATCCCGCAGGTAACGTAATAACTTCACGAAGAGGAATAACTGTTTCCTCGCCATCATCCCAATTACAACATGATGAAAGTTGAATTTTCAGCCTCTCCAGTGTCTCTTCCGTATTTTTACCTTGCGTTGGCGAACCAACAAGAAGGTCCAGTCCCTTGTCGGTATTATTTGAATGCCAATCAAGAAGTAACCTGACATCATCAGTATCACTTACCATGGTTTCAAGAAAATCAACCAGAAGACTTTGTACGGCCTTTGTATAATTTTCCCCGCACTGAACGAGATTACCAAGTATTTCAAAATTTCCGGAATTATCGTTTTTAAGAAATTCTGCAGAGCCCTCTTTCACACCTTCCAAGGCCGCATTAATTTCAATTAATGAATTCAGTCTCGATTCTGCAACAATAGATTCCTTCAAAGTCCTCTTATTGTCTGTTTCCAACCCGGAATAACGCTCTTCAAGTTCCTTGACGCAATTTTTCAGGTTCTCTTCACGTGACGTAAGCTCTTTTGTATTTTCTTCTGCCTTCAGAACCTCTTCCCTCTGTTCTGAAATCTCCGTGGATATTCCGGAATACTGTTTTTCCAATGCCTCGATTTCAGCCGTTACGTCCTGCAAATTCGCAGCTAATTCACCCTGTCTTGATGTATTTTGAAATAGTTTCTGATCAATATCCTGTTTTTGCGTTCTATTATGCTCAAGCACACTTCTGATTTCTCGCTCGACATCCTCTTTCGCCTCAAGTTCACTTTTTAAAAACTCAACACGTTCTTCCTGATCCGAAAAATCATGTTCCTCCTGAAGCTTTCTTTCCAGCTCATTTTTTTCTTCCTGCAACTGCTCAAGTCTTTTCCCTGTCTCCTGAAGTTCAAGAATTATTTCATCACACTCTTCGCTTCTTTTTTCCTTCTGAAGATTCTTTTCGCTTTTCGAAGTCTCCAGATATTCCGCCCGCGCCTCACTTGCCGCCAGTTCCTTTGAAAGTTCGTTAAAAATGCGTTGAAATTCATCCAGAAGCGATATCAGATCGTCTTTTTTTATTCTCTCGCCTTCCAGTGATACTTCAAGTGCATCCTTTCTTGTTCGCCAGTTTTCCAAATCAAGTCTTGTTTGAGACAACTGAGTAATCACCTCTCTCATTTCCCGAAGAAGTCCACAAACTTTTTGGGAGTTAACTATCAATTCGTTATCGGTAATTGTCTCCTTGAGGTGCATCGCCCTTTCAGCCTTTTGAGACTGTTCCTTCAAATTATCGAGATTCTTTTCAATCTCCGTCTGAATATCAGAAAGTCGGCCAAGATTATATTTCGTTTGTTCAACCTTGCGTAATGACTCTTTTTTTCTTTTTTTAAACTTTGTAATCCCGGCAACTTCCTCAATCATCATCCGTCTTTCTTCGGGTTTTGCCCGCACCAATCGTTCAATTTCACCCTGAGCAATAATCGAATATGATTTTGCACCTGCACCAGTGTCCATGAAAACTTCCTGGATATCACGCAAACGACAGGGCGTACCATTAATACGATATTCCGACTCACCATTGCGATACAGCTTTCTTGAAATCTGGATATCCGTTGGATTGGAAACCTTGTTGCCGATATGAATATGTTTTTTCTCTTCATTCTCAAGAACCAGGGCAACCTCTGCCCAGCTACTTGAAGTATATTTGCTCGATCCTGCAAAAATAACATCCTTCATGGTGTCACCACGAAGATGTTTGGCCGATTGCTCACCCATCACCCAAAAAAGGGCATCAACAATGTTCGATTTACCACATCCATTGGGGCCTACAATCCCGGTAATGTTTTGATCAAAATTGACGGTTGTTCGGTCCTTGAATGATTTAAAACCCTGAACTACAAGCTTCTTCAATCTCACAGACTAATCCTTGGTGTGTTGTGTGTTAAACGTCTTCTCAAGCCTAAAAATGTCTCATAATGTGCATAAATAGTACATTATTTCTTCCCAAATTCGGCCATAATGCCTATCGTAATGAAAATACAAGGAATTACCCACACATGAAAACTGACTACAGTGATATTATTGACTTTTTCAACCTTCATGCCAACAGATGGGACTCCTGCCAAAAGGAAAAAGATTTTTCTGCAATTTCAAAGATAATGGAACGATCCAGGGTAAATTCAAATCATATAATTTTGGATGTTGGATGTGGTTCAGGTGTTCTCACGGAGTGCCTGATTCGAAAAGGGTGTTGTAATATCAGTGGAATCGATATCTCAAACAATATGATAGATATTTTCCAAAAAAAATTTCCCGATATTCCCGCCGTAAATGCAAACTATGAGAAACATCCATTTCCAGACAAATCATTCGACAGAATATTTATCTTCAATTCATTCCCGCATTTTATAAATTCTGAATCGGTATTTAACAATTCCTTTAATTTTCTGAAGAAAAATGGACAGTTGATCATCGCACACTCCATGAATCGTGAAAAATTGAACCAACATCACAAACTTGCCGGCAAACAAGTGGAAAACGATATTTTAATCCCGGATGATTCATTCATGGAACTCTACATAAAATCCGGTTTTAAAAACATAGTAATGGATAATTCAGATTATTTTTATTCAAGAGGGGAAAAATAATATCCCCAACATATTACACAAGATTTTTCGCCAACAATGATGGAATATTATGCAAGGATGCAACCTTTGAAGCGGCATTCAATTCAATTGCCGCCTTTGGCATTCCAAACACCACAGATGACTCCTCATTTTGAGCAATCGTAAGCACCCCGCGTTTTCGAATCTCAAGCAACCCGTTCGCACCATCATTTCCCATTCCAGTCAAAAGAATTCCCACAAGCTTCCTCCCCGCAATACGGGAAACTGAATTAAAAAGATAATCAACGGACGGTTTAAATCGATTCACCGGAGGATCATCTGTGATGGAAATCCGTACTTTTTCCCCTTTCTGTTCAAGCTTCATCTGTTTTCCGCCGGGAGCAATCAAGGCAAGACCGACACGCGGTTCATCACCATTACAGGCCTCCTTTACCTCAAATGAACAAAGCTGATTCATTCTGTCGGCAAATGCCTTTGAAAAAATCGGTGGTATATGTTGAACGATAACAATTGGGGGAATATCCCGTGGAAGACGAATCAAAATATCTCTTATTGCCTCAGTTCCTCCAGTCGATGCACCAATGGCAACGATCCAGGTACTCAACAAGGAGGACGAAAGAGTTATATCTACCTTGCCCGACACAATATCCTTTTTACGTAACTTTTTTCCTGAAAGAAATGCCGCCTTCACCTTCTCATGAAGATCTGGAGTCATTGATTCTATTTCCGAAAACTGTGGTTTCTGAACATAGTCAAATGCACCAAGCTCAAGGGCATCAAAAATCGGACCCGACTCAGGTTGCCCCAGGGATGAAACCATAATGGTGGGGACAGGTGTCTTTTTCATGTACTGTCCGAGAAATGACACTCCATCCATACCGGGCATGTTGATATCCATGGTAATCACATCAGGCATTTTATCACGCATCAATTTCTGTGCATGGAAAGCATCCCTGGCCTCATGAATAATTTCAAATTCCGGGTTCACCTCCAGCATTCTTCGAAGAATTTTTCTGATTGGCGCAGAATCATCCACTATCATAATTCCAATCTTTCTTTTCTCGATTTTTTTGATTTTCTGTTTTTGAACACCCTTTTCCACTTCTTTCCATCGGAGTATTCCGGTATGGGTTTCAAAACGAACCTTTTTTCCGCTAGAACCACCTATGGCCCTTGATTCAATGTTAATCGAAAATTTTTCAAGAATTCGAATCGCGGCCTTGATATTCTCACTTCCTACATGAACATCCTTTATCTCCAGGCTTTCAATAACGTATCCCCCTCCGATAATCTTTGCAGTCAGATCAAGTTGATTTGACCTGACATTTTTAAATTCCCGTAGAAGGTTGGGGATGGCATATTCGGCATACTTGTTCCGATCATCCACCCCCATCCTATCTGCAGTTGGAAGATAATAATGACAGATTCCTCCAATTTTTTTTACCTTGTCAAAAATACAAACAGATACGCAGGAACCCAGAATCGTCGTAACCAACATTGGATTACTGGAAAAAATAATTTCACCTGGTTGTAAAAATTTTTCCTTCATATCTCACTTTGTGTTAGAGTTGTTCCCAAGCCTCATCCTTCTTGTCCTCTGGGTGAGCACTCACATCACTTCCCACTACTTCTTTAATTGGTTGTTTGCTTACGGTTTTTTTATCTTTTCTGAAATCAATCACCTTTCCTCTCTTTTTGCTTGCATTCATCACCAAATTCTCTTCCCTTTTACCTGTAACCAATTCCGTCAACTCGGAAACCAATTGATTAAGAACCTCTGCCTGGGCACTCAATTCCTCGCTGGAAGAGGCGGTTTCCTCAGCCGTTGAGGCATTTTCCTGTGTCGCACGATCAAGCTGTCCCATTGCTGTATTGATCTGATTAATACCGGATGACTGATCCTTTGATGCACCAAGAATTTGGTCAGCACTTTGAAGAACGGATTGTGAATTTTCTGCAACATTACCGAGAATCTCCGCGACCTCCTTCACCTGTACGTTGCCGGACTCCACCTTCTTTTTATTCTCAACTGTTATTGTTTCAGCGTTTTTAATGCTTTCCTTTACAATTGATGAAATTTCCTGCGCTGCCGTTCCACTCATCTGTGCAAGATTTCCAACTTCCTGGGCAACAACCGCAAAACCCCTGCCATGTTCTCCGGCCCTTTCCGCCTCCACCGAAGCATTAAAGGAAAGAAGCTTCGTTTGAAACACTATCTCATCCATTACAGCGGTCTTTTCACCAATCTCACCAATCACCTTGACCAATTCCTGGATTTTTTCATTACTATCAAGAATTTCCTCCATGGACTCAGACAACTGCTTCATGGAGCTGTTTCCCTTGTCTGAAAAATCCTTGACCTTACCGGAAAGTTTACTGGAATTTTCCGCATTCCCAACATTGTTATCCACCATACCGGTCATCTCCTCAAGAGAGGCTGAGGTTTCCTCGATTGAACTGGCCTGTTCGCTTGCAGCTTCCGATAGCTGCTGACTGGCTGATGACACCTGCTCTGATGCAGACGCCACTTGTGTAGCGGAATCATTAAGTGAACTTGCAAGACGCATAATCGGCCCGGTAATTGCTTTCGTAAGAAAAATGGCCAGCAACAGACCAACAATAAAACTACAAACGACAAAAACAACCATTACTGTAATTGCATTACTCATGGCTGAATTCATTCTTACCTTCTGTCTTTGACGAAGCTCATCTGCTTTTTTCTCGGCACCATGTGCGGCTTCAACCATGTGAGTTGTCAACTCATTCTGCTTATTGGTTAATTGAACAAATTTATTAAAATTTATCTCATAGGTCATTAATGCATGCAGAACATTATCAACTTCCTTGTCATTTCTTGCATCCTTGAATCGCATTTTTAACGATGCTGCAAGTTTTCGCATGACTTCCAAATCCTTTTCAACACCCTTGATATATTTATTGTCCTTTTTAATTATATAGTTTTTCTCATGACTTCTGGTCTGAAATATATCCTTTATAAACCTGTTGGCATCATCTGCCTTTGTAATTCTATCTCTTATTGCTGCCGCCTTTGCATTATTCCTTAACTCATTGAACAGCTTTTTCTTCTGATCCTGTCGCATCTTTTCCGCTTCAGTAAGCACGTCACGTGCGGATTTCACCATTGCTTCTTCTGCAGCATCCTTTTGTCTTACAAGAGCAATGGTCTCGTCAAATGCAACAGACCAACCTTCAACATGTCCCCATATTGCCCTGACCATGCTTTTCCCTTCTTCACTATGAAGACCCTTTAAGAGTTTTTCCCTCTCTTTATTTATTTTTATAACTTCCTTCTTTTTTACATCATGATATTTATAATCATGACGTAGAATGAAATTCTTTTCCGCAATTCTTCCCTTCTCCAATATTTTAATTACCCTGTTGGCACTATCGGCATTTTCGATCAATCGTGGCAGATCAGAAAATCCGTTCCAACCAACAAAACCAATGGCCAATGCAAGTACAATCATGACACCAAATCCAAGATACAATTTACTGGATAATTTTAATTTTTTCATTCATTTCTCCTCTGTTAAAAATACGTTTAAAACTCATTCATTTATAAAAAATTCGTTATTCTTTCCTGTAAATCGAATTTCCCAAAGAACATAATTTATGATTCACACCATTTAATGTTTCGGAATGGCCGATAAAAAGAAGCCCTCCGCGATTCAATCGTCCGGCAAGATTTCTTATCACCTTTCCTATTGTCTCCTTTTTAAAATAAATCAGGACATTTCGAAGAAAAATAACATCAAACCGAATTGGTAAATCATTGACTGGTTCAACCAGGTTAAACTGTTTGAATTTTATATTTGCACGCAGAATATTTGAAATTCTGTAACGCCCACGATTTTTCCCGCTTCCGCTGAATAAATATCGATGCTTTTGAACGGGTGGCACGATCCTTACATTTTCACCTAAATAAATCCCCTCCCTTGCCCTTTTGAGCACTGATGTATCAATATCAGTTCCAAGAATCTTATAGGAAAAAAATGGTGCCTCCACTCTAAAATCCTCAAGCGACATGGCAAGGGAATAGACCTCCTCCCCTGTTGAACAAGCTGCAGACCAGACATAGCAGGTATTTTTTTCCGCACGTAATCTTGTCCAATCTTTTAAATATTTATTTTTAAGAAAATTAAAATGGCTGACTTCCCTGAAAAATTCAGTTTTATTTGTCGTCAGGGCATTGATAAAATAAGGAAGTTCATCATACCCGTTCTTCCCCTCAAGACAAAAAAGATATTCCTCAAAATCACTCAGCCCAAGGTCACGAAGTCTCTTGGACAGACGGGACTGAACCATGCTCGTCTTGTGTTTCCCAAGAGATATTCCGGTTTCCCTGAAAATCAAACTGCTGATTATCTCAAATTCCCGGGACGAAATCTTTAGTTCATTTTTAAAAAAATCTGTAGAAGGAGGTACGAACTTAAACACTTGCAGTTTCCTCACTACGAACATTGGACTTTCCCCTAATCATAGTCAGCTCTTCAATGCTCAATGCCTTCCCTATATCCAGAAGAAGGATCAACTTTTTTGCCTCGGTCTTGGCAACGCCTGTAATAAAGTCCCTGCTTACATTATTTTGAATTTCCAGAGTCTCCTCAATTTGGTCGCTATTAAAACCAGCCACTTCATTCACGTCATCAACAATTGTTCCCAAAACCAGATTCTGTATCTCGGTAATAATGATCGATGTTTTCTTTGATTGATAATCCGTAAGCGGCAGGGAAAGTTTACTCCGAAGATCAATAATCGAAATAATTTTTCCACGAAGATTAATGAGCCCCTTGAAAAAAGCTGGAACATTTGGAACAGGCGTAATATCGGTAAGACCGATTACCTCCTTTACTGCTGAAAGAGGAATCCCATATCTCTCATCAGCAAGGGAAAATATCAGGTGCTTGCACCTTTTACCTCCTGTTTGAGTCTGGTTATTTTTTTCGATATCATCAAATTTAAGTCCCTGCATACTACTTGCTTGCTCTTTCATTTTTTACTCCCGGTTATGCTGTAAACTGTTCAATAATGTTATGAATATCCAAAATAAGTGCGACCTTGCCGTCTCCCAAAATCGTCCCTCCGGCCACACCTGAAAGATTCTTGTTTTCCTGCCCAAGCTTCTTCAAAACAATTTTTTGCTGTCCGATAATCTCATCAATTTGCATGGCATAATCCTTGTTATTTCTATTTACAATAAGAAAAAGTCCCTTTCCATTCGACTCGTCCATCTTTTTTTTATGCAACTTAAAAACTCTATTCAGCCCAACAAGTGGCATCACTTCATCTTTTACTTTTATAACGGTTTCACTGGCGTTGATTTGTCTTGAATCTGAAAGATTTACATGACAAATTTCTTTTACCTCCGAGTTTGGAAAAACAAACTTTTCCCCTCCCACTCTCACTATCATTCCGTTAAAAATGGCAAGCGTAAGAGGTAGTTTTACGGTAAACGTGGTTCCCTCTCCGAATTTTGACTCCACAAAGATTGATCCCCTGAGTTTATCCACTGTATCCTTCACCACATCCATTCCAACCCCTCTACCAGAGATCTCCGTGGCCTTTTCTTTTGTCGTAAACCCACTTTGAAAAATCAAATCATGTATTTCACTTTCCGATAAATCCTGATTCTCCCCTATAACACCATTTTTTATCGCTTTCTCTCGAATCTTTTCAGTATCAAGTCCTCTTCCATCGTCACTTATTTCCAGATAGAAAAATCCCCCCTGATGAAAAGCATGTAATTTGACTGTACCAACTGTGGGTTTCCCAACTCTTTCCCGCTCTTCATTGGACTCTATGCCATGATCCACTGAATTCCTTACAAGATGAGTTACCGCGCCGGATAGTTCATCAATAATTGTTTTATCCAATTCAGTGGCTTCTCCAACTTTTACAAAATTTACTTCCCGCCCAAGACTTACGGTCACATCCCTTACAATCCTTTGGGCCTTGTTAAAAAGAGATTTCAGGGAAAACATTCTGAGGGCAATCGCCGTCTGTTGCAAATCGTAGGTTATTTTTGAAAGCTGAACTATGGTCTTATCAACAAGTTTTGAATTAGCGTTAATATCCTTTCTGGCAAACTCCAGCGCTGTTTGAAGAATCACCTGTTCACCAAGATAATCAAGAAGACTGTCTATTTTTTTCAATGGAAGACGAACAAATTCATCTGACTTTTCGACTTTTTCAATTTTCTCCACACTATCAACTTTTTCGACCTTCCCGACCTGCTCAATTTTTTGTTCCTCAATATCCTCACTCACGACATCCACTTTCGTTATCTCTTCCGTCCTGTCATTTTCAAGAAGCATATTGTAATGATCGACCATTACCTCAATCTCTGCTGTCTGCCTCACACCTTCTGCTTCAAGCCTGACATCCAAGGCATCTTCTATTCGCCTCTCCAGGTCGGTGGTATCCACTGTTGCTTCATTATTTGTCTTCAATGTTTCAATATATCCCTTCAAGGAATCATTACAATCCAACAAAAGTCCAACTATCTCCTGTCCGGGTGCCATCTCGCCATTTTTCAGTTTCACAAGAAGGTTCTCAAGCTTATGGGAAAATTTGGCGAGACTTTCAAAATTTACGGCCGCTGCAGTTCCCTTGATGGTATGAACACATCGAAAAATCCTGTTTAAGACTTCAGGATTTTCGGCATCTCTCTCAAGTTCAAGATAGCTTTGCTCCGTTTGCTCCAAAAGCTCAGTCGCATCCTCAAGAAAGGATTCTCTCATTTCCTTGAAAAAAAGTTCGTCATCCGTCATGTCGCCACTCTTCCTTCAGTTTTTTCATTTTAATAACTCTCAAAATCCCCTTTAACACCTTATCCTTTTCGATTGATGACAAACTATAAAATTTAGCAGGTTCAATGTCTGAAAGGTGAAAGAGAAGATGAGTTAAAAGATCCTTTTGCGTTTTTTTATATCTTATGTGCTCCAATGCCCTCTTGATCGAATGATTGAAGAAATCAAGTCTGACAGGTTTCTCTATGAAATCATATACTCCTGCTTGCAATGCCTTCTTCATACTCTCCTTGTCCCCATACCCTGTAATAACTATTTTTGCGACATGTGGATAAGACGTACATAAGTTTCCCAATAATTCCAGACCATTCATGCATGGCATTTTTAAATCTAAAATCACCAATTCAACTTGCACGTTTTTCATTATCTCAAGACACTTGACACCGTTAGATGCCACATACACATTTCCAATATAGCTTTTAAGCTCTGTCTCAAATAATGAACGAAGCATTTCATCATCATCCACAATCATCACAGAATTATCGTAAATAGTATCTTGCATAATAAAATCCTTTTCCATCAATTACAGTGTATCCATTTTCGTCACTTTTATAAAAATTCTCAATGTGCAAGGAGGACACATTTTTTTCGAACAGGTATCGAGCATTCAATACCTTAAACTGCAAATACTATTGAAAATATCTCGGATAATATGAAAGATGCTGTTTTCAAAAAAATGACTGGATTAAAAATTTGGAAAAATTATTTTAATACAACAAATATTTCGACACGTCTCATGACTTAATCAACTTCACCCAATCAATATTTAAACAAGCAACCGAATCGGGAGAAGTATTTTTAACAATAAAATTTAATTCATCTATCATTTGCAAAATTTTGCCCCTAACAATTGGAATGTCATTTTTATTTATGGTTAATGGTGCGGAAAACATCAGTTCGTCTTCTTCAAGTCTATGATAGCGTTCCATACTCTTTATTCTCCAGCTTTGATGGTGCTTCCAGATAAAAGGCGATTCGGCTTCCAGGTGAGTACGTAATTGTCCACTTTCAATATGATTTCTTTTCCTTATACAAATTCCTGCCTCCTGTAAAAACTCAATCGCTTTATTTACAGTTGAAAGCGGCATGTTTATTTTTTCAGCAATTATATTTACATCTTGAAAATCCTTCATCGTAGATAGCAAGCGAATTGCACTATAATGCCAACTCGAATAAAAAATGGCCTTTTGCTGATCAGTCATCACCTTTTTATGAGGAAGTCGATTTTTTATCTGCTTTGACTTTTTTTTAATTTGACTTAGATTCTTTTTTATTCTTGATTTTAGTTTAACAGTACCAGCTCGTTCAAATTGAATAAGATTGATAAAATAATCGGTTTCCAGATCAGTTAATCCCATATATTCCGCCAATAAACATCCATGCTCGGGGGAAAGTTCGTTGTTTCCTCTAAAAATATGACTAACCATGGAAGAGTGAACATTTAAATATTTAGCAATTTTTTGTAATTCACCTCTCCCCTTTTTGGGACGTAATTCAATCCATCCATTTACGAATTCTCTATAATCATTATATTTAAAAATGCTCATTTTGACTCCGTAAAACATGAGTTATCGTTCATGAAAAATGATTATATATTACTCATTGTTTTTTTTAAGGAAGTAAGTGCTTACTATGTATTTTTTACAATAACAATTTCATTTAAGAATAAAAATTATGTGTCGCTAAACTCTACTGAATTCAAATAATTATGGTTACTACCTTGAGTTAACCATCACACTAAAAGCAGAATTGTGAGTTCATTAACCTATTTCGTAACACATATTTATGTCAAATTCTTCTCAGCCAATAACGGTTACATTCAAAGGGAGTACACAATGAAAACACTAGCAATCATCGCACTAACAGTTTGTTCTTTATCAGTTTTTGCCAAGTCGGATAACCTGGTTAGAATTGATAATATCGTGACAGAACTTTGCACTAAAGTTTCACCAGTCTTATTTGGTACCTATAATGATTTGGATGACGTCTCCGCAAACATTACCGACATAGAAGAATTAAAATATGCAAATGAAGCTTACAATGTAATGTATGAATTCCAGAAAAAAATATGCAATATCGATATTTAAGATTTTGACAATACTGCCTATAACTTTTACACGATACTGGCTGACTCATTGAGTCAAAACAAGTATCGAGGTAGCTTCTCTCTTGTGAAAACATTAATAATCATCCTCTCGATTCTCTTATCCTTTTATGCGATAAACCTTTGGGGTTATTCTGGAGGTGGCTCTATGGATAGTGGAGGAGGGGATGTTATTGCGTGCAGAAGAGGTCTACCTTTAATCGGCCCCATGGATTACTATTTAGCAGATACTTATAAAATTGCTATCGAGGATGGCCTTAAAGATTTTCCATCTGTTCCAGAAGAGATTTTTTTAGATTCTCTAATTAAACAATTAAATAACATAACTAATGGATTGGGCGATGCCATATCTTCTCGATTATCTGAAATGAAATTCATATATGTTGACAAAAAATTACCAGAATTAGACGACGATAATATTTCAAAGCGTTGGATAGGAAAGCGGTGTAAGAAAATTCAACTTGCAATTCAACAGATTCCCAAAAAAGAGGTGAGAATAAATAACAAGCTCTATAAAAAGCTTTCCAGTATTGAGAAAGTTCTATTTAAAATTCACGAGGCCCTGATCTCTCTGCGTAATACATCAGGAGATACCACACAAATCAGGGACAAGGTTTTCGATACTATAAATTGTGATAATTTTGAAAATTTTTTATATCAAACAATTTTAAAAAAGAAATACGTTCCTATCTTTTATCTGGAAAAAATTCGAATGATCGGCATGAAACTTTGGATCATGGGCCTTTTCTACCATTTCCATAATAAGGTCTGGAATGATTTTAAAGTTATAAACCTTCAGTCTTCGGCATATATAAGGAATATTACAGGAACAACTTCAGCACATAGAGCATCACAAATATCTTATTTCCATAACATAAATGCCTTGCTTCCTGTTGATAATATTATTTCACGTCAACACTGGATAGAAGCATTGAAATCGAGTAAAACCATTTTGGATGTGGCCATTCATATGGAGCCCAAACTAAAATGGAGATACGTAAAGATTGATTCACTTCCTTTTAAAGAAAAACCAACTCTTCCAGAACTCATCGAAAATACTATTAGTTGGATAAAAGAACTCGGGAGATTTAAAGATGGAGGAGAGGAGTTTCTTCGAGATCGGGCCCAAAATTATCTTTATCTAGTTAGTCCACCTCTAACAGAATAAACATAAGTAATTTCAAGG
>JAGLPP010000114.1 GCA_023137315.1 Bacteriovoracaceae bacterium
GAGGATATTGAATTTCTCCAATCAAGATACCAAAATGATCTTGTCTCCGTTCTTGAAAAAGTAAGGTCGTCTGATTTTGTAAGGATTAGCTATACGGAGGCATTGGATATCTTGCAGAAGGCACAAAACGACGGACACAAGTTTGATTTTAATGTTAGTTGGGGAAGTGATATCCAGACAGAGCATGAGAGATATCTTGCAGAGAAACACTTTGAAGGACCAGTTGTTGTGACTGATTATCCAAAAGAAATCAAGCCATTTTATATGAAGCAAAATGAAGACGGAAAAACCGTTCGTGCAATGGATATTCTGGTTCCCGGAATTGGAGAAATCATGGGGGGCTCTCAGCGAGAGTGTGATTATAATTTGCTGAAAAACCGTATTTTGGAGATGGGCCAGAATCTTGATGATTACTGGTGGTATCTGGAACTTAGAAAATATGGAAGTGTTCCACATTCCGGTTTTGGATTGGGGTTTGAAAGAGTCATTATGTATATTACCGGAATGAGCAATATCCGTGACACCATTGCCTTTCCGCGAAGTCCAAAAAATGCAGGGTTCTAAAAAGGGGAATTGACGTGAGAGGAGTGATGCTTCAAAAATCCCTGGAATATACCGTATCCGTTGACGGAGAGCGGTGGATTCAGGGGGAATCCATGAAAGGGGCCATGACGATAAAAAATCATGGTGACAAATCTGTTGTTATCGATGAAATTTTGATTTCCTTTGCCCATGGTGTTTTCAGAAAGGTTAGAAACAATGATGATTCAGCCTGGAAGGATATAAGTACGATCATCCTGGCGGAGAATGAAAGGATTGAATCAGGTAGTGAAATGCAATATGAGTGGGGTTTTGATTTAAGAGATGATTGTCCGATTACGGATAATATTGGAAGCATGTATTTAATTTATGGTGTTGATAAAAATCCAGTGGAATGCGGCAAACTTCAACTCAATATTGATATCAAGCCGGTCATGGCCTTTTTTCTGGAAATGTTTGAGAATTTTTTTCGCTTTAAAATCGGGCCTAAAAAATTTAAGAATGGATTTGTAGAGATTAAAATGATTCCTCCCAAGTCCAGGGAAATGAGTGCCCTGGATGGATTGAATCTTCAGTTAAAACAACTGGGAGATGAACTTACGGTCAAATATATATTTAAAACCAAGGCACTTGAATCCAATGCCGGGGACGTCAAGATTGAAAAAAAGAAGAAGGAATTTGAACAGATTCTCACTTCAAAAGAGTATATGATTTATGGTTCCTTTAATCACGATGGTGTAAAAAAGGCCATCGGTGAGATAGTGCAAAATGTGATCCCGAAATTTTTCTTTTAATTATTTCATTTTGAAAAGTCCGTAGGCAATTCCAACGATAAAGAACATGGTTATAATAATTCCCATTGCTATTGCTGAGGCACTCATGCTGACTTCTCCTTGCTGCGTCCGATAAAAGTGAAAGCTGCGATAATGACACTGACGATTAAAATAACAACAGGTAACTCTTTTCCTTCACTTTCATAAAAGAAGTAGAATGTTGCCACAAGGCCCGTATATGAAGCGAGCCATCCTGCAAATTTCCACGCGAGGTGCTTTATTTGTGCCATGTCTTTTCTTTTTTGCATGGCAATGGAAAGATAAAGAAGCGAGATGAGCAGAAACCATCCTCCAAGCATTAGTGCCCAAATGGGGTAACCCTCATATGGTTCGCTGATTTCCTTGTGGATACTTGAGACTATGGTGGCAAATAGAACCACCGGAGTGACGTATTTTACGGCGATAATCCAGAATTTACCGAACTTGATTCCTGATGTACTGTCAATATCCTTGGCGACGGCCCTGGTGTCCACAAACCATCCGATGAGGACGGCCTCCAAAAGTCCGACAATAACAAGCCCCCAGTTCATCCAGTGATCGACAACATCAAGCCAGTACAGGCCGGCGTTTGTGCAATATATTGTTCCTGCCAGAAAACTTAAAATACAGACGGTGGCACATGTTTTTTCCCTTTTAACATTAAATGTGTCCTTTAAAGATGTGACGATGGCCTCGACAAGTGAAAAAGCAGAATCAATTCCCAGTGTTAAAAGCATAAAGAAAAATGCCATACCAAACAGCGATTGTGCCCAAATTCCGCCGGGAAGTTGTGCAATGGCAGTCGGATAAACAACGAAGGCCAGTCCCGGGCCCGCTTGTGCCACTTCGGAAATAGGTTTTCCAGTGGTAAATGCAAGATAACCAAGGATTGAGAAGACGGCAAAACCGGAGAAAAAGGATGTGGCCGTATCGGAGAAACCGACAACCCACGCATTGGTGTTTATGTCGGAGTCTTTTGGAAGATATGATGCGTAAGCAACCATGATTCCAAATCCAAGTGAAAGTGAGAAGAAAACCTGGCCGTAAGCTGCAAGCCATACGTTCGGATTAAGCAGATGATTAAAATCAGGACGAAGATAAAAATCAAGTCCGCCCGCTGCACCCTTCAATGTGATTCCACGAATAATAAGAACAATCATGAGGAGCCATGGAAGGCCTACCGTCCAGGTTACAATTTTACCAACAACTTTTACGCCTTTAAAAATAATAAGAAAGATACAAAGCCATGTGAGTGCATTTCCAAGAACCACCCACCATTGCAGTCCTCCTAGATTGGAAATATGGTCTGATATCCCTAAAAGATTATTAAAGAAAAAGGATTTTTCGTTTCCGGCCCATTTTACACCGACTGAGTGGACAAGATAATTCCAGCTCCACCCCATGATTACCGCATAATAAATGCTGATCATGGTGGAGACTCCAAGCGAAAACCAGCCAATATAATTGGTGTTCTTTCTAACCAGTCCATAGGCTTCGGTAGGCCCTTTTTGGTAGCGTATACCAAGATAATATTCAAGTGTAATCAGCGGAATACCTGTTGTAATGAGTGCAACAAGGAAGGGGATAAAAAACGCACCACCGCCGTTTTGATATGCGATGTAAGGGAAGCGCCAGACGTTTCCAAGGCCGATTGCCGACCCGATTGCCGCGACAATAAATGCCCTTCTGTTTCCCCATCTCTCTCTTGCCATGCGAGTACTCCTTCTTTATGTATGATTGACTAATTTTCTAGATTATAAAATGTCAGTTTGAAAATGTAAAACGTTCCACAGGTTAAGGAGTGTGTGGCTAAAAGAAACGACTAACGTTCAAAAATACAAAACTGTCACGATGGTAGGCCTCAAGACCTGTTTCAAGTGTTTCTTTCAAAGGCGCACGGAATACTCTGAGCCCTGTTTTGATTTTCCAGTTATCTGTGAGTCTTTGTGAGTAGGCAAAATTAAACAGTGTTTCTTTTTTTCTTTCGATGTCCCTTATAACGTAAGCAAACAGCTCTTTGCCCATGGCATCGTTAAAGGCCAATCGCCATCCAAACATGATATCTTTTTGGAAGACACTGAGTTCTGCACGTCTTTGGGTATCGGCGCCAAAAATACCCTGTCCTTCAAGGAAAAAATTGGAATCGGTCCCGTTATCGTGGTTCATGGTGTACTCGACTCCAAAAGCGGTCTGGGTGTGATCTTTTGGGTTGCGGTCACCACGTGATGTTGAAATTGTCACATCGTCATCGCGAAAGTCAAGATAGGCAGCCTCAAGTTTGAAAAGCCATCCATCCATTGCATATTGCAAAGTTCCGCCTGTTTGGAGAACCTGAAAATAGTATGGTGTGTAATAGGCCGCAATTGGAATCAAAAACACTGGATGAACAACGACATTCTGTTCCACAATTGGAAGATTGCGATCAAGGTGATGAAGTATGTGAAATGAAAAATCCGCATTATCAACTGTTTGTGTGAAACGAATTGCTCCCTGTGGAGTCATTCCATTTGTGGATCTGTGATCATGGTTTTTGACCCAGACAGGTTTTTCCAGTGCTATACCTGCGCCGAGACGTGATTTTGTTCCGGGATAATGAGGTTTTTCTGCTTTTGGAAAAAAGTAAAAGGAGAGTTGGCCTTCTCCAATTTCGTGGGTGAATTCCACGGCAAGTTCACCCTTTTTTTCAGGTGACTCCATATTGCTGTCAAGATTTCGACTGTTTATAACATCGACCGGATGAAATACCTCGGTGGCCGTCCAGTTAAAGAGCTGGTAACCAAGTGAGAACTTTTTATCCTCTTCCTCTCCCAGGTACCATGATACGTTGCAGTCTTCAATAATCAGGAAATTTCTGTCACTGTCCTTCTTGTCCATGACCCCATATCCACGGAATGTGAATTTGTCGACATTCGTACCAGCATAGGTAAGATCCACACGTCCAAACATTCCAACGGCACGATCTTCAGTTGTATCTTTGTTGTCGTCGCGGAAGGCCCTTGTTTGAAAACTTAATTCGCCTTGCTCCTTGAATTCAGCGTGAGCAAATGGACAGATGATTATTAGTATTGAAAAAAACGCAAGTATTGTGTTGGTGCGCGGGCGTTTCACTGTGTTCATCCTGGCTTAACGTTTGAGAGAGCTTTTGGAAAAGTCCCGTTTTTTCATTTTCAATCCGAGCTTTCTGTCTTTCCAGACGAATATTGATTCTTTTTTGGTTTGGATATTTTTCATATGGATGGAACTTGGACGCCAAAGTGTTTTATTTTTTATCTTATAGGACTTGTAATTTTTAAATTCGGCGGTTTTTAAAAGTTCATTTTTGCGGTCATAATATTCTATTTTTTGTGGGTTGTGATAGCGTTTTAACACCCACATGATCTGTTTGGAGTAACCGCTGGCCTTTTTGTTTTTAGGGTGTCTTTCAAGAATCCAAATATCTTTTTCATCACGGATATGTTTGAAATTATATTTTTCAATTTCCTGACTACCAAGATCTTCGTAGGAAAACTCGCTTCCCATGAATGATGAGGTTTTTGATTTGGAGCTTATTCTTTTGGTTTTTCTCATGGAGGGGAGATAGAGCCACTGATCATCATCTTTGCGTTTATGTGACCATGTAAGCATTTTGGTCCCCTTGACGTCGGAAGGCCTTTGAAAATTGATGAGTGATTGATCGCCGTCATCTGAAACCTCCATGATCTTTCCTTTCATTTCACGGATTGTTTTCTGTCCGTACGCACTTATCAATGTCATGACCATGCTTGAAGTTTCACCGAGAAATCCGTTATTGGCATTTTCCATTTTTTGGGCGATTTCAAGTCCGCGTTGTTCCGGTGTTGATGTATAGGCTGAAGGTGCCAGGAGCAGGACAGTTAATACAAGTAACAAATTTAATTTTAGTTTCATATTTACCTCTGGATAGTCAGACAATGGCCGCTTCAAAACTCATCTTTGAAACATGATTTTCGTCGAGTTCAATAATTTGTGGATGATTTTCTTTCGCATAAATCTGGTATAATTGCGCAGGAGTATTAAAGCAAATGAATTTTTTCAATACGCTGGAAATTGCGGGGTCATAATAATCACAAAAAGTCATACTGTGATATAATTTGGGAGTACCTGTTTTGTAAAGATAATTGAAAAACCCTTTTAAAACCTCGGATTTTTGTGTTTCATCGAGTTCATGTGCCATTTCAAAGTGTGTGAGATACAGGACTTTCAGTGGTTTTCCTGTGAGTATCGGTATTTTTCCAACAAGTTTGAAAAGTTTGCTTAGTGCCAGATAGAATAACGGGGCCCTGTCGACAACAAGTCTTCTTGTTACCTGTGGACTCCATGGGTATGTGCAAAAGATAATTTTATCCTTACTGTCTTTTACCAGTATGAAATCTGTAATATTGAAATTGTCCCAGCTTTGCACCCGTCTTTTCCATTCGTCAAAATCGCTGGATTCTGGTGGTGCAAAGTAGTCACCCCAGATTTTTCTTTTGTTTTGTACACTTAAAAATTTACGAAGCTTATGTTCGTCGGATTGTTTTGCCTTCATTACCGTGAACTGCGGGGTCTTATGGCCGAATCCTAATAAATATGTTTGAAGTTTTCGGCCCAAAATGCTGACTGCACGGTATTTCATTATTGGATGAAATACTGCTGGAAAGCTGTCTTTGTTAAAAACGGAGAGTGCTTTGACATTTTTTGAAAGAACGGCACTGTAAAAGTATGGGGAATCGTTTATTTCATCGATTTTTTTGTAATTGAAAAGTCCGTCTCCCATGCATTGTTTCCATTCTTTTTTTGCATCAGGGTTAAGTGTTTTTGCAACCCGAAGATCAGAAAGGTAAACGGCATTATGAATTTTTCCAAATATGTAGTATTTGCGTATGGAGAGAACTCCGTAGCCGTGAATGGTTTTATCATCATTTTCCATGACGACAACGTGTGTCCTTTCCCCCTGAAAATCAAGGAATTTCCAGATGGAACCAGAAAACTCATAGCGAAGAGTCATATTGGTCATTCTCATGGAAATGGATTTCAAAAAAGTTATGATGGCATCGTTATCTTCAGGTTTTGCGAGTCTTAGGTGCTGATACCTTGAAAAAAATTCCTCAAAATTCATGAAATTTCCAATTATTGTCCTACTATCTGTGGTTTGTGCTGATTGTGTTCTTTCAGACTGCGTCCACCTTTTAGTCGCTTTAGAATGAAAGACGGTTTTACAAAAGGTGTCAGGACAAGGTTGGTGCGGCGTACAAGCTCCACAGATTCATTATCGGCTTCCTTCATTCCTGGAAGTATTTTTGTGGCACCACGGAACAGTACTGTCGGATTGGCGTGAGAGTATATTTCACCCAGTTTTGGTTTTTTCAAGCTCCAGGCGTATGTGAAATATTTTTTTCTGGTGAGAATCATTTCGGAATAGACTTTAAGCCAGAATTTCAAGGATGAGGTGCGTTTGGAAAAATCACTGTCTAGCCACAGACCTGTGATTTCGGCAGTATCTTTGAGTTTATTTTTCCAGCTTTCATGATCAAATTCCGGTATTGAATCAATTACCCGAAACGGTCCTTTCATTACAATAACAAATCCGCCACAGATTTCACCGTGTTTGTTTTCGCAGATGATAACCTTGCTTCTTTTTAAGTATTCAAGAGGGAGAAGAACATCGATGTAGGATTGTGTTAATTTTTGGAAATGATTTAGTTCATGAACATTTTCAATTCTTCTAAATTTCATATCGACTCCGATATTAGAGTATTGACGATAAGCATAATGGCATTTGTTTTTCTGAATGGCAATACATAATTGGGCACTGTGTCTCAGTCGTGTAAAAAGGTTAATATAGGGTACGAATATTAGTATAATACTAATCAGTTATGATGGATTGACATATGTCAATTAACCATTTTCATTGTTTGACAGAGGGACGAGTGGTGTGAAAAAGTGCGTTATAAATTGTGTATTAGTAGGTGAAAAATGAAGATTATTGATAAGATTTTTGACAAAAAGATCGGCGACAGGGTTTCCATATTTATTTTAGAAAATCCCAAAAAATGTATTTTAAGTGTCCTGCTTGTTCTTTCATTTTTATTGCCTGGCCTGTTCATGCTCGCGACAGATTTTTCTCATGAGGTCTGGTTTCGAAAAAATGACCCATATCTTACAAATTTCAAGGAGTTCAAGAGGACATTTGGGTCGGATGATATTGCCATTTTGGCCATCCATTCAAAAAACGGGATTTTCAATAAAGAAACAGTATCCCTGTTGAATGAAGTTACGGAAAAAATGTGGCGGGTCCCTAAGGTTATACGCGTTGAATCATTGTCTAACTTTAAGTGGGTGCGTGCGGATGAGGATGAGATAATTATAGACGATTTTTTAACGGATGATTTGGATGAGAAAACAATTCGCGAGCGAAAAAATACAGGTCGGACAATTGAGTCGATTCAGCAGTATTTGATCAGCCCCGATCATAAAACGGCCGTTATCTACGCCTGGCCCAAACCTCATTTTGATGAAAAACCGAACTATGAACCAACAGTGTCCGGTATTCGAAAAATTATTAACGATTATAAGGATAACAAGAATTACGAATTTTATCTTGCCGGTACAGTCGCCATGAGTGACGGCCTTAATGAAATCACGAAGAAGGATCTTGTTACAATTATTCCGATTGTGCTTTTGGCAATTTCCATTATGCTTACAGTGATTTTCAAGTCGGTTCTTGGTGTTTTTATGCCTTTGGGACTTATTGCCATCACCACTGGTTCGGCACTTGGTCTGGCCGGTTGGGCCGGGATCAAGCTCAACGTAACGACCGGCATGATACCAAATATCCTGATGGCAATCTGTATTGCCGACAGTATTCACCTGGTTCTTGCTTTTGTGCGTTTCAGGCAGGCAGGACTTTCAAAAAAAGAGGCAACATTAAAAACACTCAAGAAAAATATCCAGCCGACATTGCTTACCTCGCTGTCAACGTCTGTAGGATTTTTCTCTCTCACGGTAACCGATCTTTTGCCAATTAGTGATCTTGGATTTCTTGCCGGGGCGGGAACCCTTATGGCATGGGTCTTTAGTATTTTTCTTTTGACTCCACTTTTAATGTTTGTTCCACTTTCAATTCCAAAAAAGAAGGAAGGGTTCAAGCTGAAGCTTTTTGACAATGTATTTCATCCGGGACGTGCCCTTAAATTTGTTTCGGTACATAAAGTAAAAATTATCATCTTTTTTACTGTTCTTGTTGGGTCGGCAATATACTCTGCACTTCAAAATGAGATCAATTCAACTACAATTGAAAGTTTCAAGAAAGATGTGCCAATCAAGGTGTCGTATGAGTTTATGAGGAAGAATGTTGGTGGAAGTTATGGAATTGAACTCGTCTTCGACAGCGGTGAAGAGGATGGAATCAAGGAACCGGAATTTTTAAAAAAGATTGACGCTTTTCAAAACTGGCTAAAGAGTGCCCCTTACATCACCAAGGTTTCATCAATAGTGGATGTCATAAAGGATGTAAACCGTGCGCTTAACGAAAACCAGGATTCGGCGTTTGTCATACCGGAAAAGAAGAACAGCGTGTCCGAGGAAATGATGCTTTATTCAATGGGACTTCCGGTGGGAATGGATCTTAATCATTGGAGCAGTCTTGATAACCGATATGTCCGGGTGATGGTCATGTGGACGCTCAAAGGTTCCAAGGCGACCATGAAGGAGATTGACCGTGTTACAAAAAATATTCCAAAATTTGGACTCAATGGAAGAATTGCAGGAACAACTGCACTTATTGCAGGACTTAATGATTATATTGTGAGCACTTTTTTTACCTCCATGATTATGGCAATTATTCTCGTTTCCCTGTTGATGACGATATTTTTTCGTTCGATAAAACTGGGTATACTTTCCATGATTCCAAACGTTATTCCACCACTTTTGGGTGCCGGCCTTATGACCGTTGTTGGAATAAAAATTGATGTAGGTACAATTTTGATTACGAGTGTTTGTCTTGGAATTGCCGTGGATGACACGATTTATTTTCTTTCCAATTATAACCGCTGCACCAGGGAGGGGATGAGACCGCGTGATGCAGTTTTTGAGATATACAATCATACGGGCAGTGCTCTTATCTGGACTACGGTTATTCTTGTCACTGGATTTGGATGTTTTCTCTTTGCGTCGTTTATCCCCAATATGCATTTTGGAGTTATGACCTCCGTTATTCTGTCCATGGCATTGATAGTGGATCTTACCCTGCTGCCGGCAATTTTACTGCTTAAGGATAAAAAGAGGTCCTGATGGCGTTTTTCAAGGCATCCCCCTATAGCTTCAAAGATACGCTGAAGTGGCTTTGGTATAACTTTTTTCCGTCCACAAAAATGGAGGAGGATTTCCAAAGGGCCCCAACTGAATTCAATGATGAGCAACTGGCGGGTGAAGAAACAATGATTATGAGTTTCGTGGGGGATTTGATGTGTCTTCCAGGGGAAGTTGTGCCGATCCCACACGAGAGCATGAAGGAGATTTTCAGAAGATCGGATATACTGGTTGGAAATTTGGAGGCACCGCTTGTCAGCGAAAAAAAACGGCATGATTTTAATGCGTTTGTATTCAGCTTTTCCGAGGAATTTCTAAGGGAATTTATGGATGAATACGGTATTGAAGCGCAAAAATTAGTGCTTACTGTTGCCAATAATCATATAGGAGATCAGGGAGAGGACGGACTTGTACAGACTGAAAAACGTGTGTCTGGTATGGGAGTTCAGGTTGTAGGTACAAAAAATGATCTTGCGAAAATTTCGGCCAGAATGGTTAATGGATTCAATGTCGGGTTTCTTGCGTGGTCGGAGTGGCTTAATTGTACGGTATTTAATGAAGGTGAGGGAATAGTAAGGCAGGATGATGTTATAGAATTAGACATATCGAAGATAAAGATGGACTCCGAGGTGGATTTTATGATTGCCTTGCCGCATTGGGGATATGAATTTCGGCATTTTCCTGAAAGAAAAACCAGAAAGCTTGCCAAAATGCTTGTTCAGAACGGAGTTGATCTGATTTCAGGACATCATCCACACGTTTTAAGACCAATTGAGATGATAAGTGGAAGTCCATGTCATTACAGTCTTGGAAATTTTTTCGCACGGACCATACATTGGGCAACTAAAATTACCGGTATCTGGGAAGTTGAGATTGTGCGAAATGGTGATAAAAAAGGCAGGATTGTCCGTTGGAAATTTCATCCTTATTTCATGATGAAGGAAGGAAAAAAAATTATCTTTAAACCTCTTTCAGAGGCACCGAAAAAAGTAAGAAAAAGATTTGATCTTATTTACGGTGTTTCTACGTAGTCCATCCCTTTCATCAGGATTTTGGGATGTTTTATGATTTTCTGTTGTGTTTTATAGAGCTTATTCATGGGGTTCTTGGCCAGTGAAGCAATTGTTCTGCCTGAACGTTTATGGCCGTTCATTAAAAAATCACGGTAGGAGATTCGAAAATCGTTTCTTACTTTCTTGTTTCTAAATGGGTCGCAGTAATAGGATTCGATGAAAAACCAGTTGTCACCGTATGTGCCTGTGAAGGCGAGCCAATTGGCCTTGCCGTTTTTTGAGTACTTTCTTGCTTTCCATACAACATTTCTGATATCGCCGGTTTTATCGGTTATCTTGAATGAGTCAACGGGGGTGCATCCATTTTTACGGATGACATATCGATCATGAACAAGTCCGATGTGGATATTTTCGCTGTAGTTACGGGTGCCATTGTCTGAATAGCTTGTTTGGTGTTGCCCGTCCTTTTTTGAACAGGAAATGTTTAGTAGAAGACAAAAAATAAAGATCCATTTCATAAGAGGACACTCCCGTGCGGATTATGAATCTTATCGGTCAATGTGAGCTGAAAATTAAGGTGAAATTTTGTGTAAAAGAAGCATTGTTTTTATGTGAAAACGGTATGTTATTGAGCAGTAGAGTTGTCATGTGACCTGGTGTTTGATATACGTTTCCCATAAAAAAATGAGAACATCAAAAATTACCCTTTCGTCCATTATCTTTTTTTTCTTTTTGATATCGGTATCCATCGCCGGTGGGTTACCGGAAATACCAAAGGATTGTCTTAAGGACAGACTGTACTGTTCGCAAACTTATGTGGAAAAAATGATGGTGAAAAATGTCATGCGAAATGTTGCAAGGATTAATGTTTTTGCAGTGTTATCAAAAGATGATTGGGAGTCTCCGAATGATGTGGTCCACAGATTCATAGATTTTGATAACTGGCCGGCATATGCCGCTTATGATGGCACCAATAATATAAAAATAAAACGTTGTTTTGAGATGTCTCCGCTGTTTATAGGTGATACGGAAATTCACAGGCAGTATCTTTATTTGAAGGCAAAGGCCCCGGCACCAATTTTTTACATCAAGGCACGGTCTGTTGTGCATTACTGGTTAACCAAACCAATTCCGGGGGCGCATTTGAGTGCCAGTTTTGAGCAGCAAACAAATAATACCTATGTGATTCCAGGAGAAGATATATTGGAAGGTGCGGAGGGAATAAAGTACAATTCGGGAGAATTTCATTTGAGAGTTGACCCGGTTTCGGGAGATTATTATCTGTATTTTTTCGCACTTGTTGTTCCAGAGTTTGATTTTCTTTTGAAAGTTGCGGCCACCCACATCGAATTGGGGTACGTTTCAATTTTCAGGGGTATGTTTGATCTATAGTGCGGAAAGTGTCATGAAAAAAACAACGGCCATTGTATTATTGATTATTGCCACCGTGTTTTGGGGGAGTAATTTCGCCTTTACCAAGTCTTTAACGAATGCTCTTTCACCAATGTGGCTCATTGCTGTTCGTTTTTGTTTTGCGAGTTTATTACTTTTTTCGATGTTCCTGCTCCCCATTATCAAGGGCAGTAGAAGACTTTTGAAAGAAAGCGGACACGGAACGATGAAAAGGATTCTATTACTTGGATTTATAAATTTTGTGGCCATTTATCTGATAACAAAGGGACTGACCGAAATTGCGATTTCAAATTCGGGATTTATTATATCCCTGAGCATTTTGTTTATTCCTTTTATTGAATTTGTTTTTCGAAAAAGGAGAATCAGTACCAACGTCAAGATAGCGGCCGTTGTTGCCATATTTGGAATTTATTTTATGAGCTACGGATTTTCCATCCCCGGACATTTTGCAAAAGGCGATATTATAACGTTGTTATGTGCAGTGATTTACTCGGTTTACATTATCCTTATTGATATAATCGCTAAAAGAAAAGTTCATGCAGCTTGTCTGATGTTTTATGTTTTTTTCATTACGGCCATACTTTCATCGGGACATTGTCTTGTTTTCTCTCCTTTAAGCTGGTCTCCAACGTTTGCTGTATTGATGAATGACAGGCATGTTTTGTTTGATATGTGTTTTATTGTTGTTTTTGGTTCGGTTTTGCCGTATCTCCTGATGGGAGTCGGACAAAAAATTGTCGATACCCAGACTGCGGCCTTTGTTTATATACTGGAACCTGTATTTGCAATGATTATTGCCATTTTCTTTTTTTCCGAAGCACCTGAATCTGTGCGGTTTATAGGTGCTGCTTTTGTTTTTGCTGCCCAGCTTATTGCTTTAGGTGTTGGAGCATCACGGTTTCAGCGAGGATAGGTTGCTGTTTTTAAAGTGTATGAAATACCTCGTAAATTTGTGAGAATTCGGGATATGTGTCCAGAAGATTTTCAAATTCGTCAAGAAGCTCTTTATTGCTTTTTAGATATTGGTCCAGAACGGTTACGTAACTTTCAATTGGAACCAAAACCTCTTTTGTATTAAGGATAACGGAAGAGGTTGAGACTTCGTTGGTCCATGCTGGTATTCCGTCTTCTTCATGAATCGTTCTTTCGTCGTTGAAATCTTCTGAAAAAATATTTTTTTCCAATTCATTGACAATTTTTATCATAAAATTAATTTCTGTCCCGTACGTAAGGAGTGGATATTTGTCATGCTTGTTTTTGGATATTATCTCTGAGGCAATCTCATCCGCTTTTGCAGTCGAATTATGAAGTGATTCCAGGTTCAAAGGGACATTTAAAATCGCTTTTTGGGGGACCAGAAAACGTTTTACCAGATCTTTAAGCATGGAGTAAAACGAGATGCTGTTTACGTAGCAGGTCTGCATAACGAGAAGATCAACAGGGGCAAAATATTCAAGGCCGGATTTAAACTCTTCACCACCAAAAAGTTCCTTTTTGTGGCTTAGGTCATAATTTATTTTGCCAAAAACAGGAAAATGTTCCCCGTAAAAATAAAAAAGCTTTTTTGTTGAATCGAAATCAGACAATTCTTTGCGGGCTATCCCTGCCAATTTTTCAAATGTTTCCGGTGAGGAGGCATTTATCTCCATATTAAACAACGGCCAGGAAGTATGGATTTGTTTTCCATTTTTAAACACTTTTATCCGGACATGTTTAAACAGTGGACCTGTTCCCCTGGGATCATAAAAAATGACGTAATTATTTGTCTTGTCCTCTTTGGCCATCTTTTTGACTTTTTTGTAAAGCTCTCTTGATTGGTCTTCAATTTCAACGGAATGATCATCCTTGAAGCTTGGGCCGTTATAATTAAAGTCCCCGTTGATAAAAAAGATATAGGTCCATGAATTTTTTATTTGTTCTGATTCACCGGCATCCGGCAAAACTCCATAAAGCATTGTCGGCAAAAGAAAAAGCAATGTGAAAAATTCTCTAATTCTCATTGGTGATTTCCAGTTTCAGTTGATCATATAATATTGCATTTTCAAAATCGGCCCAATTACGTTTGAAGGATAGTCCTGTTTGTACGTCCGGTTTGTTCTGTTCATCACCAATATGGATGGGGCCGTATAGGTCAGTTTGCAAAAGGACATTCTTTTTCCCGTCAGTTATAAGCTCCAGTTTATCAATCAGTATGTCGTCCAATACCTGTTGCTGGTCGCCTTCGGGACCGTTGTACCTGAAACGATCATCTGGTCTGATTGTAAGATTCAAAGGCCATGAAAAATTTTCGGCACAAAAAACAATATCCCTGTCGGACTTGTTTAACTTTCGTCCGCGTTTGGAGCGTGTGACGGACAAATTTCCAATCAGCGTGTTATTGATAAGGATGTCGTAATCGAATTTTGACGACAGTAGGTCGCGATAGTTGATTTTTAGGTGCGATGGTTTGTGGCATTGTTTTTGGTGGTGATTTTTTTTAAACTTTTTTAGATGCGTTGGAAGATAACTTATAATTTCATCAATTGTTTTTGGAGTCATGTAAAAGGAGGTGAACTCCGTCAGGGCATTTTCAGCGGTTTCCTGATGGCCCTTGGGGCGATAAACGTCAATATTGTCTCTTACGAATTTATAGTAATGTGGAAGCACGGCGGAGCCGTGGCAGGTCAAAACGGAAATAAACTGCATATTTTCATGTGCGGCCGAAAAAATTGATTTTGTAATATATCGGGCATCACTTGCTTGAAGGAATCCACCTACGATTTTTTGTGTTTCATCCTGCTCGATAATATCAATGGCCGGATGGCCGAGAAAAATGACTCCGATGGTTTTTGGATTTCGGAGAATATCAATAAATTTTGAGTTTGTTGAATGATATGTAAAATTCAAATCAATGTCGGGAAATTGTCCAAATTCTTTAAGGGCATGTGTTTCAAAAACCCTCTTCAATATGGAAAGTTGAACGGGTGAAAGTTTACCATATATGACTTCCACCCGTGGTTTTGCTGTTGCGATATTGGGTATAAGTGCAACTATGTACAGGAGCAGAATAAATTTTCCAAACCTCTTCATTATTGCACCTTCTCGTGTAATTAGTATCTAACGGCCGGTTCGCCAGTCAGGGTCAAAATGGAAAGAAATGCAACTCCGAAGCCACATCTATAATCTGTGTAATAGCACCATCCTGCAGGGTACGAAAGATAGATCAGAAGAAAGATACCGTTTTCGGATGTGTCTTCAATCTTGTCTTTAACCATTGCAAGAATGTCGCTTCTGCTTTCAGGATTCTTTTGAAGTGTCGCAAATACGGCCGCCTCATCAATCATGCCGTTTTCAAGTGCTGCCTCTTCCAGAGTCACAAGCATTTTAATGTATTCTGAGGAGTTCATAGTTGAAACAGAATTATAGATGGAGCTTAATTCGTTTCTTGCGGCATTCTTGTCAAATTGCGCAGCAAATGCGGAAGACAGGATGAATGTAAGGGACATTACAATTAGCATCAGTTTTTTCATAAAAATTCTCCAGTTTTTGTCGTCCAGTCATTATTCAAATGGACGGTCATTTATATCAAAGTACGTTTGCACAATATTTTTTGATGACCTTTTTCAATCTTTTTAGTTCCTTTTTTTGTTCTGTGTAAGGTACAAATTTCCAACTGAGTCCGTATTCGAAGTACGTGTCGCCATAGGTGTATTCGTGAGTGCGGGCGTTGAGGTAATTGCTGTCAACGACGATCAGTTTGTAACCGTTATATGTTTTTTTCATATCTATAACCAGCCATGCGTGGGCCTCTATGCCTTCAAGTTGTAACTTCTGATAGGCTATGTTCGTGTTCTCAACAACGTAGTCATAGAGGTTGTCCATTTTATTCGCAAGCTCATCGGCAGATACTTCGTAGTTTCCGCTGAGTCCGGTTATCCACGATTGCCTGATAAAGCCGTCCCTTCTTTGCCATTTTTCCAATTCTTTCTGGATAAGACTGTAGTATTTTCTAGAAAAATCGTTAAAATTATCGAACCCTGGTATGATTACAATCTTTTTCCCTTTTCTGATATTGCTGATAATTTTTTTCGCTTCCTTGTCGGTCGGGGTTGGTAGATCGGGATTATACATTGTGAGATAGATTGAGTTTCTCTGAAAACGGGAATGCCACCAGCAGACGCCGCCATTCAGCAGACCGCCACGGTTTGAAAAGGAGAGCCTGTTGTTGTCATCTTCAAGAAGTTCCTTGAAGTAATTGTGATCCTTGCGATCGGAGCAGAATTCCTCTTTGGTTGTGGAAACATTCGCAGCAAAGGCGTTTACAACGCATAGAAATGCAATCAAGGAACATAATAGTACCTTCATAATTAAAATCTCCCTGAAAAATATTCTCTAGATCATCATGATAAAAAACAATTTCCGTATTTATTCAATGTTGTCCTGAAGTGGTAGCATTGCGTTGAAAAGCTTGTAAATGACGTGTAATAAGGTGTGTAATTAATGCTAACGCGGAGCGGGAGTGTGTTGGAAGTAGGTGTATAGGCCATTGTCTTTTGATTAAAAGAGCATGGCACTTGTTTATACTCTTCAGTATAATATTTAAAAATTGGAGGCGGATAATGAAAATACGGTATTTTATTCTGTTTGCTTTGTTTGTCATTTTTCCGATGATTACTTTTTCAAAAATTATTCAAATACTACATACCAACGATATCCATTCGCATTTTAAGCATATTCCAAACGACAAGAAGATTGGTGGATATGCAAGATTAAAAACATTGATAGAGCGGGAAAAACAAACGGCATCACAGGAGGGGATTGCTTCCATTGTTGTTGATGCCGGGGATTTTATGGAAGGGCATCTTTTTTACATGGCAAAAAAAGGCCGGGCACCACTGAGAATTCATGCGAGCATCGGTTATGATATCGGGCTGCTTGGGAATCATGATTACATGATGGGAACCCGGGAGCTTGGGCGGATAATGAGGGGAGTGAATCCTAAAATGAGGTTTCTCGGTGCCAATATGAAAACCAACTTCTGGTTTTGGGATTTGAAAAAAAGGATTCGCCCTTATCATTCCATTCAAATTGATGGACAAAGAATCAGTTTTATAGGTTTAACAACCAATAACGTCTTTTTTGCGTCCTATTACGACGGTGGCAGGATATTAAATTACGTTAAAACGACAAAAAAAATCGCTTCAAAATTGAGATGGATGTACGGCGATCACCTTATAATAGTACTCTCTCATCTAGGGTTAACCGCAGATAAAAAGCTCGCCTCCAGGGTGTATGATGTTGACCTTATCATAGGAGGCCATTCACATGATGTACTTCATGAACCTGTATATGTGACACCAAGGCACGAAAAAAATCTTTTTGAGGTTTTGCCGCGTCGATCGGAAGATAAACGAATTCCAATTTTTCAAGCAGGTGCTCTTGGTGCCTGGCTTGGAAAGATTGTTCTGGATATCAAGGAGAATGGAAGCTTTGAACTTATGAAAAGCAGTTTAATTCCAGTTGCCGGAGTCAGGGAGGATCCACGGATACTTGGGATGGTCGAGGAGGCAGATCGGGACGTACGTATGATTTACGGTGGATACTGGCTTGATGAGAAGGTTGGTTTTTCATATTTAAACGAGATGGATAATGCACCGATTAGGAGTGTAAATGAATTATGGGGTTATTTTTTCTCCCATGCCATGAACGAAATTATGGATACAGATGCTGCCATCATGGATGGCAGGTTGATGGCAAATTATTATCCTGTGGGGAAAATTACCAGGGAGGATCTTTTAAATTCCTTTCCGCGAATGAAACTTGCGGACAAGTTTGGCGACAAGGTCAGTATTACACAAGTTTTTGGATATCATCTGATTATTGCCTTCAGGCTTGCCATGATGAAATTAGAAGAGTTTCCGTTTTATTTTACGGGTATTAAACCTGTACGTATTCGGACAGAGGATGGGAAGAAAAAGATTATCTATACGATCAATGGGAAGAGAATTCGCTGGTTTTATCACTATAATGTGGCAATGCCTGACTCAATCACCGATAGAAGTATAGTTACGGGTATTGGGACCAATATCATTCGGGAACCGATGGTGACCGACACCTATGTCTGGGAAACAGCGGAAAAGATGTTGAAGCGCGGTTTTCATATAACTGAAACCAATCTGGAGAATCTAGTTCCGAAATGATTTATATATTTTCTTTTAATTCAATGATTCGTTTTTCAATATTATCTGCCATTGTAAGTGAGCGCCCAATAACCAGATAATCGGCACCATTTTGGATCGCACTTTGAGGGGACAGTACGCGGGCCTGGTCCTGTGTGTTGCCGGAATTTATTTCGTCTTGAAAACGGATACCCGGAGTGATCTTGAGTAATTCATGTCCTGATTGCCTTTCAATTTGCCGACAAAGTTCGAGTTCGTGTGGGGAAAGGATTACACCGTGAATTTTAGCCTTGCATGCCACTTTGAAAAATCTTTCGAACGCTTCTTTTGTTTTTTTCTCATCATAGTCAAACAGTTCCGTAAAATCATTTGCAGAGAGTGAAGTCAGGAAGGAAACCCCTAAAAGATTCGTTTTTTGAAGGGATGTTTGTGCTTCAAGGATTGCCTCTTTCAGCATTTTTTCACCACCAGCAAGGTGAACAGTAAGAAACTTTACCGGCAGGCCTGAGAGTGATTTGATCGCTTTTTTAACTGTGTTTGGGATGTCGTGTAGCTTTAAATCCAAAAAAATTTCAACTTTATACTTATCATGAATTTCCATGACAATATTTCGTCCTTCCTTATAGAAAAGCTCCATGCCGATTTTAACAAATCTGAATTCCCCGTTTGTCCTGTCAAGAAAATCAAGTATGTCTCCCTTGTTCATATTGTCCAAGGCGACGATTGTTCGATCTATTATCCGCATGTGTTGTCCTGATGGTGGGTGGCCTCCATTGGAATACAAAGAATTTTTCTTGGATTGATGGCAAGAAGATTTATCAACGTTTGGAGTTCGATGATTTGTTTTTCCACGAGATTCGAGTGAAGTTCCTTGAAAATAATCTCAGGTCTCATGGAGGTAATTGGTGCCCTCAGGTAATTGATGGAACTTTTATTGTCGTTGTAGTGTCCTGTTGAAATTGTATCAATGGTTCCGTCCTGGACTCCTTCAATAAGTGCCAATCTATCGGATTCCTCCCTCAATGGAGGAATGAATTTGAAGTCCTTGTTAAAGCCGCTGGTGTTTGTATGAGTGTATAAAAGATGGCCTGCACTTACGCCGCAGGTTACATTTGTACCCTCTTTTTTCGCCTGTCTGATGAGATGAACGGATCTTTTTGAGGATATCTGGTGAAAGTGTAATTGAACTCCAATGTCGTGTGCCAGCTCAAGATCACGGGAAATCACCGCAGATTCACTTAGGTGGGAGAGTCCTGGAAGTCCCATCTGAAAACTCATGTCACCCTGATGAATAACTCCATCGGCGGCCAATCTTTTATTGTGTGGAAAGCTTATATACAAGGCATCGTAATCGTGCGCCTTCAGCATGCTTTGGTATGTTTCAGCAATGTGCAGTGATTTATGTGCTGTGTGTGAGTAAAAAATCAACTTGTGAGATGTGGCGTCATCAGTATGCAAAAGTTCGAAGTTGTGAAATTTTCCGTTCTTTAGCGGGTGAAAGGCCGGGATGATTCCCGGAAATTTATTTTTCAGGTATGAAGGGTGCGCCAGCATCTCATCATCAATTTCGCCGGCATGAAGCAGAATAAAACGTTGAAAACCGCCAATTTTGAGTTGCTCGTAAGCGCGCTTTAGATCGGACATTGAACCGAGAATAAGTCCCATGTCAATTAGTGATGGAATTTCGATATTTGTGTTCATCGTTTCTCCGGCATATTAGATTTGTCTTTCGAGCATGGCCATTATAATGGCCATTCTCATCCATAGTGAGTGGCGAACCTGCTCATAGCCCATATAGCCCAGCTCGTGTTTGTTTGTCGGATTGTTGATTATACATTGTCCGATTTCAACTCCAAGATTAATAGGGCCTGGATGGTAGACGGGTATATTTTTTGAAAGTTTTTTCAAACGTTCCATTGTGACGCCATGGGTCCACGGATAGTCGCAGAAATAATTAGTTGCACCAAAACGTTTATGTCTTTCTTTTTGAATTCTTAGAAGATAAAGCAGATCGCTGTTATTGATTGCGTATTCAACGTCATAGCAGAGTTCTACGTTTGGATTCAAGGTTGATTTTGGGAGACAACCCGATGGGCCGCAAAGAATAATGTTTCCACCCATCATTGTTATGAGATCTATTAGCGAGTGTGAAACC
Organism: Bacteriovoracaceae bacterium; assembly: GCA_023137315.1. Lineage (GTDB taxonomy): Bacteria > Bdellovibrionota > Bacteriovoracia > Bacteriovoracales > Bacteriovoracaceae > JAGLPP01. The sequence continues at coordinate 20,399 of JAGLPP010000114.1, forward strand.
CTTGAATGTTCACAGTCTCCGATAATGGCCATTGTTTTTCCATGCGGATTAAAACCCGTTTCAATCATGGTAAAAAGGTCCAAAAGTGCCTGGGTTGGATGCTGATGCATTCCATCACCGCCGTTGATAATCTTGAACGGAGGATTTTCTTTCAGAGGTCGGAGTTCGCCGGGAATCGGTGTTCGAATGATACAAAGATCAACACCCTGGCTTTTTAGTGTATAGAACGTTTCCTCAATGTTTTCACCTTTTTTAAGGCTTGAGGTATCCGGATCAAAATTCAGGTAAATTGCTCCAAGCTTCTCCGCTGCCAGAACAAAGGAATTTCTTGTCCGTGTTGAGTGTTCCAGAAAGCAGGTGGCCACAACCGGGCGTCTCGTTTCGTAGAATGTATATTTCCGTGGATTGTATTTTAGGCCATCTGCGGTGTTGAGAAGGTATTTGACCTGTTCCACGTTCAGATCGTTAATTGATTCCAATACTGTTGGGAAATTCATAATATCCTTGGTATATCCTGATTAGAATTTTTATTTCGTGTAGTCTAGAATGATAATGGTGGATTGGAAAGATTGAATGTGGGGTTTTTCGTGCTGGACAAGAAATTTTCTTTTGACACAAATATCCAAAAGGAGGCCCTCTTAAATGAATTCAAGGGAAACCTTTTTGAATATCTTACCGGCCTGTCTTTTTCACGGTTAAACGGTTTTGAAGATGAATATATTCTTAGCCTTTCTGAAAAATTGAAAGAAAAGTTTATTTCCTATGACAGGTGGCTTTGGAATAATGATCCGTATCTTCAGAAGAGACTTCCCATCCTGGCACAGGATACTGCCGGGGCACTTTTTGATTACGTTGATGGGGGTAGTATTGATTCGATAAGGGTTATTGGAAAAGAAGACAGCTTGGAATTAAAACAAAATTATCATGAGGGTGATTTGCTTCTTGTAAATTCCGATGGTGTACTCCCGGTTAGTCTCAAACTTTGCAAGTACAACTCTTTCGTTAATACAAAAAGCGGTGGGATAAAAAGTTTTATAGAAAAGTATTTTTCGGTTTATAAAGAGTCATCCAGATACCAGAAAGAACTTAACATGGTTGTGGAAAGATGTTTTTTAAAAATGGGACATGAGCTTTATGGCATGTTAGGGATGGATTTTTCTGAAAAGTTCGGGCCAGAGTGGTCCGAGGCACTGATGCCGGAACTTCCAGGACAGCTTGATCAGGAAATGAGAGAGGTGGTTTTATCAAACTATCATGAGGTTATTCTTGTCCTTTATGGAATTTTCGAGGAACTTGCGAGTGATGAACACACCTTTAAAAAATGCCTTCTCCCTCTCCTTGGCCTTTCAAATGACAGGATCATACAATGTATATGCTTTCATGGTGACGGATACCAGCAAAAGGGGATTAGAATTCACGATATTGAAAGGATAATGAGTGAACTCAAATCAATCAGACTTGGATCAGTGAAGGAGGCGAAGAGTTCATTTGAAATATTTCTGGAGGATTTTATTCTTCAGATAAGAATAAAACCGATGAACAAGTTTATTGTACCTGCCCATAAAGTAAATTGTTCCGTAAGGTACAATGGGAGATAAAAAATGGATATAGTGGCCACTGATGACGGGAAAAGATTAAGGGAGTATTTGGACAAAATAGGATTTGCGGGTGAGTTACATTCTGACGTAAAAGAGCTGTCCAAAGATCGTGCTGTCTTGTTATCAACCGCAAAATATCCACTGAAATATGATCTTCAATATTTCCTGAATGTTGCCGGACAGGAACCGGCAAGACTGATTTGCTACGCGGAAAACAAAGGGCAAAAACTATACTGGCCTGGAAATACGCAGGATGAAAGTCTTGATGATTCCTTTTACGATGGTTTTTATGATGCTGGAATCAGATTTTTTCCAAAAGGGTCGTCCGTGGAGGATCGGTTAAACTCAATACCGACTCCTGAATTTAAAAATGAAAATTTTCATATTCGCAAAAAACCGGCACTTTTTCTGGATAGGGATGGGGTTGTAAATGAGGATACCGCCTATCTTCATAAAATACGGGATGTAAGGATATGTGCAGGTGTTGATAAACTGATTCAATTTGCAAGAAGGGAAAACTGGCATGTCATAATACTCACTAATCAGTCAGGTGTTGCACGCGGGATGTTCGAGGCGGATGATGTGAAAACAGTAAATGATTTTATCATGGGAAGTCTTTTAAAATTGGATGCCGCTGTTGATGCTGTTTATACCTGTAATTTTTTTGACAAGGGTACTATATCGAGGTGGACAAAAAAATCCCTCATGAGAAAACCATGGCCGGGAATGCTTCTTTCGGCCTGCCATGATTTTCCAATTGATATTGAACGAAGTTTTATGGTTGGAGACAAACTTGTTGATGCAATTAAAATTGAGCGTCTTTGCAATATTCATTTGAAGGGAGTCTATGATCTTGAAGGTGCAGGTTGTCCTGTTTTTCATGATTATGATGGGATTATCGATTTTTTTAAAAAAAATCAAAAAGGAAGCACAATATACACCCCGTAACGGTAATTTAGCGATTTTAAACAAGAAACCTTGTGCTTTTATGCATGGCATTATTCTCAGTAATGGGGTAAAATCAAGTATTCGCTGTAAGTGTGTCAATTGGTAACAATGAAATGGGGGGGTATGGTTCATCCAAATTGTACCATGTATGTGTTTGGGGATAACAGGATCAAATTTCAGGAGTGCTATCCTAGCAAGATTCAGTTGATTGAAGTTGGAAATATGATCAAGGAAATTAAAATGATCCTCCCTGTTGACGCTATGATAACATTGAATTTTTCAATGGAAGGAGACAAATATGTTGGTGAGGCCATGATATGTACAGATGGGAAGTTCAATATTGCCAGGGTGAAAGATGATGATCTTATACATGCCATGCAAACTGTTGTGTTGAAGGTATTTGGAAAGATAGATATAATTCCCACGTTTCTTCAAGATAAATACAGTGAAACCTTTAAAAAAAACGCAGCATAATATCATATTAATGAGACTGACAGCAGGGCATTCGTATACCATATACAATAAAAAATAAGAATGAGGTTTTTGGTGAAAAATCAAGATCAGGTTAAAGCAGAGCTGTTAAAATTATCTGTGGAAAAAAAAGGAAAGAAGTTTATCTCCTGTTCCAACGCCTCCAAAGTTGCGGAGCAATTTAATATTGAAAAAACCGATGTAGGTAGAATTTGTAATCAAGAAAATATTAAAATGGAAAAATGCCAGTTTGGATTTTTTTGATCAGTGTAAATCACTCTTGTGTTGAAGCGGATTGGGATTAAAGTTGGGTAAAATAATAAAATTAAAAAATATGATAATCATCGGAGCAGAGGGGAGAAATGCCGGGAAAACAGAATTTGCATGCAAATTAATAAATAAATTTAAATCACAACATAATATAATTGGAATAAAGGTTACAACCATTCTCAAACGTGATGGGAAATGCCCACGTGGTGGAGAAGGATGTGGTGTTTGTTCCTCGCTGAAAGGCAATTATGAAATTACTGAAGAAAAGGATTTATCTTTAAAAAAAGATACCTCAAGACTTTTGAGGGCCGGAGCTGAAAAGGTTTTCTGGCTTAGGGTAATGAAATCCAATTTGCATGAAGGATTTTCTGCTCTTTTAAAAATGATAAATTCCGAATCAATTTTGGTCTGCGAATCAAACAGTTTGCGCCATATTGTTGAACCAGGTCTTTTCCTTATGGCCAGGGTTAAAAATTCGGATAATTGCAAGGAATCAGCCAATGAGGTGAAAATGTTCGCTGATCAAATAATAGATTTCGATGGTAGTAATTATAATTTTGATATTAATCACATCAATATTTTTAACGGCAAATGGATGATAAATGCTGGACTCATTTAATAGAAGAATAAACTACCTGAGGATTTCCGTTACCGATAAATGTAATCTCAGGTGTCGCTATTGCATGCCGGAAGAGGGAATTCCCCTGATGTCACATGATGAAATTCTTTCTTTTGAGCAGATTGTGGAGATTGTAAAAAAAGGTGTTGAGTTGGGGATGAACAAGGTTCGTCTTACCGGAGGGGAACCACTGGTAAGGAAAAAAATTATAAATCTGGTTTCCATGATAGGTGAAATAAATGGTATTACAGATTTTGCAATGACAACCAATGGTATTCTGTTGAAAAAATATGCAAAGGATCTGTTTTTGGCCGGATTACATCGTGTAAATATCAGTTTGGATACCCTTGATCCAAAACGCTATAGCGAAATTACAAGGGGTGGAAATTTAAATGATGTGCTTGATGGGATAAAAGCGGCCGGTAATGCAGGTTTGAATCCAATAAAATTAAATTGCGTTGTAAAAAAATCTTCAAGCGAGTCGGATGCCAGGTTGGTTTTTGAATATGCAAAAAAACATAAATTGGAAGTTCGTTTTATCAGGGAAATGAATATTTCAAAAGGGCTATTCTGGGTTGTTGAAGGTGGAAATGGCGGTAATTGTAATGAGTGTAATCGTTTAAGGCTTACATGTAACGGGGTGGTAAGGCCATGTCTTTTCAGTGACTGTGGGTTTGACATAAAAGAGACAGGAATAGAGGGGGCCCTGGTTGGTGCAATAAAAAATAAACCGGAATTTGGTATTTTAAGTACAAATCACAAATTTTACAATATTGGAGGGTAGTTTGGGAAAATTATCTCATATTGATGAAGATGGAAGGGCCCAAATGGTGGATGTGGGTGGTAAAAGGCTTCAATACAGGGTTGCTCGTGCCTCCGGATTTATAAAACTGGAGAAAGCAACCGTGGGTCTTATAAAGCAGAATGATATCAAAAAGGGCGATGTTTTAACTGTATCGGAAATTGCCGGAATTTTTGCTGCAAAAAAAACATTTGAGCTTATTCCACTATGCCATCCCCTGCAGATAACAAAAGTGGCAGTAAAGGCAAAAATTGAAGAGAATGGTGTTCGAATACTCAGTAGTGTTTCCTGTGTCGGGCAAACTGGTGTGGAAATGGAGGCACTTACGGCCGTTAACGTTGCGTTGCTGACCATATACGACATGTGCAAGGCCGTTGATAAAAACATGAAGATGGAAGATATTCTTCTGATTGAAAAAACAAAGAAAGATATAAGTCTTTAAATGGATGGTTGGTAATGAAATACAAGGTTGTATCATTAAATATTTCAGAGAAAAAAGGAACAATCAAAAAACCTGTCGTGGAAGTTGAAATAAATGAACGTGGAATAATAAATGATGCACACGCAGGAGACTGGCACCGTCAAATAAGCCTACTTGCCAAGGAAAATATTGACACTTTTATTGAGAACTCAAACAGGGAAACAGGCCATGGCGAATTTGCGGAAAATATCACAACCAAGGGTATTGATTTGAGCAGTGTTTCAGTTTTGGATCGATTTAAAATAAATGATGTTGAATTGGAGATAACGCAAATTGGAAAAAAATGTCATGGGGCCGGATGTGCAATATATGATGAGGTAGGGGAATGTATCATGCCCAAGGAGGGAATTTTTAGTCGGGTTATAACAGGAGGAACCATTAAAAACGGGGATGAGATTGAATTTATTCCAAAATCATTAAAATTTCATGTTTTTACCCTGAGTGATCGTGTAATCAAAGGAGAATACGAGGATCTAAGCGGGCCCAAAATTGTTGAACATCTTCAAGATTTTTTTAAAGACAAAAGATGGCATACAGAAATCGAATCTGATGTTTTATCAGATGATAAGATGCAACTTAAAATGAAACTTGAGTCGGCAATTAATGAAGGAGTGGATATAATTATTACGACCGGTGGAACCGGTGTTGGGCCGCGTGATATTACTCCGGATGTTGTAGCATCTGTATCGGATAAAGTTATTCCAGGAATAATGGAACATATCAGGCTTAAATACGCTGCCAATAATCCAAATGCTCTTTTAAGCAGGGGAATAGTTGGTCTGAGTGGGAGAACACTTATCTATACCCTGCCTGGAAATGTAAAGGCCATTAATGAGTATATGGAAGAGATATTGAAAACGATGGAACATTTAATCACCATGATTTATGGTGTCGGTCACTAAAGTATGGTTATACTTCTTCGCTATTAACGTAGAGATACCAATAAACAACTCCAATCAGTATTGCACCACCAACAATGTTGCCGAGAGTGACTGTAATCAGGTTTTGACTTATCATTGATCCCCAGTTCAGGGCCGCCAACGCTTCGGCGCTTTTTCCAGAAGCTTCAACTGCTCCGGGAAAAGATTTTGCAAAGATTCCGGCGGGGATAAAATACATATTAGCGATACAGTGTTCAAAACCTGAAGAAACAAACGCCATGATTGGGAAAAAGATGGCCAGTATTTTTCCAGCAATATCCTGGGCGGCCACTGACATCATAAAGGCCAGACACACAAGCATGTTACATCCAATTGCTCTGAAGAAAAATGCAAAATTATGATTTAAGTGAGCGATTTCTGCTGAGGATGTTTTTCCAGCAGCAATCTTGATTGCTGAACCACCAACTGCACCACTTAAAAGACCTGAAAATTTTGCAATAATCAGGGCCAGTAGAATTGAGCCAATCAGGTTTCCAATGTAAACAAAAAACCAGCTTCTAAGCATTTGACCGGGAGTAATTCTTTTTTGAAAAAGTGCAATTGTCATTAGATTGTTGCCGGTAAATAATTCAGCACCGAGAATGATAACCAGTATTAGTCCCGTGGAAAAGACTGCACCCATCATGAGTTTTTTGAATCCAAGGTATTCATAGTGTCCTGTTGCAATGGTTGTAGCCAGATGAGCACCGTAACCAATAAACATACCCGCCAAAATACCAAGCACAAGCATTTTGCAAATGGAAAGAGAGGCCTTGCTTTTGCCAACTTCAACCAGAGTCTTTGAAATTGCTGCTGTGGTAAGAAAATTCGCCATAAGTTCAATCCTGTTGTGTTTTTAAGTAAAAAATTTACCTTATCTTACACTGGCCGAAAACTGCCAATTATTTCAGACACACTGCAGCCACTGTTTATGATATAAATGGTATCAAAATCCACTGTAACTACTTAAATTTCGGTAGTTTTTGATTTTTTTATCGTGATAGGATGGAGTGAGATCATATTTGACGGGATAATCAATATTAGGGAATGCATAAAAAGTAGTTTTTGGTTTAGAATGAATAGGTACATAAAATCAGGGGACTAGTATGTTATTTCATAAACATGTAATAGGTATTCTTCACTATATTCTTATTGGATGCATACTGCAGTGGCAGCTATCGTCGATTTTTTCGATAGCACCGGCCTACGCTGCGGATAATACCAATATTCAGGCAAAAGGGACGGACTCCAGGGGGTTTCACATATCTGAGTCGGAAAAGAAGAGGATAGCTGCAAAAGAGTTGAGGGAGGCAGAGTCTACATCTGAAAACAACAAGGCAATGGAGCTGTTTTACCGGGCAGTTGAGGCCATGAATTATGATGAATTGGTGGGTGCAACTGCAGACGTCGAAAAAAAGACCGGTATACTGGGAGGTAGCTCTAGTACACTCGATCACACCGTCAAGAGTGAGGTCCTGCCTAACAATGCAGCTGCAAGCATGGACGAAAATGGCCGGATGAAGAACGATAATCATAGGAGAAAAATGTACAGTAAGTGTCTTAGTGATGCGGAAAAGAAATACGATAAATGTAGTAGTGAACCAATTCCGAGAAATTGTGGGTGGATACGTCACAGGGACAAAAGAACGTGTAAAAATAAATGGGTTCCCTCGAATCATCAAAAACTTGCAGAAGCTAGAGCAGTAAATAATGGATCAGGCGCAAGAGCGAGGACGTCACACGCAAAAGCCGATGGACACAGGGCTGATTCATACTCCAAATCCGATAGTCTTTATGCTGCTGTAAGAAATAAAATTGATCTCACTAACGCGGGTGCCATGAGGGCCTTGAAGCTTGCAAAGCAGGCGAGAAATGAGGCAATGGCGCAACTTGTAGGAAGTAAAAACGATGATTTTAAAACTACCAAGGCTTCTGTTGAGAGGATCATCACTAAGAAGGAGGTTGACAGGATCTTCGAATTGTCCACGGATCTGAACGAGGCCACTGTGAGAAACGTTGATATTCTCTCCGTTTCGGCCGGATGTACGACGGACTTTGATTGCTCAAAGCTTGGTGATACTTTTTCGATATCCTACTATCTTTTTATTGCAGCTTCAGCAATCTATCTTGCTGAGCAGATCAGGATAAAAAATGATTACAGCGTTAATATCAGGGAGATCATGGAATCCAATCCTGATGATGATCAGAAGTACGATGAGCAAACCGTTCAGATGATGAAGGCTGCCAATATTAGAAATGAAACCAATGATTTTGCTGTGAGGCTCACTAAGACAAAGGCCAATGTGAAAGAGATGTATATCTGGGTCGACAAGATCGCACAATGGGAGTACAGATCCATGGCCGCGAGAATGGCTGCTGCGGATGCGCAGGTAGCGTCTGCTGATGCTGCGAAGGAAAGCACGGAGGCCAAGAAAAAGCACGGTATTGATTGGAGAGCTCTCGCACTTGTTATAGTTATAATATGTATAGCAATTATGGTTGCTTGTTGTGCTCCGACACCTCCTGCCTGCTGTGCTCCAGCTGCCATAGCGTACAGGGTTGCTGTTGGAATTCTGATAGC
>JAGLPP010000115.1 GCA_023137315.1 Bacteriovoracaceae bacterium
CCAGTGTCGAAATCGAAAATGGATCATAAGTGGCTTTTCTCCAGTATTCAAATTCTTGTGAATGAGTTTTTTCCGATGAAGCTTGCCTGCGCGGAGAGTACAATTTCCAGTTCCACAGGAATCAAGAAAGGAACAGGGATTTATAAATTTTTTATCGAGGAGAAAAAATCACATTCTGCCATGATGTCGGGTCACCATGGTGACCATCAAGATATGGGGTTCGGTGATCCAGAAGACAGGATTGAATACACCAGACTCCTGGCCGGACTCGGTAGTGTGGTACATTTGGATATGGAGGGAATGACAAATCCAAATCTCGAGGAACAAAATAAAACATATACGGATTTGTCTGGTTCAATGATGAAGAAATTCGGGTCCCAAAAAGTTGTTGGTACCAAGATCAGTGGTCAAATTTCTGCCAATGTGGTTGAAGTGGAGGGTGTCAGGGTTGATGCAGTCGGGGAGGCCGTTAATATCGACGGACATGAAAGTTCTGGAAATATTCCCATGAAGGGCGATTCTCAAAGTGATTTTGGTCAGAAAAAAATCTCAGGTGGTGATAATCTTAAGGACAGGAAAGGGGATTTTGACAGTTCCAGCGGAAGTGGTGCCGGAAAACTACGTGCCCTCAGGAGGAAACTTAACGACAGGATTAATGAAAGAAGAAGAAAGTTGGGCCAGGATGAGATCAGTGATGATAAATATGACAGCGCTGATTACCGGAATAAGGCAGAGGATTTTTTCAATAGCAACGTGGAGTCCACTCTTGCAAAGATGACAGGTGTCGCCTCAGGAGGCAAGGATTCGCAGTTGGCAAAACTTCTTTCAATGTTGAAGATGAGAAGAAAGAGGGGCAAAAGAGGATCAACTGGAGAAGGTGAATTTAGTGCCGGTTATCATTCAGATTATGCTCCCAAGATGAACTATGGTGGCGGAGATTCCGGGGACTATAATGCGGCATCGGTCGGTGATGATATTGGTGACGGGCGTGGAGGTATGAACGGAGAAGGAGTTGGCGGTGTTGAAAATGCCCTGATGAAGGATGGTGAATTTGCCGGAGAATATGATGCTGATGCGCTTGAAAAGGAAAGGCACAAGTACAGGTCAAATGAGATGGATTCTCTTTGGAGAAAGGTTACCAAGGCATATATAAGAATTGGTTATCCGGTTCTGCTTAGAAAGAGAAAGTAATTATGAATTTTTCCGGCGATCTTTCGAGCGTTTATACATTGTATTTTGCATGCTTGAGAGGAGTTCCGGGTATTTTTTGATGATTCTGACAAAATCACCTTTTGAAAGTTTGTATAGGTCGCAGTACGATGAGGACTTGATTTCCACGTGTCGCTCACGTTCTTCCAAAAGAGCAACTTCACCAAAAAACTGTCCTTCCTTGAAGGTGGAAATAAGCTCTTTTTTATCATTGAACATTTCAACACTTCCATGTCCGATAATATACATCTCATGACCGATTTCCCCGATTTTAATGATTTTTTGTCCGGGAGAAAAATACATCTGTTCCAGTGCCTGTGCGATCTCCTTCAGGCAGTTGTGAGAACACTGCTTGAATGCAGGAACTGCATAAATGAGTTTCATGTTCATGTAATTTTGTAGTTCCATCTGTAGTGGATGGGGTAGTTCTGCGATAATTTTTATGTCGTTGTCAGATAGTCTTTTGGTAAACAAGTGATTATAAAAACCAAAAACGGCATTTTGAAGTTTGATTGGAACATTATAATGTTTCATAAACATGGCCAGTTCGTTCATCTTGGCCATACTTTGTTCCTTGTAGCGATCTGCCAGAGAGAGCATTCTGGTCACATTACCAATTACGATACCGTATACGCCAACGCCGAGAATCATGATTACCATTGTATAGAGACGGCCGATATTATTTGATGGAGTGATGTCCCCGTAACCGATGGTGGTAAGTGTGGTAACGGCCCAGTAAAGAGATTTGTTATAGTTTGTGTAAAGATCACCCATGCTGACTGGGTTGATAAAAATCCATCCGCATGCAATAAAGTGAATGGCAACAGTTGAACAGACCACGATAAAGACAATTTTTAAATATTTCGGGATGAGTGTAATATTTGCCAGAATGTCATGGATCTTTGCTATTCTTATAAACTTTAAAGTACGTAAAAATTTTAATCCTGCATTCATTGAACCAAGTCCCATGAAGTGTGCGAGTACATCATAGGGGATGCAGGCAGTGATATCAATGATGACTGTCGGCAATTTGGTTTTTGCGATGTCATTTGATTTTTTATTTTCGTTGTGATGTTTAATCTTTCTAAAAAAGTCTATGATAAAAACAGTCATAATGATGAGGTCAGATATTATGTGCCAATTTTTTACAGGGAAACTGAAGGCCAGGGAAATGGCACCTTCCAAAGCTGTAAAGGCCATGGCCCCAAAGAGAATTCCGCGCCATATTGCTTGAACCGGAGTTAGTTTTAATTGTCCATACATATACATAAATTTAGTTTTACCGCTGTCTACGTATATAATCGGTTTTTTTGCAGATTTGTTTAATGAAAGTCCATATCAGACGTTATTGGTACACAAATCCTTGTCCCAAAGAGTGGTCGAAGTTGAGTTTTTTATTTTTTGAAGAAGCTTATCTTCTGTTTTTCCATGTAATCGCGCTTTTGTCATTGAACGTTTTTTCTTGTAACCCTGGCAATGTTCGACACACCATCCGGCCTCGAAAAGAGAGCAGCGAATGCCGGTGGCGCTACTGTAGGTTGAAAGGATGACCTCCGTGTGGGAAAGCTTTTTCAAAAGTGAGAACCACTCAACAGTCCAAAGAGATGGATTTTTGGAGGGTGAGAATGGGTCCTGATAAATGGCATGAACTTTCGGTATAAGGCCGAGTTCAAAGGATTTTGCGAGAGTTTTCCGCGCGTCCCCTAAAATTATGGTGATTTCAATTTTTTGATGAATCAGATGAAAATATTCGATGTCCTCTTTTTTCTTTTTTTTGAGTCCATCAAGCCAGTTATGTCTTGTTTTGGAAAATACATTTTTCAAGGCCCAATAGACAAGCTCCTCGTCAATTTCCACGGAAATATATTGCATGGCCTGGACTTCGTTCTGTTTGCAGATTTCTTCAAGGGTGGCCAAAAGTCCGATACCGACACCAAGGCCGACCTCGAAAATTACAGGTTTGTGATATTTTTTTATAAGATCACTGATGTTGCAGCTATTTACATAATTGTGGACGGTTTCGTCGTATGATCCCTCTGTGGAGTGGGCGAGTTCTTTAAAATGCTCCGACCAGACAGTTGGATGGCCGTCTTTTGTTGGAACAATTTCGTAAGTTGTAAATGAGCTTTTGAATGTTTCACGTTTATCCGTCATCGTGCGTTCTTTGATAGCATGCTGAAAAGGATTTGTTAAGTTGAAGTACTGTTACGGGTTTGATGAATCAGGAGGTGGGGAGGGGACGTCATAGTTGAGGATGGCCTTGTTGATTACCTTTACCTCTAATTGGACCGTGTCTGCATGTTTTTCGTTGTCGTCTTCCGGATCTGTGCGACTTATTCCAGCATTTTTCAGGGCATCAGAAATCTTCTTTATATCCACCATGCTGCTTTCGTCAGAAGATGAAGGGGCACGATCGGAATTTTCTATTTCCGCAAACATTGCGCTGGTGTTTCTTCTTTTATTGCCGGAACCGTCATCGACTTTCAGAAAACCTGAAATGATGTTGGAAAAATGGAGCATCTGCTTGTAGTGTTCTGGTTTTTCTGAAAGTTCAGTGGAGAGATCTTTAATCTTTTTCATGTCAGGAGCGTTGTCGGCAAGCTTGATTTCCTCTTCAGTTGTAGAGTGCTTATCCATATAATCCCTATAACTTTCTATTACGGCCTTTCTTTCGTTTTCATAGCGGGCCGATATCATTTTTGCAAGTGCCTGGGTGTCGGCCTTCATCATTTTTTCAACTTCCTCGGCACTGTATCCTTCCTCTTCCAGGTATTTTTGAAGTTCTTTTTTGTCTCCATTTGCACCTATTTTGTTAATTTTTTCCTGCATGACTTTTTTTCTAAGTTCATATTCGGAAATATGTTTGTCGAGTTTTTTTCTGGTTTTACTGTTTGTAAGATATTTTTGGCACTCTTCCTTGTCCTTTCCCTCTACACATTTTTCATGAAATTCCTTCGAGACCTCCCTCATTTTTTCGCCGTAAACCTTGTCTATTTCCCCTGAACTGTAGTTGGTTATTTCGTCGAGTGTTTTTTCATCGTCTCCGCGACCAGTGTAATGTTCCATACCGGTTTGAAGTTGTACACTTTCCCTTTTGCTTCTAAATCGAATTATGTCACCTTCAAGCTTTGTGGAGGCGATCAAATTCTGGCGGTGCTCTTTTAAAAATTGTGTGATCTGACAGGCCCGTTGTTTCTGATAGGGTTCGGGTTTTTTTGCGGAAGTGTTGTAGGGGGCCTCAAGGTAGCAGACACTTTTGATGCTTCCAACGCATTTTTCCCACGCCTTATAGACCTTGTTGACGGAACCGTCTCCGGTTTCCTGAAATGTTGTCAGATTCCGGATGTTTTTCACCCTGTTTGTTTTTCTGGTTGTTTCATCAACCGGGATTAAAAAATCTCCATAGAACACGGGAGACTCGTATGATTTATTGATATCCGTAATCAGATTAGCCTCGATGCAATACGAGGAAAGTCCGCTGATAATGTTTTTTCCAAGCTGCGTTTTATAAAGTGCAAGGAACTTTTCGTGGTCGACAATCTTTCTCTCTTTGCTTGTAAGATCGCCGTACATTGCTTTTTCAAGTCTCTCGTGAAGATATTTCTTCAATTTTTTTATGGCCGGATCTGTGGTGCCGGTATCAAGTGTTCCGAGAGAGAGGCCTTCATATTTTTTGACGTTTTTTTGTTCTTTCTCGTTTTTTTCGGAGGCAGGTTCGCGTTCAGGTGTATCACTGTCAGTCGTTCTTGAGGGTTCTGTTGAAGATTGCATGTTATCACGAATTTCTTTTTTGGTCTGGTCATCCAGTTGATTCCAGATACAGTCGGCCAGATTAATCGATGTGTTCGTCTTTTGTTTTTCCAGGCACTCCTCGTATCGTGGTTTGACTTTTTTATTTTCCAAAAGGGCCTCCAACTCCCCCTTTTTTTTCTCGGCGTGAGTGCTATATGTGACCTGTTTTTCCTCATCGGCCGTATAAGCTGTGATAGTCATGATGAATGTCAAAATTACGGGCACTATGATCCTCATAATCCTTCCCCTATATACCTATTATCGACCAATTTTGCAGATAGCTTGACTGAAAAGATCAGGAAAGGGCGCATAAATGGTAATATTGATGGATTTTAAGTAGTTGCAGCAGTAAACAATAACTGTTGACATGGAAAAAATATCTTTTTTTGTGACAGATAATTTTGTCTTTTGCAAGGCCGGCCTTATTTGACTGTGGGGTCGTAACTCCCTTATTATACTTGTAAAAGGTGTATTTATTATGTTTAAAACAGTGATTCTTTCTTTTTTTGTATTCATGGCAGTTTCGTGTTCGATTTTCAAGGGAGGTGGGCCTCTTGTTGAGGGTGTTCAGAAGGAGGGTGAGGAACCATTCAAGTTTAAACTCAGGAAAATGGTAATCTATCCTGGACATGTGAAACTTGCAGCGGTCGAGCTTCCAATCAAGGTAAAACCCCTGGGCCTCAATTGTAATGGAAGGCAGTTCGCTTTTTGGCAGGAGGGAAAATGGTTGAAATCCTATATTGTGGAGAAGATGAGTTCAAAGATTGAATCATTTGGTTGTGTTTTGAAGTATCAGTATGGGAAAAACGAGTACGAGGACATTGTTCTTGAAGTAAAGGTCCAGGAATTTCAGTGGCAGTCCGAGGAGCTTACGGTTATACGCAAGCTCAGGGCGAGGACCAGGAAGGAAATGAAAAGAATTGAAAGAGAGTGGCTCCATCTGAAAAAAGTTTATTCACATACGAATGAAAAACCATATTTTTACACATCGTTCATCAAGCCGCTTTCGTCCTTTGTTACAAGCGTTTTCGGTAAAAGAAGAATCTATAATAAATCGAAGGAAAGTCAGCACAGTGGTGTGGATTTCAGGGCCAAAGTCGGGACACCCATAGAGGTTTCCAACAGCGGCAGGGTTGTCTATGTGGGTGATCTTTTTTTTACAGGCAATACGGTCATTGTTGATCATGGAGTCGGGATTTTTACAATCTATGCTCATTTAAGCAAATTCAAAACTGTCACAGGGGAATATGTTCCAAAAGGCAGTGTTGTCGGATTGGCAGGAATGACTGGCAGGGTGACCGGCCCGCATCTTCATTGGGGCGTAAAAATTCATGGCATTAATTCCAACGGACTTTCACTGGTTCAGGCAGGATATTAGAAAAAGAGATTGTCATCCAAGAGATACTTATTATTTTAGAGTGATTTTTGTATATCCGTCATTACCGTGCGAAGAGTCCCATATGAGTCTTTCGTTTTCGTCGATGTAACTTCTCAGCCAGTTTTTTAAAACGCCGTTGCCATGGCCATGAATTATTTCAACAAAAGGAGTATTACCGATAAGAATATCCTGCAGCGAGCTTTCCACTTCGTTTTGAAATTCAGAAAGTCGCATTCCACGGCAATCAAGTGATAGCTTGTTGATTGGTTCTTTTTGGATATTAATCCAGACTCCGGTTTGTTTTTTTGTTTTCTTTTTGTCCTTTAAAATTCGCAGTGTGGATAAAGGACATTTCAAGCTCATTTTTCCAAGGTGGACCACTGCCTCCTTTTTTCTTTTGTCTATGGAGAATACGAGGACATTGTTTTTTAAAGTCGTGGAGTAGTATATGGTCTGTTCCTCAAATTCGTGTTCCTTCGGTACTCGTTCCTCATAGTGACAGTCTGGATTTTTTGATTCAAAGAGTTCCTCTTTTTCGATTTGTATGTTTGATCGTATGGAATGGGATTTTTCGGCAACTTTATTCGGGGTTTTTAATTGTCCAAGCTTTATATCACTGACGAGTGTTCGGGCCCGGGTGAGGATTTTTTCAAGTTTTTTTTCATATCCCTCAATCATCCGCTGTTTTTCCATAAGAAGAATGCCTTCCATGGATTTTTTTTGGTTTTTAAGTTCGTTATTCAGGATTTTGTTTTCGCGTATAAGACGTGTGAGTTCTCCCTGTTTTTGTGAGAGTTCCTGAAGAAGCTGTTCGTATGACAGTGTTTTTTTGTCAATAATATTTCGTGCTGTTTGGGCAATGAGATTTGTTTTTCCCATGGCCGAGCTTATCAGCTCAAAGATTCGAAATGCCATGGAGCTTCCCGGACTTCCTGAAGAAATGCGGAAAGTGGGGCGTTCAATTTCCACGTCAAATTCGACGTGGGCCGACACATATTCCTTCATGGAATGAATATGTGTTTTAAAAAACTGGTGATGAGTTGAGATTACAACTTTTGAGTTTGATTTTTTATGGATTTCGTCAAGGAGTGCGATTGCCAGGGATGATGCCTCCTCAGACGAGGTTGAATTGAAAATTTCATCAATAATTATCAGCGATGACTCTTCCAAAGAATCCAAAAGTTCAAGATAGTTTTTTGATTCGGATGCAAAAGAGCTTAGCCCCTCATCAAGGTTTTGCTGATCATTTCCAAAGTAATAGATTCCGCGTACCGGATGAATTGTTGCCCGGGATACGGGAAGAAAAAGTCCCATATGAAGGAACAGATGGCAGATGGCAATGGATTTAAGGGCAACTGTTTTTCCGCCGGTGTTCGGGCCTGAAAGAATAAAACCCTTTCTGGATTTTTCAAGTGAAATGGTGTTTTTCACCGGATGTTCTATTAGTGGATGATAAAAGTCTTCCAATGTAAAAGCGAATTCATCTGATAATGACGGCCTGGTGAGATCATTACGGTGGCAGTAGACGCTCTTTGCCCGTAGTAAATCCAGTTCAGTGACAAATTCGATTAATCCGGACAGTTCTGGAATGAATTTGCGTAGAATATCGCTAAACTGTCTTGCCAGTCGGTTTTTAATTTCATCAATTTCTGCAAGAAGATGAATTCTTTTTGTTGATTTTTCCCGAAGAACAGTTGGTTCCACAAAAAGAGTGAGACCACTCTTTGAATGTGCAATGATATTTCCAAGAGATGCCTTGTAGGAATCACTTTTTACTGCCAGAACATAGCGATCATTTATGATATCGTGTTCGCTGTATTGGAGGGCGTCGGAAAATGTCTTTGATCTTGACATCCTGACAATGCTTTGACGAATTTCCGATTCAACTTCAAGGACTTTTTCCCATGTCCTTTTAAGATCAGGATGTTTGAGATAATCAATTTTTCCTGTTTGGTCCACAAAACTTCTGAAAGGTTTTATAAATTTGTGTTTTAGGGATTGTAATTGCCCCTCGTCCGGGGAAAACTGTGTTAGTTTGTTCCAACTTTTAAGAGGACGTCTGAGATTAAGGAATATTTCAAGCAGGTTGCATGGAAAATTCAAATCATCAAGCGAGAGGATTTGGCTTTTTTGAAGGTATTGTTCAAATTGCAGATGATTTTTTTCAGGAGGCAGTAATGATAATGATAGTGTGACTTCCTGGTAAAGTGTTTCAAAGCTGGCAAGAAAAAAATCAAGGGAATCATATTCTTTTTCAATGGTTTTCCGATCCTTGAAAAAAAGGGATTCACCGAGTGTTTCGCGTGTTTTTTCAAGATGAATGACATCAGTTAACCCGGATAACAGGGAATTCCAGTCCAAAAGACTCAAAATGTCGCCGGTAGGTGCCCTTAGCAGATTGTGATTCATAGTGAATATTTATATAGAAGGAATTTCCCCCTGTAAACCGCTCCATCGGATCATTAATATCTATGTATGATTGGATCGCTCAAAATATGGATTCTTGCATGTGTCCTTCTTTTTGGAACACTTTCTCCGAATGTGCGCGCAACCATTCCGGGAATTGCAGGTGCGGCCAGTATTATTCCGGGACTTGGACAAACCATTGATGGACGTCCGGGAGAGGGGCTGGCCTGGTTTGCTGCGAGTTTTGGGCCTTTGCTTACAAATGATCGTGTTGCCCAGCAGGTTGGATTCGATATCTGGATGTATAACATGTATGACGCCTGGAGGGATGCTGGTGGAAAACCAAGTACCAATCACAATGTTTTTGTAAATTATATTGGAAACTATAATCCACTGAATATTGTCGATCCAATCGGGGCCCCGATTGTTGGAGTTGGTGCCATTGCCGGAAATGGCGGTGATCCGGATCCCGATGATTTTGGATCAGCGATGATATTTTATTCTTTTGTCGGCCTGGGGGAGGAGGGACTATTTCGTGGATTTCTCTTTCCGGGATTTTCCTCTTATTTGGGAAAGTGGTTTGGGGCCGTCGTTTCGTCGGGACTTTTTGCCTTGGTACACGATAATGACGGAATGAGTGATTTTTATGTGAGGTTCTTTGCAGGTATGTTGTTTTGCTGGCAGGCAGACAGAAACAAATATGATCTTCGAAAAAATATTTTTGCACATACATGGTACGACATGTTTGTCGGAGGGCCCTTGTCTGTTTCCCCCTACTGGCGTTTTAGCGGTAAAAAAAGGGAATTTGTCCCAGGAGTGCGTCTTTCATGGGATTTTTAGACCGGCCTTCTTTGTAATCTTTTAAAAATATTGTATGATTGGTTCTAATATAATTTATTCGGGTTTTTTAATATGGCCATTATTGAGATAAAAAATCTTACAAAGGTTTTTGAGGGTGGGACAAGGGCGTTGGATAAAGTCGATCTTGTCGTCAATGGCCCTGATTTTTTGGTGATACTGGGGCCTTCCGGGGCCGGGAAATCCACATTGATCAGATCCATTAATCGCCTGGTAAGTACGGCCGATGGTTCCATACGGTTTCACGATCGGGAAATTACAGGTATTCATGGAAGGGAACTGAGGGACGTTAGAAAAAAAATGGGGATGATTTTTCAGCAGTTTAATTTAATAAAAAGACTTAATGTTCTGGAAAATGTTTTAGTTGGAAGAATACGTTTTCAGAGTTTTCCTTCAAGATTTGTTACATCACTTTTTAGAAAATTTTCAATCGAGGATCAAAGGGCGGCATTTGAATGTCTTTGCCAGGTGGGTATTGAAAGACAGGCATATCAGAGGGCAGATACGCTTTCCGGTGGACAACAGCAGCGTGTGGCCATTGCAAGGGCCATTGCACAGGGGCCGGATATGATTCTTG
>JAGLPP010000116.1 GCA_023137315.1 Bacteriovoracaceae bacterium
GGGGCAATCCGTTCTTCCTTAAAGCCCAGTTCCTTACACGCCATCAAGGCTTCGTCCATAATTTGAAGATCAGATATAGGCATACAAATTTGTTCTTCCTTGTTTTGACACGAAGATACATTTTCAATATCGGCCGTAACAATTTCAAAATCGGGCATCTGCTTGAACTCCAATATATTTTTATAATCCGAGTACATCTTAACCTTATGAATCCTGTCTGAAAGATCCAAAATTATTTGGGCCGCAGATTTGGCACCTACACCCGGTGCCTTTGACAGGATTTTTTTATTTCCCATGGAAATTGCTTCAATAACCTGCATTGGCCCAAGAGCAGTTAAAAGGGAATAGGCTGACTTTGGCCCAACTCCTTTAACCTTGGTGAGCATTTCAAAAAGCTTCTTTTCTCTTAAGCTTTGGAACCCATAAAGATCTTGACCATTCTCCCTGATCTTGTGGGATATATAGAGGAAAACTTTACTTTCTTCAATCAAAACCTTGTTATAAAAAACCTGATAACCAACACCCGAACTGGTTCCAACAATAACCTCCGCCCCATCGCTAAATAGAACTATTCCCTGTATGTATCCAATCATACCACCCTCTTACATCGAGCAAGATCCTTCATGCTCCGTTTTTTGGAAGTCATTTTTAAATTCAATCCAGTATCGGTTCCTTTGCACAATCCGTGACATAATGCTATGGCCAATGCATCGCTCTCATCATTCGTTTTAAAAATACGCTCTCCAAAGATCATTGAAAGTGATTTTTGCACCCCATCCTTTCCCAGATGACCATATCCTGTAACACTGGATTTCACCAAATTAGGTGAATATTCAAAAACCTTTTCCTGATATTTTTCCATAAAAGCTGCGAGCATTGCACCACGCGCCTGCGCCAGTTTCATAATTGAAGTGGTACCCTTTACATACACCAGGGATTCGACGGCAATTTCATCAGGATTATACCTGACAACCAATTCATGACACGAACGATAGATCAAACCCAGGCGATCAATAAAATTTTTTATATGACCGTATTTCATTATACCGGAATCGATGTAACTGAATTTTCTTCCTGAAGACTCAATTACAGCATAACCTGCCGTTATAGAGCCCGGATCAATACCAAGAACAACCATCACTGGATCATACCGCAGCAAGGACGGGATAGTCCATTATAAGACAGTAAAAATTTGACGGAACATCCTATTATAAATTAACTTTCAAAACACAATTAGTATAATCAAATCACAGGAGGAATAATGGCAATACAACTTTTAGCAAAACCACTTGTGGAAAAAACAAAAAAACAACTTGAAGCGAAATGCAAGGTTCTAAAAGAGAAAGACATAATTCCAAAGATGCAGGTCATTTATATAGGAGACAACAAGGCAAGTCGCCTTTACACCAGAAAAAAGAAAAAATTTTGTGAGAATTTTGGCGCAATAGTGGACATCATTCATCTCCCCTCAGAAACAACAGAAAAAGAATTTCTAGAAACAATCAACAATATAAATTTAGATAAAACCACTCATGGATGCTTTATTCAGCTACCGGTTCCAACACAACTGGAACATTTGGATATTGGTGAATTAATTTCTCCACAAAAGGATGTGGACGGCTTTCACGCTGAAAATTTACGACACCTGATGAGAAACAGCAATGAGGAGTTATATTTCGTACCATGTACGCCTGGCGGAATTATGGCCCTTCTCTCCCACTATCAAATTCCTGTTGAGGGTAAAAATGTTGTCATCGTTGGAAGAAGTATGATCGTTGGAAAACCACTTTCTCTTTTAATGACAAATCACAATGCAACTGTCACAGTTTGTCATTCCAAGACAAACAATCTCCGGGAAATAACACGCTCTGCAGATATAATTGTTTCCGCTGTTGGAAAACCACGTTATCTTGACGCATCCTACATAAATAATGAGAAAGACCAGGTTGTTATTGATGTCGGAATTAATCATGATCAGGATGGAATACTGTGCGGTGATATCAATTTTAATGAGGTTGAGCCATTGGTTTACGCAATTACCCCAGTGCCTGGAGGAGTAGGCCCACTGACCGTCCTTTATCTGGCCCAAAACCTTTTACAAGCGGCTGAAAAAAACATATAAAAGATTGGTAAAAAATCGCGTTTTACAATACAGACCAAGGAGAAGTTCATGGGTTTGAAAAAGACCTCCCTTTATAATGAACACATTAAATTAAACGCAAAAATGGCACCTTTTGCAGATTATGATATGCCATTGCAATATTCATCCGCCAAGGATGAAGTGTTAGCAGTAAGAGAAGGTGTGGGCATCTTTGATGTCAGCCACATGGGGGAATTTTTTGCAGAGGGACCAGGGGCCCACGATTTTGTTGATTTCATAATGACAAACGATTTTAAAAATGCCGGCAACAATAAGGCCGTTTACTCTCCTATCTGCAGGGAAAATGGAACCATTATTGACGATCATATTTCCTATAAAATTAATGACCAAAAGGTTTTAATCTGCGTTAACGCTGCCAATATCGAAAAAGATTGGAACTGGCTAAAATCACATGTCGGAAAATTTAATTGTACACTTACAAACAAATCCAATGATTACTCTCTATTAGCAGTTCAAGGTCCAAAATCAGAAAATGTTCTTAGAAAATTACGCCTTATATCAGCAGAAGATTTTCCATATTATTCTGTATTGGAAAACACCAGGGATAATGAACAATATATAATTTCACGCACAGGCTATACTGGTGAAGATGGAGTTGAGATTTTTTGCTCCCATGATTTTGCCAACAAACTGTGGAAAGAATTTTTAAATGAAGGAGTAACCCCCTGCGGTCTCGTTTCCCGTGATATTTTAAGATTGGAGGTTTGCTTCCCGCTGTATGGCAACGAACTTACCGATGACATTACGCCACTGGACAGTGCTCTCAAGTGGACAGTAAAACTTAAAAAAGACAATTTTGTCGGACGCAATTTTCTGGCCGAATACAGTCCCAAATTTCGACTTGCCAAACTTTCGATTGAAAAAGGAATTCCAAGACCGGGATATCCTGTATTAAATAAAAATAATGAAGTCATTGGCAACGTAACCTCTGGAACAATGTCTCCAACCCTGAATAAAGGGATCGCACTGGCCCTGATTGAGAAGGAAAAATTTCCAGAAAACAAGGAATTTGTCATCAACATCCGAAACAAGCAATTTAACTGCACTTATCACGCCAAGCATTTTTATAAGGGAGGACATAAATAATGGAACACAAAATAATGGAAAACCTCAAATATACTCTTGATCATGAATGGGCCAAAATTGAAAATGAAACACTAACATTTGGAATTACCGATTTTGCACAATCAAGTCTTGGCGACATAGTATTTGTGGAATTGCCCGAGATTGGAACTACTGTTGAAAAAGGTACCTCATGCGGTGTTATTGAATCCATCAAATCAGTAAATGATATTTTTCCGCCAACATCTGGAGAAATTCTTGATGTTAATCAGGATGTCATTGACTCTCCTGAAAATCTCAATAATGATGCTTACGATTCGTGGCTTGTAAAAATAAAACTTTCAAATGTCGAACAGATTGATGAATTATTAAATTCACAAGAATATCTCGAGCACTGCAAAAAAAATTCTTAGCCTGAAAAAGAAATTTAAAAAATCAAGAAAAAAAAACATTTATTTGTGTTTTTTTTCATTATTTAATTTTCCAAACCTATAATTTAGTTTTTTTGTTTACCCATAATTAAATAAAATGTTTTTTATTCGCCGATACACCATAAAAAAAGTATCTAAAATTAAATTTTTCTTTACGAATCCCAATAAAAAATTCATACTTCATTCCCACTAATCAACAAATACAAAGACTCGCCGGGAAGTGTAATGTTCGAAAACAAGGAATCAATCCGACTAATAAATACTGCCATTATTAAAAGCAAAGAAAAAAAAATTGATGTCTCCTACCAAGAAAAACTTTCTGATATTTGTCAGACATCATCAATAAAAGCACTTTCCGTTGCCATCTCACACCTCGCAGAAAACGACAACATTTCACGAGATCAAGCTGCTCTGCAATTGGTCGAAACAATTCGAAATTTGGAATCAATTTGGCATGACTATGTTCTAATGGAAGGGATGGAAAAGTTAAAGGAAGTTTTAAAAAAACAGACCACTCACTCTCACTAACCTCTTAATACAAAACCCCACTCGATTTTAATAAAACCGTTTTTTAACATCCCCTGCGGAGGATTTGGAAAGGGACCTGCTTTGTTGAATGAATCAACCGCAACATTATCAAGTTCCGTAATACCACTGGTATCCTTAACGAGAATATTTACAATATTTCCCACATCATCCAAAGTAACAGTCACAGAGGTTATTTTGTGTCCTCCACTTGCAACGAATCTCCCCTGCCTGTACAACTGACGCGCGACCTGATCGAGTGATGTTCCCCAATATTTTTCAAGTTTTCTTTTTATCCTCTCATAAAAACTAAAATATTTAAATTCAACCGTATTGAGATGAGTCGTATCACCCATCGGAACATCTTCAATAAAATCGCTGGACTTTGCCAGCCCTGTCAGATTCTTATCTCCACTTCTTAGCCCTTTAACAGGCATATTTGGAGCGATAGATGCAATCTTCCTACTGCTCTCAATATTATTCAAGGACAAATCATCAAGTGATATTCTTCGTTTTTGCTTCCCCTTGTTTTTTTTGATTTTTCGAATATTTTTGGAACTGGCAACCTTCTTTGGAACCATCATTTTTCTTGCATCATCACTGCCATCAATCTTTCCCCTGCCTGCCTTTTTAAAACTTCCTATCGTTCGTGCAACAGTTTGTCGGTCATATTTTTGGTCAACTTTTCCCAAAAATCTGCTATCGTTTGGTTTCTTTTTGCTTGCATCAATCTCATTATCAACTATCTGTCTTCTTTTTTTCTCCTCAAATCTTTTCTTCCTCTCGAGGATTTTCTTCTTGTCCTTCTCATCAAGTAATACGACTCTTATTGATTTTCTTTTTTTATGGGATGCAATCTTTGACTTCCAATCAACCTGCCAGGAAAGAAGAACCAGGTGGATCAAAACAGATATTATTAACGCCCCAAAAAACCTATTTTTAAATTTTCTCTTTGCATTTCTCATAAATCACCCTGTACTTGATTCCTACAGGCTTATCGGTCTAAAGAATTTCTTTATGCAAATGACAGTTTTTTTTTATACCTAGGGCAAAAAGTTCACCCGAAATGAATTAATAATGGATTTTTAGTCAAAAAATTTAAAGAAGAAGGAATGTAAATTCAAGAAGTTGCTATCATTGTTGATTGAAGTACTCATCCTCAAAGAAATACTTTTTATCCAGTAATTGCCCTTTTTCACCAGAAGCACTCGTCTCCATTCGATTTATACCGGGCTCAGTACCAATAACGAAAGCTTCCATAAAAGCATTTGGATTTGATGCATCAGCCAGTTGACCTGTTTTCTTATCAACCCGAACATTAACTATATCCTGTGGAGCGGTAAAATCATTTTCACCGTATTTTTTTAGTCCGGAACGCATAAACTCCCTCCAAATAGGCAGTGCCGATTTTGCTCCTGTTTCACCCCACCCCAATGTTTTATTGTCATCGAATCCTGTCCAGACACCTGTCGCAATATTCGAGGAAAATCCGATAAACCATGCATCCACATAATTATTTGTTGTACCCGTTTTTCCTCCAATGAAATGACTTATCGATTTCGTAGACATTCCTGTTCCATGAAGAACCACGCCCTTCAATAAATTGGCCATAATAAACGCCAATCTGGGATCATAAACCTGTTCTCCACCAAGAGCAGCATGGTATGGATTAACTTCCGTCTCCTCCTTTATATCATCAATATTTTCCACGCTGGCCGTTTCTGTAAGCATAATTTGTTTCAAAATTGAAGTATTCATCTCCGAAATATCCACTGAGTCTTTTGATTCCTGCTTTTCCAATATTCTTTTTTTCTTAATATTTTCATCAAGAACGTAAAGATTATTATCCTTGTCTGTAATGGAAATTATTGATTTGGGATCAACAATTTTTCCGCCGTTTGGAAATATTGAATATGTGGAGACTATCTCCATTAAATCAACTCCGAATGAGCCAAGGGCCAGACTCAAATCCGGCTCCAAGGTTACATTAAATGATATTCTGTCCACAAAATCCAAAATCCTCGACACGCCAAGCTTGCTGGCTATTTTTATTGTTGGAACATTTCGACTTTTTTCAAGTGCTTCCCTGAACGTCATCGGCCCCCAAAATTTACCGTCATAATTTTTTGGTTTCCAATTAATACTCTGATCGACTCCTCCAAGTGCCTCGGGAGAATCAATAATTATCGAAGACGGAGTTAGACCATTTTCAAGCGCAGCTGCATAAAGAATTGGTTTAAAGGAAGAACCCGGTTGTCTCTTAGACTGAACGACCCGATTAAACTGTGATTTTCTAAAATTCGATCCTCCAACAAAAGCAATAATTTCCCCGTTATGAGGATTAATGGAAATTAACGAGCCTTGAACATCCGGCTCCTGATCCAAAAAACACAGCAGATATCTCTGCTCCCTTACTTCCTTGAAATACTTTAATTTATCGTAGACCTTTCTGGCACTCTTGTTGATGTATGGCGAGATAGGCACAGACCGCTTCTTGAGTTCAACCCAAACAACATCCCCTGATTTCACTATTGAGGACGGTTTTGTTATCGGCCAATAGTTCTGTCTCTTTTCCGAAATAATCCTTTTATGTGCCCAGTTAAAATTCTCGTATGGAATTATTCCCGGAACGCCTCCGAGCGTAACATAAATTAACCTGGCACGATCATCTATTTTTGTGACAATAGCTTCATAATTTTTATTGATTTTTAATTCAGATACAAGACTATCATTTTTATTCATGCCACGAATAAATCTGTAATCATTTATTTTCGATTGCCACTCTTTCCGTGATTTTAGTACATCCTCAAATTCTTCCTCTGAAAATTCCAGCTCGTAAATTCTTTTATTATCATCACTTAATGTAAAGAAGTTTGAATTTTCCTGAAATATTCTCTTTCTGAATTGAATTTCTTCATTCTCCTGTTCATCTTTTGTCCCAATATACCTTAACGGCCCTTTGTAACCCTGCCTGCGATCAATTGACCTTAGTCCATTCCTTATTTCCTTCTCTGCAACTTGTTGCATATCCCAATCAAGCGTTGTCATTACTCTGAAACCTTTTGATAAAAATTTCTCTTCATCAACAAGTTCAATTACTCTCTGCCTCACCCAATCCGTAAAATATGCCGCTTTAAAATATTTCTTCTTGCGAATTCGAAATTTAATTTTCTCTTTTATGGCATCATCATATTGTTCTTTGGATATCTTTCCAGTTTCAAGCATTCTTCTCAATACATAGTACTGTCTTCTTTTTGCAAATTGTGGATTAATATATGGAGAATATCTTCCTGGAGCCACTGGAAGACCTGCCATCATTGCAGTCTCCGCAATCGTTGCCTCCGACAGCTCTTTACCAAAATATCCACTGAACGCGGCTTTTACCCCATAAAAACCGCCACCAAGATAAAACTGATTCAAATAGAGATAAAGAATTTCTCTCTTGGAAAACTTCTTTTCAATTCTTTGCGCCAGAAGAATGTCCTTTATTTTCCTCATATAGGAGCGTTCTCTCGTAAGAAGCAGGGATTTTGCCACCTGTTGTGTAATGGTACTACCACCCTGAACCACCCTGCCTGATTTTAAATTCACAAGCATCGCTCTAAAAATACCAACATAGTCCACACCCTCATGCTGATAGAATGAATCGTCTTCCGCAGACAAGAAAGCATCCACGATTATCTGTGGGATTTCATCAAAATCAACAATTTCGCGATTTTCTATTCCTATTTGGGCCAGGATTGTTCCATCTCTAGCCAATATCTGTGAAGGTACTGGAGGATTATAATCAGCCAGCGTATCAATCCGTGGAAGATCAAAAGAAAAATAAACAACAAGCCCTGTCGCCAAAAAAACGCCTGCCAATATCAACACAAAACTGGCAACAATAAAATTCCAAATCTTTTTCATTTTTCACCCGCCACAAACTTTAATCCAAATTCTCTTTATTCATTTTTTCAAGGATTTTGTCTGTCATATCCACTGATACTTCATAACTTTTAAGCAAACACTCAGGAACTTTATCTATTGAATCCAGTGCCATCATGTCTGTCGGCAGCCCCAAATAGAAATCCGGCAAATCCTTCTGTCTGCGTATATTTTCTGCCATTTTGGAAAATATTATATTTAGATCTTTATTCATATGCTTGAAGAATATTCCACTATCAATAACATTAGCACCAACAAGAATATCCACTCCAAAACGCATAAAACAAGACTTCTCAAAAATTTTCATATTGAGTCGCCTTTTAACAATATCATCGCCCTCTCCAGGATCAAAAAATGCCAAATTGAATATCAGTGCCTCACTGAGAGAACCTCTGTTCGTAAATATAATTCTCCCCGTTTTTTCGTCCAAAACAGGAAGAACAAGGGTTTTCGAAAGATTTTCAATCCTTCTGCCCTTGAATTCCATAATGAAATATTTTTCAGTCATATTACGCCAATTTTTGGAATATGGTTTTGTTTTTCTTGTTTCGTTGAAAAAATTATGAAAAATCCATTCAATTCTGGTTGTTGTATATCCGGATGCATAAAATGATGCAATTACGGCCCCCATACCAACCCCGGAAATTACATGTATTGGAACTTTGTTACGCTGAAAACTTTTTATCAAGGAAATATGTGCAATCGTCCTGTTTAGTCCTGGCCCCAAAACAACGCCGATAGCCTTGGTCACATCGACATCAGATGTATGCTTATAGATCACCTTTCGTTTCAGCGTCGGCCCGTAGTCCTTGCCGGGATTTTTTTTTACATCAATGTCAGCGGTACCATCTTGATTATATTTTGGAACAGAATCCATGGAAACACCGACAGGTCTGGCCAACTCCGTCTTACCATGCCCTAAAAACGAACAACCACAAAAACAAAAAAGCGAAAAAACAATAATCGACAGCTTTATCCATGAAAAAATACTCATGAGACAAATATCCCCTTCTCTAAAAATCCTCAACCTTGAGATTTTCCTTGAGTAGATTAACCTTCCTTTCCGCCTGACCTAAATAATCCTTGCAGCCTTTGTACAATTCAACCCCTATCTCAAATTTCTTCAGACTTTCTTCCAGATTTAATTTACCTGACTCAAGTTCACCCAAAAGTTCTTCAAGTTGCTCAAGTTTTTTTTCAAAATCTTTTCCTTGAATCTGAATCTTTTTTTTGCTCATAAAACCACCATGAAGTTACTCTTAAAAATAGATGACAATCAGGGTACGTCAAAAATATGTCAGGATCGTGCGAGAAATCTACCTCTTATGCAAAATATCTTAGTTCCACGGTCTCTCAATGTAAATAAGATTACTTTTTTGATCAACCATTCTCCTTGCTATGAATTCAACCTGTTGTATGGCGCAGGATCCTGTTTTTACCGCAAACAAAGCACAATCCGGACATAACAGGACTAATTTGCCTGGTGTGGAACTTTTGGCACCCTGCTTGATAACATTAACTATAACTGCGCAACACCAGGAGGGTGTGTTGAACAACTTATGGGTTTCAGTATCAGGAGCAATATCTCAACAAAAAAATGTTGAAACCATCGCCAACAATGTGGCCAACGCAAACACACCGGGCTTCAAGCGTGATCAACTCTCATTTAAAGAACATCTAACAGCTCTCACAAAAAATATCGATGACGTTGATTTACCACGAAAAGAATGGAAACCTGAAGATTTCTACCGCAGTTACGGCGCAGAAAATTCCTTCGTAAAAGTAAGCGGAAGCTACACCAATTTTGAACAAGGACAACTTTCACCAACGGGAAATCCTCTTGACCTTGCCATCAAAGGTACCGGATTTTTTGAAGTCCTTACACCAAATGGAATTCGTTACACACGAAGAGGCACTTTTACTCTCGCAAATGATGGAACACTCGTAAATGACAAGGGATATCCCATCCTGTCTTCGTTTAATAAAGAACAACTTAAGGCAAAGAATGCTGAAATTCCGGAAGCAACACAAAGAACAATAAAAATACCGGACGGCAAGTTGGATGTTAATATGCGTGGAGAAATTTTTAGCTCTGGAAACAAAATCGCAGACCTGTCTCTGTTGGAATTCAAGGACATAAAGGCACTCAAAAAAGAGGGTGGATTGATGTTTATAAACCAGGACAGGGATAACATTGTACTATCGACTGCAAAATCACAAATTCATCAGGGATTTGTTGAAAGTTCCAATGTAAATGCCGTCAGCGAAATGGCAAAACTTATAAAAGCACATCGCCATTTTCAAACAATACAAAAAGTAATAAAAACCTATGATCAGATAACAGGAAAGGGTGTCAATGAAATATCCAAATTCTAAAAGAGGGTCAGCTATACTTGTAATTCTTTTCATCTGCAACCTATGTGCAGTTGATGCTTTCGGCATGATCAAGGCACTTAATACTGCAGCAACCGGCATGTCTGCACAGGAAGCCGAGGTAAATAACATTTCGAACAATATTGCCAACATCAATACAATTGGCTTTAAAAAATCGAGGACCGAAACAGAGGATCTTCTTTATAATACAATCCAATCGCCTGGAGCACGTTCCACCGCATCAACAAGATATAGTGTAGGAGTTCAAGTAGGATCTGGAACAAAAATTTCTGCCACCAGAAAGGAGTTTACCCAGGGAAGTTCAAAAATCACCAATAATCCGTTTGATCTTATGATAAATGGAGATGGATTCTTTGCAGTCATACTTCCAAACAACGAGGTTAGATACACCAGGGATGGTGCATTCAACGTTGATGAAAATGGAAATATGGTCAATAAACGCGGTTATAAACTATTTCCAGGTCTTGTAATACCACCTAATGTAAAATCCATACACATTTCCACAGATGGAAAGGTCGATTGTTATTTTACCAACACTCCGGAAGCAACTAATCTCGGTACAATACCGGTATTTATATTCATAAATCCCGTCGGACTCCAGTCAATGGGCGAAAACATGTATCAAATAACACAGTCAAGCGGCACCCCACTACAGGGTATTGCCGGAACAGAAAATGTGGGCATCATTCAACAGGGTGCGCTGGAAGCTTCCAACGTAAATATTATGAATGAAATGACCAATTTAATTCGCGCCCAGAGGGCATATGAAATGAATTCAAAAGTAATGGGGGTCGCAGATCAAATGTTACAAACAGTAAACAATATAAGGTAAAAAAACATGTTAAAACCTCTTTTTATGATACTCATACTTATAGCTGTTGTTCATGCTGGAATAACTCATGCCAAAAACGTAGATATAACCAACCATTCAACAAAAACCTGTTATATTGTTGTTCCAGATTTCATATATCATACCAATGAGCCAAACAAAGTTGCCAGCAACGAACTTATCACCAAATCCGACTGCCCATCAATAATAAGAAATAAATTTAAAGAAATTATCCTCGAATTTGACAACGCCGTAAGAGCTGATTATCTGAAAAATATTTTTCAAAATGAGTTTGGTGACTATCGACTACACATTCATCCTGATACTATTCGTGTCACAAATCTACAAAGCAGACTAAGAAATGATTTTAATTTAAAACAGATTCATCATATAGATCAAATTTCCATTCTCAACAGCAGTAAGATCATCACTCACAAGAATAACGAATCCATCGAGTTTCGTTGTAAAAATTGTACCTTTACCGGCAATAAAAACATCAAAACGATAATCAAAAACAAACAATTCGGAAATAAAAGAACTGAATGGATAAATGCCACTATAACTGTTGGAACGCGTGTTATGACTAATCATAATCATATGGCCATTACGAATCAGGCACTTTCACCAAAACAATTCAAATTTAACAATATAAATACAACCCGTCCCGAACAATATTTTACCGATATAAAAACGCTGCCGTTTTACAAAATCAACAAACCCATGCCCAAGGGAACCCCTCTAAAATATTCCGATTTAACTCCAATTAATCTTGTTAAATTCGGACATCCGGTAAAAGTTGTCATTAAACAAAAATCTCTGGTACTAACAAGCACAGCAACACCAAGAAGGTCTGGAAAATATAACGATTTAATACAGCTTCGAACCTCTGCAAATAAAATCATAACAGGTAAAGTCATTAATTTTAACAAGGTGATCATGGAACTATGAGTATTTTAAAATTACTGCTGGTCTTTTCCCTTCTGTTTAGTGTCTCCTGCGCCAGCTAT
This sequence comes from Bacteriovoracaceae bacterium, assembly GCA_023137315.1. Classification (GTDB taxonomy): domain Bacteria; phylum Bdellovibrionota; class Bacteriovoracia; order Bacteriovoracales; family Bacteriovoracaceae; genus JAGLPP01. The sequence continues at coordinate 12,337 of JAGLPP010000116.1, forward strand.
ATCAACCGTATTCACAAAGAAATGGACAGGGATTCCAGGAAAACCATCAAAAGACAAAAAAGGGACAAGTTCGCTCTTTATCGAAAAAGAAGTCGTTATAAGGACAGATATCGCAATCAAAAACGAATTAGCTCAAAAAAATTTCAACACCTGTCACCTTCAATAAAAAGAAATTACAGATCAAAAAGTGAAACAAAAAAACGTTATACCGCTCATGATCTTGACGACAACTCTGCAAGTGGCAGCCTATGGGCAGGTTCTGGCAAGGACAGTTATCTGTTTTCCTCCGAACAAAAAAAACAAAATGGTGACATTGTAATCATTAATGTACTGAAGAATTTAAAAGACCAAATCGCTGTTGAACTCAAAAGAGCATTTCCCGTCAGCAAAAGGAAAAAGAAGGACGCTAAAGTAGGGGCTGCCAAGGTGGCCACGACCACCACACAACCGAAACCGGTAGCTGAAAAAACTGATGGTGAGAACAAAAATGAAACCCAGGTGTTCGACAAAATTTCCGGAATTGTCATTGAACAAATAAACAGGGAGCATCTACTGCTTATGGGAAGAAAAGACGTCATCTATCACAACAAAAAAAGAACAATCGGAATCCAGGCCCTGGTTGCCAGAAATTCAATTACCAACAACAATACGGTTAGCTCAAGCCAAATACTCGAATCACACATTGAGGTCATAAGGTAACAATATGAAAAATTTAATTTTTATCATTACATTCCTTGTTTTAGCTTCCGGTGGACATGCAAGCCCAAACCGACTAAAGGATCTGGTTTCCGTTAAGGGAGTACGCAGCAATCCGATCATTGGATACGGTCTTGCTATCGGTCTGAACGGAACAGGTGACGGTGGTGGCGAAATTACAAATAATTCGCTACGAAAGATGTTTCAGAAACTTGGACTCAATCCACAAAAGGAGATTTCATCAAAAAATGTTGCGGCCGTAATCGTTACCGCAAAACTTCCACCTTTTGCACGATTAGGGCAAAAAATTGATATTAACGTTTCATCAATTGGAGATGCCAAATCATTGGCGGGAGGAACTCTTCTTATAACTCCACTGAAGGCCGGTGACGGCAAAATTTACGCCATGGCCTCGGGACAAATATCCATTGGTGGTCTTAACGCAGGCAAAAAATTCCCCACCGCTGGAATCATTCCAAACGGTGCAACAGTAGAAGAGGAAGTTATAATCAATTTTGATCAAAAAAAATCACTACGATTAAGTCTCAGAAATCCTGATTTTACAACCGCTGCAAGAATCGAAAAAACATTAAATCAGGAACTTGGTGGAAAATATGCCACAGCAAAAGATGCGACCACAATAGATCTTGTTATCCCGGTACATTACCAGCGAAATATCGTACAACTACTTGCTATTATTGAAAATTTCAAAATCATTTCCGACAATGCCGCCAAAATTATCATCAATGAAAGAACTGGAACAATTGTCGCCGGAGGTGACATCTCGTTAAAACCCGTAGCAATAAGTCACGGTGATTTAACCATAGAAATTGGTGGAGAGGGTGCCGGAGGAAATAAAAAAGGTGGGCACTCGATGGTCTTTTTTGACAAAAAGACTACACTAAATGATCTTGTTAAAAGTTTAAACGCAATTGGGGTAAAGCCTGAAGATTTAATTCCAATATTTCAGGCACTTAAAAGAAATGGTGCCTTGGTTGGGGAAATTGAGCTTATATGATGTGTAAAACCGTCTCATGACTGGATTTTTATGTACCAATGATGTTAAAATAAACTTGTCAACTTATCCGGCACACCACTTACAGGCGCCGGATTAGGAGTGTTAATCAAGGAATGATTAACCTAAACTCAGGAAGGGTTATTAATGATAGAGATTAAAAATTCTCACCAACCTGTTCCGATTTCCCAAAATCGTTCAAAAAACGTGAAGTCCGATCTTCAATATATTCCTGATGAGTACCGTGAAGTTGCAAGAAATCTTGAAGGTGAATTTGCCAAGTACATGGTTGATCAAATGAACAAAACAGTTGAACGAAACCATGACAATACAACGAATAAAATCTACAGGGATCTTCTGGACACGGAACGAGCGAATATGATGACAAAAACCAATAATGGGTTGGGACTTCAAAAAATTATTTTGGACCAGATATATCCAAAAAGACTAAGAAATAAATTGAGCCATCAAATATATCAACAACACATGAAATCGCAAAATCAAAGATTTCACAGATCAAAGCAGCCGGAAATGCTCTCGAATCCAAACACGGCGATATCGACCAAGGAGACTAGCAATGAATAACATTCAAAAAACAATTGACAACAATAACAAGTTTTTTCCAAATTCAAAAAAAACCAACAGGGGACAAATATCGCCCATTAATCACAACGATCCTGCCAGAAGAAAAAGACTTGAAGGTATTATAAAAAACGATGCCAAAGTACAAATTCCAGACGCAGTAAAAGACTTTGCAAAGATTAAAAGAGCTGTTGACAAGGCACCGCCAATTGATAATTCAAAAAAGGTTGCCGATTTAAAAAAAATGATCGGGCAGGGGTCATATAAAATCGATTATGATGCTCTTGCTGACAAGATGCTTGCAACAGAATTTTAATATGTCATTTAATCATTGGTGATTGAATATGAATAAAGACCAAACAAAAGAAAAAAACAAACTTCAAATCTTTTATTTCCAAATTGTGGATATCTGGCACAGGCTGTGTAAAGAACATACAAACCTTCTGGATCTCACATGTGAAGAATATTCTCTTTTACTTTCAAATGATATTAACGACCTCGAAAAAACCATACACAAGAAACGATTGGTAATGGCCCAAATCGATAATCTGGACAAATTAAGATCGCAAACCATTGAAAATATCAACGAAGCTGAAGGCTCTCAAATCAATTCAGTAAGTGAATTACTGGAAACCATGAATCAATTTGAAGAACATGAAAATCAAAAACATTTATGGCGTTTCAATCAGCTTTTAACAGATATAATTGAAAAAATTCAGGAACAAAATAAACGAAATCAAATTTTTATCAGTAAGGCTTCCCGGGCCCTTCAGGAAATTAAAAATGAAATACTCGGGGAGAAAAATTATGTTACATATACTGCAAATGGAATCAAAACATCTTCCACAAATAGCAGAAATGTAACCAAGTAAGGAGGCTAATTAATTGGCTGATTTGTTGGGTATAGGAAAAACCGGTCTGTTCGCCTCCAAAAAGGCCATGGAGACGACCGGACACAATATCGCCAACGTGAATACGGAAGGATATTCACGTCAACGCGTAAAGCAGACGACCGGTATTCCGATTACACAACAGGGTCTCGTCAAGGGAACAGGCACACGAATTCTCAGCGTCAACCGTTTTCATGACGAATTTATTGAACGCAGATTAAATAAGGAACTGACAAATAGCGAATTTCTAAAACAAAGAGTAAATCACCTGAATCAGATTGAAGGTGTCTTTAACGAAATTGATACCGACGGACTAAACAACCTTCTTAATAAATTTTTCAACTCATTCAGGGAACTTGCCGGCCAACCGGAAAATGAAACCATGAGAATGGTTATTCGTGATAATGCACGCATGGTTGTCAGGGATTTTAGAAGAATCCATAACACACTAACAAATATCGCCAAATCAATTGACCAAAGTTTTCAGTCGAACGTACAAGATATCAATGCCCAACTCAAAAGTATTGCAAATCTTAATAAGGAAATTTTGCGAATAGAACAGCTCGGTGGTGGCGAAACCGGAGATCTTCGAGATCAAAGAGATCAATCTGTGCGAAACCTGTCCAAATTATTCGAAGTCCATACTTATATGGATAATAAAAATAATTTTGTCGTATCAGCCAAAGGCGTCGGCACCCTGGTCGCTGCAGGCGAGTATTCTGAATTAATTGCAGGTCCTGCGACAAAAGAAAAATCAACAAGCGGAATTGGTGGTTCTGTTGAATTATATTACAAGGAACGACAAATAGTTCCCATCACACACAGGTTTAAAGGTGGCGCTCTTTCTTCATTGGTAAAAATTCGTAACGACGATATTAAAAAGCTTAAACATGAAATCGACCAGTCTGCATTTGAATTTGCCAATATGGTAAATGCCATTCATCGAAGGGGCCATGTTTCACGTCAAATACCAACTGATTCCCAGGGTAATCCCGCCTCCCATGATGACCGTGGTCCAACTAGCGGTATTAATTTTTTCAAAGAGCCGATCATGGTTGAGGATGCTTCAATAAATCTCTCATTAAGCGGTGACATTATGGCCGACATGACAAATATTTCAACTGGATTAAAGGCAAACAGCCCTGGTGACAACCGGATCGCACTGGCCATATCAAAAATACAACATGAAAAGATACTAAACAATGGAACGGCAACAATTGAAGAACAATATCTTCATACTGTCGCCCAACTTGGAATGGAAACAGGTAAGGCAAGGTTTGATTTTGAACAGGCAGAGGGGCTCCTGGCACAGGCAAAATCAGTTAAGGAACGACTGGTGGGTGTTTCTCTCGACGAGGAAGCCGCCAATATGATGAGATACCAACATGCGTATTCTGCTGCAGCAAAGGTTATGAAATCAGCAGAGACTATGTTTGATACCATTTTGAACATTAAGAGATAGGAAATTTAATGACAAGGGTTTCGGAAAATTCCAACGCTGCTTCGATAAAATACGCCATTAACAAGGTGAAGAAAAAAATGGAAAACCTGCAATTGCAGGGAACCACACTCAAGCGCATATCCAAACCCTCCGATGATCCCATGAGCTGTTTTCAGGGGATGCAACTTAAATCTGTTAATTTGGATAACAATCAGTATCTAAGAAGCATAAGCTACTCCCTAAGCCAGTTGAATACCACCGAAAAAACCCTGGAACAACTCACAGAAATCATGGGCAAAGCCAAGGATATTGCCATCCAACAGTCATCTGATTTTTACAGTGGTGAAATTAGAAAGAATGTCTCCCATGAATTAATTCAGCTTCGTAATCAGGCCCTCGCCATGGCCAATAAGAGAATTGGAAATCGCCATATTTTTGCCGGCTTTAACACTTTACAGACACCATTCAACATAAATGGGGAATACCTTGGCGACAAATCGCATATTCAAATTGAGATTGCCAAGGATTTTTTCATACCAATTAATCTCCACGGGGAAGAAGTATTTTTTTCCGATGATCAGGTAGAGTATCCAGAAAATCCGCTTAATAAATTTGATGAGTTACCTCATAATAAAGAAAATATTGAACGAGTAAACCCAACCCAAAACAGAAGGGAGCTTGCATCCACGGACAAAACTCCCAAAACAGATCAGCCAGATGATGGTTATCGAAAAAGGGACAATATTTTCAACCAATTAACAACACTAATCACTGCCCTGGAGAATAATGATACTGGTGTCATCCAGGATATTCTTGAGAGAATTGACACCTCGACGCAACGCCTAATTACAATGCGCACCAGATTGGGTTCTCTGATAAATACCGCCGCAAACACACAACAGATGATTGAGGCGGAAATTGTTGAAAATAAAGGGCTAGAAAGCAACATGGTGGATGCCGATGTTGCAGATATTTTCTCAGACCTGATAAAGCAACAAACAGTCCTAAAAACTGCATACCAGACAGGCCAAAGTCTCATGAGTAAAACATTAATGGACTTCCTGCAATAAAAGGGAAAATTAAATCAAATGCATACTATATTACTAATTAATATAAAATTTTTTGATTTTATTGTTTTTTTTCTTGCAATTCACGTATTAAGATAATATATGTCACGGAAACTCGCATCAGGAAGTTCTATAAACTCATTGATGAGGTTAGATTTATGCTAGTATTAACAAGGAAGCTTGGTGAAAGTATTGCCATCGATGACCACATAAAAATTGTTGTGGTTCAGATTAAAGGCAAACAAGTCCGTCTTGGAATTAAAGCTCCAAAAGAAACAAAAATTCATCGTGAAGAGGTCTATAAGACCATTCAAGAACAAAATACCGAGGCAGCACAAGCCGGTATGGATCAAATTAAAAATCTTGCCAAAGAACTCGGTAAGAAATAATTTTCCCCCTTGCACTTTTATATTTCGTACTGCTACAATCGTAGAGAGGGTAATGTACCCATATTTTAGGAGGACTGCAGTGAAAATCAACACAACTAGATTTGGTATTTTGGAAGTTGATAAAAAAGATATAATCACATTTAAAGAGGGACTACTTGGTTATGAAAAACTTAAGAAGTTTTTCGTTGTAGATCCTGGTGATCAGACTCTTATCCTCTGGCTACAATCAGCGGAGGACAAAACCACTGCATTTCCAATTATTGAACCAAAAATTTTCAACCCAAATTATATTGTAAAGCTACTACCGGCTGAATTAAACAGCCTGGAACTCGAAAATCTGTCAGATGCCTGCATCTATACTATTTTGACTATTCCACAACAGGTTACAGATATGTCTGCTAATCTCAAGGCCCCAATTATAATCAACAATAAAACTAAAATGGCCAGACAGATCGTTCTTCAGGACAACAAACTGGAAGTTAAATCCCAAATGTATATGGATTTAAAGAAATATATTGTCAATTACTCATCCGATGATTCCAAGCGTACAATGGTTGAGATTAAAGAAACGGAAGATCTATTGCCATCGACAAAACAAGAAATTCCTCTTGGAAATACGACAAAAATCCAATCTCCAACACTCGAAAGATAGAATAAAAATAATTCAAATACTGTTATTGAAGTGATGTTTCTGTTGCTGTTTTTGATAGATTCAGATACATACTGGCTTCAGTGTTATGAGGTTCTTTTGCCAACACCCTTTTCCATTCACTTTGAGCTTCAAGCACCTTTCCGGTTCCATAGTAAAGTATACCAAGCGCAACCCTTGCAGATAAATATGCTGGATACTCATTCTTAAGTCTTTTTAACTCATCAAATGCTTTTGACATAAAACCTTTTTTCGCATAAACCTTTGCCACTTTTATTCTTGCTTCAAGATTATCAGAATTAAGAGCAATTACCTTATTATATTCAAAAAGAGCTTCGTCAAAACGATTATAAGTCATATACATTTCTGCAAGCTCATAATGTCTTTCAGAAAATTTACGATTAATGTGTTTATCCTCTACTCCGCTACGATTCTTTTTCTGTTTGATTCGTTCGTTTGTAATATCGAAAATTCGCTTCCCATCCTCATATCGACCAACATCATTATACAAAATGGAAAGACTGATTGATGCATCTGTATGACATGGGTCCAACTCAAGGACTTTGTTAAATGCCTTGATGGCCTTGCCGATCTCTCCTTTTAAATGAAAAATATTACCAAGACAAAAAAATGCTTCAGAACTTTCCCCGCCACCTTCAATAACCTCATTAAAGAAAAGTTGGGCCTTCCTATATTCACCACGGTTAAAGCATTCTTTACCTTTACATACAAGATCAGCTATTCGTTGATTAATCAAGACTGGCCTCCAGAAAAATATTACTTAATTATTTTAACCTGATTAATCCGCTTTGTGGACTATTTTGTTCTGACATTTTTGTTCGAAGTCATCTATTTCACGGCGAATTTCGTCAGATACCCTTGATTTATAAAGTTTTGAAACCTTCACACAGCCAACAAAATCCTCCATTTTGAACGAAGCCTCAACAATTCTTTTCATCGAATGTTCCAATAAAGATCCAGTATCAAACTTGTTCAAAATATACTTATATCGAAATATTGCAGCATCATAATCACCTGTTTTGTAATAAAAATCAGCTACATACTTCTCATGCATTTCAATCATATTCCTGCAATGACGAATCCTATCCTGTGCTTTTTGTTTATATTCTGAATTCGGAAAATGTTGAATAAGATAACTATAATGCTTTATCGATTCCTGCCCAGAAGACAAATCACGATCGTAAGTCGAAGGAAGTTGGTTAAAGAATGATTCCGATATCCTCCATACGACATATGCCAATTTTGGATGTTTTGGATGAAAATCCTTAAACATAATATATGCCGCCGCAGCTTCAGAATAATTATCCTGTGAGAAAAGAATGTCTGCATGAAGAAGTTCCGCGTGCGTTGCATAGTAGCTATATGGATATTTGGAACGAATCGTATTTAATTTTTCCGTCGCAAGTAAAAAGCGACTCTTATCGGCCAGTTGCTTGGCCTCTTTAAATAGTATCTCTGCCTGGGTCTTACCGGAAGGGCGCTCTGTACTACATCCAAGCATAATTGAAAAAAATATTATTTTTAAAAATAGAATTTTAAACATAGACAATATCTCCACTAATTTACGCACTTTACCATCCCGTAATATGATCGTCAAAATGGCATCTATCCGTCATTTGGACTTTGCAAGATAAATTTCATTATAAATCTGTAAAAATATTAATTTTAATGCTGTGGCCAATGGAATGGAAATTACCATCCCCACAACTCCCAAATAATGCGAACCCAAAATTACACTTACTACAACAACGATGGGATGCAAATTAACTATTTTGGAAACCAGTATCGGAAAAACCAGTGAAAGATCGATAATGTTTGCAACCATGAAAAGGATGACAATGCCACCAAATATCGGACTGGCAGGACCATACTCAACCAGACCCCATATCACTGCAGGTATCATTCCCAAAAAAGGGCCAATGTATGGAATAATATTTGTCACAGCTGCAATTATTCCAAGTAAAAATGAAAACCGTACCCCCATAAAAAGAAGACCACTTGTGGTAATAATTCCAATAATACTGGCCTCAACAAATTTTGCGAAAATATAGTCTCCAATTTTTTTATTAAATTCGTTAAATAAATAATAAAATCTTTCAAAGACAAAATTCGGAGTCAGACGTAGCAAACCCGATCGAAATTTTCTTCCGTCCTTTAAAAAGAAAAAGAGAAACAGTGGTGCCACAATACTCCATTCCAAAATTGACGCCAGGATCTGTGGAATACCAAGAAGAATTTTTTTTGAACTGGATGTTGCATAAACAAGAACATTTCCCAAAAGCTCATCTTTCAGCTCCAGACCTGTACGCGTTTTGATTTCATACCTGAATTCATGATATTTTTTCTTTAAATATCTTTCCACCTTGGGAAAATTGTATTGTAAATTTTCAGCTTCAGTTTTAATTACAGGAACAATTTTTACAATTGGATAAACTGAGAATCCGGCCATCCCAAGAAAAATTACTGCAATAGCCAGCCACCTCCTCATCCCAAGTTTCATTATCTGCGGTACAACAGGATTTATTATCAAAAAAAAGATATAGGCTATTACCACGGGTATTGAAAGACGTGGAAGTCCAAGTAGGAAAATACAGCTTACCGCTATAACCAGACAGAAAAATGTCAATTTTCCCTTCTCGTAAAATTTACTTATCTGCCCTATCATCAACTTTTTCCTTTTTCGCAAGTTTATATTTTAAATCCCTTACTTCACGCGTCAGTGAGAATAATCGTTCCGCAATTATTTCTGAAACACATTGCAAGAGCTTTGTTGCCACAACTGGATACGTTGAGATTAATTCATCCAAATCAGGTTTAAATATACCCATTAAACGACATGCATTTTTTGCAACTGCTGTTGCACTTCTAATGCTGTTTGACTGCAAAAGAGCAAGCTCACCGAAATAATCAAATTTTTCCAGAGCAATCACCAGATTATATTCTGATAAATTTCCACCTGTCTCTAAATCAGACTTGTCTCTCTCAACAATAATTTCAACATTGCCTGAATAAATAAAATAAAAACCAATTCCTAAATCCCCCTGTTTGAATATTGGTTCCATATCCTGAAAAATTCTCTCATGAAGAAACTTGGAAAGAATTCTAAGCTCATTATCAGTAAAGTTTTTTAGAACCCCTATATTTCTAAGAAAACGCGGAATATTGTCCTTTCTGGATGCAGCAAACGGACTTATCTGCCAAAAATATTTCATCACGCCTATATCAATTTTTCTCGGCAATTCCCCGCCTTGATTGACCATATCCTTTACTTGTTTTTCATAACTCGTCATTTCATATTCCCCTTACGATCCAGCACTTAATAAATACCCAGCACTTCCCTTTTTACCCATCCATTATATTTCTCCGGAGCAACAATATAAAACCATCCTCCATGTGATTTCCCGACAATAATTTTTATTCCAGGGTCAATATGGTTTGTAACCGAATAAATCCCGGATGGCCCCTGATAAACATTACCTTTTTCGAAAAAAATTGCCTGATCAAATTTTTCAAAATAAAAAAACAGGCTTGCCAGCGGAATTAAAGAAACCGCTATTCCGACTAATAACAATTTAATCCTTTTAATTACACCTGTGATAAAAAGGATCAGAAAAAACAGAAGCAAACTCATGGAAAGCAGAACAAAAACACCATCTGGTATGCCTTTGACTGTCATGAAAAAATTGTCATGTGCAGTCAGTGTAATCCCTTGCGCATCCAATCCCATTCTATGTTTCACTATTTCAAGATTATGCAATACCTTCTTGTCCCGATAACCCAAATACAAGGATTTCTCAAAATGATAGCGCGCGGCGGCATCGCCGCCCTGAAGAGCATAAACCGTACCTAAATTATAATGGAAAATATCTGGAGAGAATTTTTTTTTTGCCTGAATCAAACCATCTATTACTTGCTCATAATCACCATTCAGATATGCCCCTTCTAGTGACTTCGACGTACCTGATGTGATAGTGTTTTTCATTGATTTATTATCTTCCCTGAAAATAAATAAATCAAGAAAAACCAATCCTTGGCAACAATTTGAAAGGATCATTAAAATGACTTACGGGGTACACACCAGCGATATTGAGAATCTTATTAATAGACTTTTTTCTTCAATCATATTGGAACAACGAAAATATAATTCAATCAAACCTGCAGACAGTAATAGACGACAAATACAGAATGATATTCTGGATATATTTAAAAAAAACAGAGGTATTGGCCTTTATTACGACTACATCTCAACTGGGCGGGGACATGGCCCGTTTACGGAACTCGTTGATGGTTCTGTCAAATATGATCTTATTGGAAGCATGGGGATAAACATTCTGGGCCATTCACATCCGTTGGTTATACGATCTCATCTTGAAACAGCAACATGCGACACAACCATTAGTGGAAATCTTTTACCTCACTCAAATCAGGCCGTATTAACAAAACGACTTCTTGAAACAGTAACAAAATCACGATTAAAACACTTCTGGTTTGCCGGTTCCGGCAGTTTTGCCAACGATCTTGCACTCAAGCTGCTCTGGCAGAAATCCGCCCCACGCAGAAGAATTATCGCTTTTGAAAAAGCATTTGCAGGACGAAGTATTGCCAGTCAAAACATCACGTGGAATACCTCCTATCGTGAGGACATGCCTTCGCTGATAGATGTTGATTTCATTCCACATTTTGATCAATCAAACCCGGACAAGGCAGTTTCAAAAACATTAAGAGCACTTGATAAACTATACAAACAACATTCCGATGAATATTGTGCTCTGATAATCGAACTCGTTCAAGGAGAGGCTGGGTTTGTTTTTGGCACGAAGGAATATTATCGCAAAATATTTGAATGGGCCCGCCAGAGGAATATTTTTATCTGGATTGATGAAATACAGACCGTTACAAGAACCCACGAACTATTTGCATTTCAAATGTTTGAACTTGATGATTATGTGGATGTCGTAACAATTGGAAAAACCCTCCAATGTTGTGGCGTGTTTTATACCTCCGAACTAAACCCAAAACCCGGTTTAATCGGAGGAACTTTTGCCGCCCCGATTGTCTCATTAAATCTTGCACATAAAATGTTGGAGTATTTTCAAAAAGGAAACTTCCATGGCCCCGAAGGACGGGTGGTGGAGCTGGAAAAAATTTTTCTAAAAAAAATTGAACACCTGTCTGGTGGAACATGTAGTGGTAAAATATCGTATTTCGGAGGTATTGGTACCATGATATCTTTTGAAATTGGAGATTCATCCGAAAAAACAACATGGAAGTTTTTAAGTCAACTATTCAATAATGGAATTATTGCTTTCTCGGCAGGAAAAAATCCCACTCGTGTAAGATTTCTTCTACCACTTTCGTTGACGAAAACACATATTGATGAGATTTTTACAATAATTGAAAAAACAATTAATCAAGTTATATAAGGGGCCCAATACATGACATTTACAATAAAGGGTGACTATTTTCACAATAACTTTTATCTCCCACCAACAACCGGTCTGGATAGTTCATATAAACTCCTGACAAAAACAAATCCGGCTAACAATGATGAAAAACTATGGGAGTGTCCAATAGACTCAAGACACATTACCCCTGTCGTGGAATCTGCAGAAATAGGTTTTAATTCATGGAAAAAGACTTCCTGGGCAGACAGATGTAAATTCATTGAAAAATTCCTGGATATCGTGCAGGATAAAAAAGATCAAATAACACGTGCTATTTCCATGGAAACCGGACGACCTCTTTGGGAAACACAATTTGAATTAAAGCAAACAATTCAAAATATTCGTTTTTCCATTCCAAAGTCAGATTCCATTATCTCATCACAAAAATCACACGAAATTGATCAAGATGATTCTCTTGGCATACAAATGGCTACTACAAGGTATCGTCCAATAGGTCCAGTTCTTATCATCTCGTCTTTTTGCCATCCATTTTTAATACCTGTAGTAAATATTATAAATGCCATGCTTTCCGGCAGTTCAATAATTTTAAAGCCATCACCCTATACTTGTTATACAGCTCAACTCATTATCGAATGCTTTCACGAAGCACAATTCCCGCTGGGAGTAATAAATTGCATTAATGGCAAGGACGATATCAGCAGAAGACTGTTAAATGAAAAAAATATAAAGGGAGTCTTGTTTACTGGAAGCAAAGAAGTTGGTCTGAAGGTTCTTGACACCACTCATCAGGATCTCTCAAAAGTCGTATCGCTGCAGCTTAGTACAAAAAATACTTCCATTATTCACGAAGATTGCAATATTGACTTCGTATTAAACGAACTCCTTACTTCCGCATTCCTGTCAAGCGGACAAAATTGTACCTCAACATCTCTTGTCGCTATTCATAAAAATATCCAGGATGAATTCATTTCACGTTTTCACCAACTCGCAAAAAAAATAATTATAGACCATCCGATTGATTATGACATGGAACCATTCATGGGACCGGTCATTGATAAACAATTTGTTGATAATTACATACTATACATAGGCATGGCGAAAAGAGAGGGGATTGAAGAAATCATGCGTGGAAAACAAATTGATAAAAAATTCAAGGGTAACTATGTAACTCCATCAATCCATTTATCAACAACTTTTAATAAAAATAGTCGTTTCATGACATCCGAAATTATCGCACCAACATGTACATTTATACCTTACGACGATATTGAGGAGGCAATTTGCATCTCCAACAATACTGAATTTGGATTAATCTCCTCCGTATATTCACAAAATGAATCTATCATCGAAAAATCATTAAGCGAAATTCAGTGCGGATTAATTAACATTAATATTCCAACCACCACAACATTGTATCATATTCCATATGGTGGAATTAAAAATTCCGGTAATCATAGACAGGCTGCCATAAACACCGTCTCCGATTGCATTTATCCAATATCTTCTCTCAGTCGTGGGCAAACTGAAAACAATGGAACTCAATTGATTGGATTATCAAAATAATTATTTTTGACGTTTGTTAACGAGAATACCCTTATTGCCAACACCGTTTACGGAAAAGTCCTCCTTTTCATCACGGTGCGGTTCAATGGCTGAGTTATCACGATACAATTCATAAATTTCTTTTTTCTTAAGTTTCCTCTGGCAGTCCTTAAACTTCTCTTTTTGTCTTAGAATAAATTCGCCGACATTCACCTTCTCCGCTTCTTTTTTCTTTTTCTCCTCTTCCGCTTCATGATCACAAATATCAAAACTCCCGTCCTCATGAAGTTCTATGTCTGTTTTTTTATCAAGACTCATCTTTCGCACGTCACCTTCATCTTCCTTGCGATTGTCAGAATATGCGGATTTTTCAGGCGAACCATTTCCTTTTTCCGGTTTTTCCGAGAATGGAAGAATTTTTGCTTTTCCATCTTTTCTTTGTATTTGATGATCAGAATAACCAGACTGACGCGACTCAATGCCTCCTTCATCCTCATCCATTTTTTCTTTCCAGACCGATTGATCTTCCACTTCTTCCATTATCTCATTCTCAATCAATTTGGTTAGCGAAACTATGGCAGCGGTATCGGATATCGAACAAATATCACATATCTCATCCCACGTTAAAATTCTTAAGATTTTGAAAAAAATCGATTTCGTTTTTTTTTCTTCAACTTCCACATTCCCTTGAGGCTTATTTTCCTCAAAAGAATTTTCATTGATCTGCCCTGATAACTTCTTTTGCTCTTCCATATACTAATTATACCTCATTCACGTATCGGTAATTAACGGAAAAACTTGATCTTTTCACTTTGCCACGACGTATTTTCGGGAGGTTAAGCCACATTCACAACATACCAAATATGCAATTTTTTGTGGACAAATGAACCACATATCTCTATAAAATTAATATCTTTATGATACTGGGGTGTGGCGCAGCGGTAGCGCAGCGGACTGTTAATCCGTTGGTCGTGGGTTCAAATCCCTCCACCCCAGCCATAAAAAAAGCCTGATAGTTCACCTATTGGGCTTTTTTTATTAATAAGGTTGAATACAAGTGGATATTCTGGACCCGGCCCCTCTCTCAACAGGATAACATATATGAACAAATGGTTTGAAAAAATACTTAGCAACAACAAAGTCCTTAGTTTTTTATTCATCATAATAATTATATTTGGCATTAAGTCAGTAATTGGACTCAAAAAAGATGTTTTTCCCCTAACTGATATTGATACGATGATAATACATATCACTTCACAAGGTAGTAGTGCCAAGGATGTTGAAGTAAATGCCGTAATACCAATAGAACAAAAAATTAAAGAAATAAGTGAAATAAAAAGTTATAACTCGATTTCAAATCCCAATGGAGCACTTATTTATTTGTATCTTGACCGCAACAGAGATAATCCACAACGAGTAAAAAACGAAATTTTTCGCACAATAACGTTGGACAACATTGAAAATATTGGGCCCGATGTTGATGAGATTAAAATCATTGATGCAAACCCCCGGCTTATGCCCGTTATTAATCTTGCGCTTACCTCAAAAAACCAAAGCAGCATGCTTGATCAATTTTCAATAGCAAGAAAAATTAGAAATTCTTTACAACGAATTCCAGGCGTCAGTGAAGTTAGAACAACCGGGCTGGAAGATCCCGAAATTCACATTGAGGTTAACCCCAAATTACTGGCTAAAAACTATATTGCCATCGAGGATGTTTGGATAGCACTCAAAAATAGAAATGTTCATCAAAATGGAGGCAGCCTACAATCATTAAAATCGAACAAAACAATTATTACTGTAAATCGTTTTTCAAATTTAAAAGAAATCGAGAACGTTGTTTTAAGGAGTAATTTCTCTGGTCAAGAAATTCAAATCAAAGACATCGCTTCTGTGAATCGCAAATACTCAAAAGAAAAAACAATTTCAAGAGTTGGCGGAAAAAGAGCTGTTATTTTTCAGGTAACCAAAAAAGAAGCTGCTGATGTTTTGACAGTTGTTAAGCAGGTAAGAAAATGGCTGGACAAAAATAAAGGCAAATCTTTTTTGAAAAAATATCAATTAGTTATAGTAAGCAACAAGGGTAAGACAATAAAGTCAATGCTTGGGGTAGTCACCTCTAACGCCTTAATTGGTTTTATTCTGGTTTTTCTCTGTCTGCTTTTTTTCCTGGATCTGAAAACAAGTTTTTGGACGGCAACAGGAATACCCGTGAGTCTTCTTCTGGTGACTATCGGAATGGACATTTTTGACATTAGTATCAATGTTATTACTCTTGGAGCAATAATAACGGTGCTGGGTATGTTAGTAGATGATGGAATTGTTGTTGGTGAGACAATGTTTAATTCCAGAGAACAGAATCTGGACAAAAGTCAAACAGCACAAGAACTTGCAAGGTTATTTTGGCCTCTAAGTGTAACAATTGGCACCACCATCGTTGCATTTCTTCCGTTGGCACATATGGGTGGGCTAATGGGTAAATTTATTAAATTCTATCCAGTGGTTATCTCTCTAACTCTGATTGCCAGTCTATTTGAATCATCAGTTCTTCTTCCACATCATTTACAAAGCAATAAACCCGCCAAACAAAAGAAATGGTTCATTTACTTTAGAAAAAAATATGAATTATTACTAACATCTTGTCTAAAACACGCAAAATTAACAACATTCGTTTTTATTGTTTTTTTAATTATTGCTTCTTTTTTGGGAGCCAAGTCATTCAAAAAGTTTATCTTACTATATGATGATAGTTCTGAGGGGATATATGTTAATGTTGAACTACCTGCTGGTGAAACCATTACCAGAATGGATAATGAACTGGATAAGCTCAGACTCTTTGTAAGTAAAAATATTTCAGATCATGATCTATTAAACATTCAAACCTTTGCTGGACATCATACCGTTAAAAGAATCAGGTCAGAGGGATACCATGAAAACTGGGGACAACTCCTGGTGACATTAATTCCAAGAGCTGAGCGAAAAAGAACTGCAAAAGAAATTATTAAAAAGTTAACAAAAAAGATCAAAAGCAGGAAATGGTCATTTTCATCTCTTGTATTGGAAGAACAGGCCCTTGGCCCCAACCCCGGAAAGGGAGTCGAGGTGGTCATATCTGGAAAAAAACACCAGAATCGACTAGAGCTATTGGGCGATCTGGAAACATTTGCTTTACAGCAAAATGGTGTTGCCTTTATTGACAAGAGAGGGGTCTCCTCTACAAATGAGATCAAGCTTGAATTTAATTTTCAAGAAATGGCAAGATTGGGTATTAATGTTACCCAAATATCTCAAACTATTAGAGCAGCTTTTAACGGTGTCATCGCCACAGAAGACCCTTTACTTGATTACACATTAAATTATCGAGTACTGCTTCCAAAAGAAAAAAGAGGAAGCGAGGAAATTCTTAAAGACCTGTTAATTCTAAATAACGAAAAACATCTTGTCCCACTAAAGAAATTTACCAAATTTAAGTCTCAAAAAGGTGTAGGACAAATCCACCACACAAGAGGACTTCCAAATTTGTTAATGAAAATACAAACACAATCATCAAAATTAACCCCTCGTCAAATGGCAAAAAAAATCAAAACATGGTGGGTAAATAATAAAACGAGTTATAAAAATATGACTCTAGCTATAAAAGGAGAAGCAAAAGAGACGAAGGATTCCATGGTTGATCTATTTTTTGCAATGATAATCAGCATCGCTCTTATATATATGATCCTGGTAATTTTATTTAACTCATACTCAATTCCTTTTATTATCTTTTCAGTATTGCCGTTTGGTGTTTCAGGAGCAGTAATTGCTTTTGTCTTGCATAGTATTCCGCTGAACTTTATGGGACTGGTTGGGATCATTGGTCTATCAGGAATTCTGGTTAATGATGCTATTATTCTCGTTAATACCTTTCTAAAAAATAAAAGTATTGATGCTAAAAAAGCGGCTACATCCAGATTTCGTCCCATCCTTTTAACAACTGTTACAACAGTTGTCGGCTTACTGCCCAGTGTTTATGGTATAGGGGGAGATGTAAAAACCCTTGTTCCTGTTGTAATTGC
Organism: Bacteriovoracaceae bacterium; assembly: GCA_023137315.1. GTDB lineage: Bacteria > Bdellovibrionota > Bacteriovoracia > Bacteriovoracales > Bacteriovoracaceae > JAGLPP01. Next base: position 30,089 of record JAGLPP010000116.1, read on the forward strand.
CCTCTCTTTTGGTCTTATTTCCGGAACTATTGCAAATCTGGTTCTGCTGCCATTGCTATTGAGTAAATTCAGGATATCAAGTAGTCTGAGATAAAGTACTGCAGAAGATTTTAATACTATGAAATATTTTTATATATCAAAAAATAATATTTTAAATAAAGTTGCACATAATGATGACAGCCATTTAAAAATATCCAATTGTGTAAAATTAGAAAATCAATCTTCCTTTGCCTTGATTATGTGCAGTGCATTTGGCGGTGATTATCCTGTAAGTGACGTTGAACCAGATTCCAGACAACCAGGCTCATCATTAAAAAGATTTCTTGTACTTTATAGCAATAATCAAGCGGTAGCTTGCGCAAGATACCTCAAGTTAATAAATAACTCAGGAGAATCTTATATTATTCTTTGTGATCTGGGAGTAAAAAAGGAATTGCAGGGAAAGGGACTTGGACAAAAAATGTTTTCCCGAAGGATATTATATATTATCAAAAACGAAGAATTTTCTCATGTTTTTTCAGAAATAGAAGATGATAATTACGCCTCTATTGCCATATCTAAAAAATTTGGACTTAAAAATGTTACTGATTCTAAATTTATATATCAATTTCCAGAAATAAATTAATTGAACCATTGTTTTTTATGGAGAAAATATAAACTTTCTGGCGTGGCGGCAGATAAATTATTTCAAAAAATAATAATGAGCAATCAACATGTCATGTGAAACTTTTCTAATCTATTTTTTGATTACTCTTTTAGCCGTCTTCGCGTAAAAATGTGATATCCGGCGATATGATACATAATCAAGAACAGAAAAATACTTTCTTGAATATCTTTTTCAAAAAATCTACTGACTCTAAATGCCAACTCCAAAGACGGGTTGTAATTCCCTTTCCCTATGGAAACAATTGTCGCTCTTGTTACACCAATTTCAGTGTCCAAACTTATGAGTTCATGCGGATACTATGTAAAAAATACTATGTATGTTTATCCTGTCGCGATGCGTCAACCAGCGTGTTATCCTCTCTTTGTTTATTAACGTATAGGAGCAAATCATGAAATATAAAATTGTTTTTTCACTATTAGTTTTATCCATTATTAATTATTCATTGCTAGCTTCACCAGTAACAACTTTTGATGGAGAAATACATATTCAAGGGGAGTCTAAAATCCATAACATGGCCTTCGATTTAACCAGAGGAGAACAAAGCGTGGTTAGTCTAAATGACGGTGAGGACATGAGAATACCCACTGGTAACTTTTCTCATGATTTCCCTTTAATGAAAGAAAATGGCACTACGACAGCAACTCATCTTGCGTTTATTTCTTGGAAGGACAAAGTTCGCTTGGATGTTGTTATGTTCCAAGATGGTGTTAATCGTTCAAATATAGAATGTGAGAGACCTAATCCAAAGGGTGTTGGGCGAATTTATGGAAATGTAAGAATAGAAGAAAAAGGATTGAAGTGGGATTCGATTGCTCTAATCTGTATTTATTAAGGCATAAATTATACTCTACAAAATTAGCTCTAGATATTGAAACCACTCAATTTTCTGTATGATTAAATCAAGTCTATTAGTTCAGAAGTTTACAACCAGTCACTAGTTAAAATGCAAAAAATGTTGAATAACATTAATACAATTTTTTTTTGAAGTATAAGATGTATTGAAAGAATTATGTGTATATCCAATGATCTGTTTGTCTTTATCGAGGAGTATCTTTATTTGCCTGTTGTTTACATTTTTTCTTTTTAAAACATAAAATGGTTTTGCTTGATTATCAAAAAGATCAGGCGAGGTATGGATAAGGACATTATATTTTTCAACTGCATAATGTTGTTTGTCAGCAATCATTGATTGGATTTTATTTTTTATAGACAACTCACCAATTTCATCCCAAGACAATAGTGTTGGTGGTGCTCGGTCTCCAAGCAATGACCGCTGTAGATGTTGTCGTATATTAACATCGGCTTGTTTTTTCATTAACTCTCGTTCTTCTCGAGTAATTAATCCATGAGATGCCATTTGTATAATAAATAAATCAACGATCTGTTTTTTATAAAAGTCTCTTACTGAGACAAATGATTGATTCATGCTAAGCTTTGTTTTTAAATCATCAAGAATTATTTTATCTAACGAAATATCAAGTCCCCTGGATGTTCTCTGAACAATATCAAAAATTGCTCCTCCCAGATCTCTGTAGGCAAACTTACCTGTTAATTTTCTATCTTGCTCATTGATTTGAATTAAAAGGTTCTGACTATGCATTTCAAAAGTAATTCCTTTTTTAACATGCCATTCATCGATAATATTATTAATATTATCGATTATATTTTTCTTTAACCATTTATAAGGCATTTGTTTATCATGTTTTGACATGTATCGAAAAAAGAGAGGTTTCTGCGTTGAACTTTCTGTACTTAAAAAACTAAACATTGGAACATAACGATTCGATTTATCGTAAAATTTAGAAGGTATCTCGCGAACAATAAAACCACCAAGGTTTTTATCTTTTTTAGGAAAACAACCATATGTCTCTGGAAAAACAAATCCCATTTTACCTTTATTTTTAATGTCACTTTGTTCAATTATATTTGTCATATAAATACTTCTACGTATTTCTTGTTGCCATACAGCTCTTTGATTATTATTAATTTCAAGTGGAATAGATAATTTTGCCATATGAACAGAAGCATCTGGAAATGCAGAATCAACCATTAAAAGTGTTCTGTCGCTACTGGTTGGAATAGCAATTATTGTACTCTCATTTGCATCAACAAATTGCGCATCTTTAAATACTGACTGATAATAGTTGATGGCGGTAGGATGAACAGGAAACCTAAAATATTTTTTACCATCAATTATAAGTGAATAATGTTTTTTTATATTATCTGATATATTGACACTCTCTAATCGTTCCAAGGAATTATTTGTTTCAGGTATAAGATAATATGGAACTTTGAATATCGCGCGGCTATCTGCGCTGAATTGTTTCGGCAAGGAGCTATCAAACACTCCTTTTTGATAAATTTCTTTAATATTTCTAGTCTGTTCGTAATCAATTAAATCTAAAGCTTTTTGAAGTTTTTTTGCTGCATTATCTTCTAATTTGAAATTATTATAATGATTACCAATATTACCCTTAAGCATTTCTACTACATCAAGATTGTCTTTTTTTATTATTGTATTACCTAGATTCAAAACAGTTTTAAAAACATCTGCCTCTTGAATGTTTTTTGCGATAGTTTGAAATAACTTCTCTGCATCCCCTGGATTGTCAAGCATATGTTTTGTTGCAGAAAGATGTTTTGGCTCTCTAGGATTATATGCAGTTGAAACATTATTTAAAAATTCTTCACTTAATGAATTATCCCCTTTGAGGTGATGGATATAACGTTTAACATTTTCCATGGATGGTTTATTCCATTCAACTCTTGTCATTACAAATGGTCTACCGAGAGATAACGCATCACCAAGGGCATTGTCCCCAGCTACAAGATTTGGAATATTTTTAGAAACAGACAATAGTTTTAAATAGCTATCCTGTGGCAAATTACCTGTCATAACCATAACTGTTTTTCCCGGCGGAATTTTTTCAGGAATCTTTCCTCCGTTTAACAGATCGACTATTTCAAATGATTCAGAAGTAATGCTTCCCATTTCTTTAAGATGATTTGTTAGTTTCGTTGCAGTTTCCTCGGTAAATACCGTTGGCCCGAATAATATTGTGCTCGAATTAGTTTTTACATTAAACTCATTAACGGTTTTGAGATAATCTCCAAAATCGTACCACGTTTCCTTAAGTCCAATACCATATATCGTTGCACGATTTGTTTTTTTATTATCATTAATGTTTAAATAATTAATAAGCTTTTCATTTCTAGATTTTAATAATTCGACATAATCATGATTATTCTTTTGAAGATACTCATTGTAACTGACTAAATCATTTTGCAACGAATTTATAAGAGCTTCTTGTTTTTCTTTTTTATTAAGCTCTGACAATTCGTGAGCAAGACGATTATAATAAATACCCAAATCATCTTTTCCTGGCCCAACATCCGGTAAAAATACTTGTTGTCCTTTATAAACGACCTTGTTTAAAATCTGATTACTGGTAGGTATTTTAGATAAATTATAAACACCAAGGAAAAAAGATACTTTTGCATCTTTAATATTATTAGCGGCCCTTATTTCAGATGGACGAAGAGCAAATCTGATACCAATATCATGTGGAAAATCGTCCCTTACTTTTGTAAAATCACCATAATTTCTATTGATTTTTATATTATTACCAATAGTTAGAACTGTGTCTTGTAAATCAGCCTTTGTGCGATATTCCAACGACAATTCTTTCAAAACAGAATTTCCGGCCGAATCATTTATATAAACAGTAATTTCTCCAGTATATCCCATTTTTCTAAAATTCTTTGCCGCTGCTAATGCTGGAGCGACATCTCCACGTCCTGCACGAGTATAAGCAGCATCAAGAGCAATCGATTTTATCTCCTGATTTATAGCAATTCTTCCAATAAGATCACTTACTTTGTTTTCTACTGACGAAATACCCCTGTAATTTCCAACAATTGAGGAACAAGAACTAAATAATATTGAAAAAACTAATAATAAAATAAGAATTATTCTACGGGCCATTTGTCCTTCTTTATTTTTAATCTTGAACAATATGCTAATTAGTTTTTCGGTGTTTTGTCGGGTTTTCTTAACGGTTTTGTCACACTATGTAGTATCTTTGGATTAAAATAAGAGGGCGACTTCACCTTGAAGCTGGTACTCAATCTTTTTTGTGAAATTCCCAATTCATTGAACAAATTAAAAATATTCTCGGACTTGTTCTCATAATTCTCGGTTTTCTCGCAAATTGTTCTCAGAAGTATCTCTTTCAAATATCCTTAAGTAACGATATTCTCTTTTTATATAAAGGTAATTGTTGTTATGATGTTTGAAACCATAGATTTTTCAGATCAACTTCAAAGTAAAATAAGAGAGCATTCTATCGATGATGCTTCCATTTCTTTTTTGCGATATTCTGTTAACAGTAACTACAAAGCAACAATAGGTGGGCAATCATATTTTGCCAGGGTCTATCGTCCGAAAAAAGAATCAATTAACTCAATTTTGGCGGAACATGATTACTTAACACATCTAAAAAAATGTGGTGTTTCTGTATCTTGCCCCATTTCACTTATAAATGACTCTACTGTTGCTAAATTGAATCTTAATTCTGATGAGTATTATTTTTCATTTTTCGAATATATAGAAGGCGAACATATTCGCTCGGAATTTTGGGATATAGACTTTATCTCTTCCTGGGGAAGTCTGCTCGGTCAAATTCATAATGCTTCAAAGAGTTACCTTCATAAAAATACAATTAATCGTCATGCATGGGATGAATTGCCGTGGATTAAGTCATTCTCTCCTTCTGATTTGAATCTTGAAAAATTAAAACTGGGTATTTTGCAAAAAGAGTGGGATGACGTTTTTATATTTTTAAATAAACTACCTAAAGATAGCGAATATTTTGGACTCATCCATTATGATTTTCACCCTGGAAATTTTATAAAGTCAGAAAATGGTCTAACTGCAATTGATTTCGATGACTGCTGTAAAGGTTTTTATGGGTGGGACTTTGCCATGCCATTGCATCGAATGAGCAAAGGACACATGGGAACAATAGAGATTGAAACTCTGGATTCTTTTATCAAGGCATACAAGAAAGAAACCTCCTTACCAGAAAATATTGAAAACAACCTTAGAACTTTTGAGCGAATTAGACATATTTTCATGCTTGCATGGTTAAATAAAAGAAAAGCTGAGCAAAAATGGAATCAAATTTTCCCAAGATATTTAGATACCCACATTAAATACCTTTTGGGGAATACAAGTTTGTTTTAATGATCTTAAGTTCGATGAGAAAAAAAATGGCGGAGAACATGGGAGCCTCTAGGATCCTTTCTACTGCGTGTATAAATGCAACAACAAATCACTCTAAAGCTCGATAGATATTAGGCTTTGGTCATTTTAGGTCCTACATATTTTGTGCACCATTAAGCTCTAAAATGAGCTATTTTCTTCTATCATAGCCCATTTTTAGCCCATCGAAATACCAATGATTCAAACAGGCCAGCCTCACAAACACTGACATAATCTTGATTATTTGCTTCTATGTTTGTATGGACTAAGATGCAAGCTTGTTGTGATCTTCCATGAAGCTGTCAAAAACACCCCTGAAGCTATTACCTGATTTCATCCCAAGTACCAATGTTGGCCACATAAGTTTATGTATAAACTCAAGATTTTGATCAAACGCTTCCTTGGATATTCTTGAACCCTGTCTTATGCGTATTCCTTCTGTCAGGCTACTTAAAACCACAACTACTTCAGGACGATTATCTTTAATATAGAATAAAATATTATCAATATCACTCGAGGATATTGTAGGGTGATTTACAAATTCATGAATGAGTCTTACCGAGTAATATTCACTTACCAAATCAATAGTATTTTTTTTGAAAAAACCAAACATCATGACCCCCTTCGTCGATTAAGTATGTAAAATAAACTTGCACATCTTGTGCCACTTATAGATTGTTATTTCGGGGGGTTATCTTGCAATAATTGTGATTTTGTTAAATTGTGTTAAACATTTATACGAAGATCATACCAATACCGTTTCCTTGATTTAAACAGTTACAAATAACCACAAGTTCTCCGGAAT